>JASGGE010000024.1:0-32320 GCA_047605205.1 Siphonobacter sp.
ATATTCCTATATTGGTATGCTTGCATAATAATTTCTTTTATGCCACCTTTGGTATAATAGGCTCGCAGACTATATGAAAGCAGAAGAGACGGTAGATTATCACATCAAAACGGCCTGGTATTCCATTAGCCGGATGTACAATGTCAATGCCATGAAAGTTGACATGAGCATGGCCGTTGGATATGTTTTGCTAAATATTGATAAGAATGGCACTCCGGCTACTAAAATTGCCCCACTGCTGGGCCTGGAACCGCGGTCGCTAACCCGCATGTTAAAGACACTCGAAGAGAAAGGCTGGATTCGGCGGGAAACCGATGCAACTGACCGGCGAGTGGTCAATGTGTTTTTGACGGATGAAGGAAAGAAAAAACGTGACTTTGCCCGGCAGGGTGTAATTGAATTTAATAACGCAATCTACCAGCAGGTAGGGGAAGAAAAACTACAGGTTTTTTTCGACGTGATTAAAGAAATACAAGGTGTGGTCGATGCTGAAAATGCAAATCTACGAGCCTACCCATTGTAATATCACCTTTAAATTCTTCTTTTTTATTTCATAACAATGGAGCTAACCTTATCAACACCAGCACTTTTATTCTCGACGGCCTCTTTGCTATTGCTAGGGTTTACAAACCGCTTTACCGCAACCGCTAAAGTAATTCGGGATTTACATACTGAGTATCGGGCTAATCCTAAATCATTGAATAATATTATTTTGATTGAACAAATCCGTTCACTTCAATTTCGGGTTCGATTGATTCGGAACATGCAATTTTTAGGAGTTAGTAGTTTGTTTCTGAGTATACTCTGTATGATCTTCATCTATCTGGAGTATCAGGTAATGGCTGGCTGGATTTTCGGAACGGCCTTATTCCTGCAGGCTGGAGCCCTGGCGGTTTCGGTATACGAAATCACGATTTCAATTGAAGCTTTAAAAATTGAACTCTCAGACATGGAACACGTATTAGGGCCTCAGTCTACCGTTCGCCGTTTAAGAGATGTCCTTCACTGGAAGCAACGAAGAAATTAAATTTCAAGAAATGGGCATAAGGAAATCCAATGAAAAGACTGAATAAAGCTCCGTTAGCCAGGACTATATTCACTCATTTTACGTAAAGCCATTCAATAAATAACCTCTAACTATGAATCGTTCGATTAAAAAGGTAGCCGTGCTGGGCTCAGGAATTATGGGTTCACGGATTGCCTGCCACTTTGCTAATATTGGTTGCCAGGTATTACTTCTAGATATTGTTCCGAATGAATTAACTCCGGCAGAAATAGCCAAGAGACTTACACTTGAATCAAAAGCAGTTCGTAACCGTATGGTTACAGACTCATTCCAGAATACACTTAAGGCAAATCCTGCCCCCCTGTTTTCGAAAGAATTTGCCAGTAGAATTACACTGGGCAATTTTGAAGATGATCTGGCCAAAATCAAAGAATATGATTGGGTTATTGAGGTAGTAGTGGAACGACTGGATATTAAAAAGTCACTTTTCGAAAAGGTAGACGCCTTACGCAAGCCCGGGACGTTGGTGAGTTCGAACACTTCAGGAATTCCAATTCACCTGATGACTGAAGGGCGAAGCGAAGATTTTCGGAAGTATTTCTGCGGTACGCACTTCTTCAATCCACCCCGTTATCTTCGATTACTGGAAATCATTCCAACGACAGAGACACTACCCGAAGTCGTTGACTTTCTAATGCATTATGGTGATTTGTATTTAGGAAAAAATACGGTACTCTGTAAAGATACGCCTGCCTTTATTGCGAACCGGGTTGGCATATTTGCTCTGATCCAGAGCATACGGGCTACGGAAGAATTGGGCTTAAGTATTGAAGAAGTAGATAAACTAACTGCTGATATTGTCGGTCGGCCCAAATCAGGTACGTTCCGGCTTTCCGATGTAGTAGGGTTGGATACCACCGTACACGTAGCCAATAACCTCTACAAAACTCTGGAAAACGACGAGTCGCGGGGGGCCTTCCTGTTACCTTCTTCCATCCAGAAATTGATGGAAAACAAATGGCTGGGAGATAAAACAGGCCAGGGCTTCTACAAAAAGATAAAAGACGAGCAGGGCAAATCAGTTATTCTGGCTCTCGATCTGAAAAGCTTTGAATACAAACCTTCCCCGAAGATCAAGCTGAGCATAATTGATACACTCAAAAAGGTTCCAGTACTGGCTGATCGCTTCACTATAGCCCTGGCTGATCAGGGCAAAGCAGGAGAATTTTACCGGAATACATTTGCCGATATATTCCGGTATGTTACGTACCGTATTCCGGAAATATCAGATGAACTTTTCCGTATTGATGAAGCAATTAAGGCCGGATTCGGCTGGCAATTTGGAATCTTTGAAACCTGGGATACTATTGGTTTAGAAAAAGGACTTGAATTGATTGAAAGCAGGGGTGGAAGACCTGCCGCCTGGGTGTACGAAATGCAGGCTGCGGGGTATTCGAGTTTCTATAAAGTTGAACAGGGAAAACGATTCTTTTACGATATTCCATCCAAAAGCTATAAAGCTATACCGGGCCAGGAAAGCTTTATTATCCTCAACAATCTTCGTAAAACGAATGAAGTATGGAGTAACCCGGAAGCTACCATTTTTGATTTGGGCGACGGAGTATTAGGCCTGGAATTTCGCTCGAAAATGAATACGTTTGGCCCCAACGTAACGGAAAGTGTACATAAAGCTATTTCATTAGCTGAACAAAACTATCAGGGCTTAGTCATTGGGAATGATTCTGCGGAAGCCTTTTCCGCCGGAGCTAATCTGGCTATGTTGTTTATGTATAGCATTCAGCAGGAGTGGGACGAAGTAAACCTAATGATTGCCCAGTTCCAGAAAACCATGATGCGGGTGCGGTATTCGGCGATACCGGTTGTAGTGGCTCCGCACACCCTGGCCCTGGGGGGTGGTTGCGAAATTAATCTCCATGCTGACCGGGTAGTAGCTTCCGCTGAAACCTACATCGGGTTAGTAGAAGTTGGCGTGGGGGTTATTCCGGCTGGCGGTGGAACAAAAGAGATGGCAGCCCGTTGCTCGGATCTATATCAAACGGGTGACCCGGAATTGAATATTCTTCAAAACGCTTTTATGAATATTGCCACAGCCAAAGTTTCTACTTCCGCTCAGGAAGCTCTGGAAATGAACTATCTACGGCGGGGTGATCAGATTGTGCTGAACCGGTCCCGGCTGATTGCTGAGGCTAAAAATGCAGTGCTGGAAATGGCCGAAGCTGGCTATACACAACCGCAGCAACGTAACGATATTAAGGTACAGGGTAAGGCTGGGATTGCTCTATTTGAAACCGGGATTGCTCAGATGCGTTTAGCCAACTACATTTCGGATCATGATAAAAAAATTGCTCAGAAATTGGCCTACGTGATTTGTGGTGGAGATTTAAGCTATCCACAACCAGTTACGGAACAATATTTACTTGATCTGGAACGCGAAGCATTCTTGAGCTTATGCGGCGAACGCAAAACTCTTGAACGGATGCAGGGGCTATTAACGGGGGGGAAGCCGCCACGTAACTAACCAGTTTTATACGTTATTTCTTCGGCATTATCAGTTATTTGCCTATACTGATAATGCCGTTTTTTTTGTTTTAATAGGCTGATAATTAGCTGTATATTAGCCTGTGTGGCTATTTTCTTGTCCCTACATTTCGGTATTGTCAGGTACTGATATTCTCTTCACCTTTGGCTGAATTTCAGGCATAATCACTTCTCCTTTCTCAGTGTGAGCAGAAAGGCAGGAAAGGCTCTCCTGAGGTAATAGCCGTAACCTTCAACTTAAAATAAGTATGGAAGAACAACACGCAATGGGCTGGTTAATGGACAGCCCAGACATTCGCGATTACACCATTACCACGCCTAAAGTTCAGGCATTATTAGATCAGGTTACTGATTTTAAGCCACTGAAGGCAAGCAAAACTGCGGCCGTAACGTTGGCTCCAAAAGTTGATTTACGTTCATATTGCTCGTCAATTGAAGATCAGGGGCGAATTGGTTCCTGCACTGCCAACGCCGGTGCAGGCTTACTGGAATACTTTGAAAAAAGAAGTACAGGTGGGTATCTGGATGCTTCACGGATATTCCTGTATAAGGTAACACGTAACCTGTTACACTGGACTGGCGACACCGGAGCCTACCTCCGTTCTACTATGAAAGCAATGGCTACGTTTGGGGTATGCCCGGAAGAATACTGCCCTTATTCAGACGTAACGACCGGTACGCCACCGCCTTATGATGCCGAACCAACGGCTTTTATGTTTGCCTTAGCCTCTAATTACAAGGCTATTACGTATTATCGCCTTGACCCTCCAACTGCTACTCCGGCAACGGTGCTGGCCACTATTAAAAATAATCTGGTGGCTGGGTTACCCTGCATGTTTGGTTTTACGGTGTATTCCTCCTACACAACTGCTGGTTCAAACGGCGGAAAATTTCCGTTTCCTAAAACGACCGAAAGCACGGTGGGAGGGCACGCCGTAGTGGCCGTTGGATATGATGACAACTTGGTAATCAAAAATCCGGCTGGAGGTAGCACGACAGGGGCTCTGCTTATTCGGAATTCCTGGGGGACGGGCTGGGGTGATGGTGGATACGGCTGGTTACCCTATGAGTACGTTTTGCAGAAACTGGCTACCGATTTCTGGTCATTAATTAAAACGGATTACGTGAGTTTTACAACCTTCTAACAACTGTTTATAAAATGAAAATTACTCGTGTCGATTTACCCGGACCCCTTATTCTAAAAGATACAACCAAACTTAACATTGGCGGGTCAGATGATATCTACGGGGCGAATAGCATTCAGATTTTTCCGCAATTTGTGGATGCCAGTGGCCATTACACCGCTAATCTCTCGCAAACGCACGCTGACGCCCAGGGTTTTCTGGATTGGCTGGGAACCTGGCACCGGGGGAATTTCTGGAAGAAAGATGGTAACGTGCAGGTTTGGGAATACGAAGAACCTTATGATCACTGGCAGGGAACGTATGGGCTCGATGCCGTACTGATTGCCTATCATTCCGGGCACGGCGGTATGGATGGAAACGGTGTATATAGCATACCGCTGGGCGGCACCTGGAGCGGGCGTAATTGGGCAAATTCTTCGGCAATGCAACTCGGTAATCAGGTAAATAGATATTTATTCTGGTCGACGTGCCAATCATTGAAAGTTCCTGACGTAACGGATGTAAATCCGGGCCGGTTAGCTCCCTGGAGTACGTGGGGTTCGCCAAAAACACAAGGTGTACGCATGATCTTTGGGTTCCAGTCTAATAGTTACGATGATCCAAACTATGGAAAAAACTTTGGGAATAATTATAATGCGGGGCAATCTTTCCGCGATGCCTGGATAAATGCATCATGGGCTATTTCACGCCATCAGATTGCCACTATTGCTGCCACCGGTAGCACCCGGGACGAAGCCCTGAATCGATTAGCCCAGGAGCGTAAGTTTGAATGGGGAGCTACCTCGCAAAATTGGTGGGCCTGGAGCTGGACTACCGGCTACCAGTTTCCATTGGCTGCCATAGCAAAACCACCTATACTGGAAAAATCTGAACAGGTTGTATTTGGTGGAACCATACTGGACGAAAAACAACTTTCAGCCTTGGCTGAGCAACTGGGCTTTACCAAAAAAGAAGCAGGGCAAATGGGTTTGTTACGCGACGGAAGTTTTTGGGTAAGCGGCAAGAAACAACGGTTAGTTGTTGACTCTGAGGGCCGTTTACAGGGAACATTGGCAGAAAGTAACCTCAACAATCAGGTAGCTCTTTCCCCAGACAAAGCCCTGAATATCGCTCAGAAGTTTATCAAAGACCACAACTTCGAAAAGGAGGGAATTCAGCTCAAAACAGATGGAATGCGGCAGAATGTAGTTCAAACGGGTAGCCCCAATGGAAGTGGTATGCTAAATACTCCTATTGTGACGGATACTACGGTTTTGTTCAGGCAAACCGTAAATAATCGGACTGCCATCAACGCAAATCATGGTCTGGTAATGATTACGATAGATAACGATGGTAAGGTTACGCAGATTCATAACTCAACCAAACCTGTACAGGACTTGCGGAAAGGCCAAATAACTCCTGGCTCTGAAGAAGTTACACCAGCACAACTCGATCAGCAATTTAAGTCAGTATTGGAACAGAAAAGTGGCCTGTCAATTAATGGGAATACAAGCCTGATTGATTCCGTGAGTGGGTATGATTTTTCAGGCTTATACACGGCCGATTTGGTAAATAGCCGCGAATACGAAGTGAAAGTAAATGACCAGATTTCAAAGCGGTATAAGGTACGAATTCCGGTTTAATGATTCAGAAAACGGGCTGCTTCTGTTTACAAGGAAGTAGCCCGTTTATTACCAGCTAATTTGCTATGAAGACACTGCAACTGTTAATCGGACAGAAAACAAAAATTGATTTAACGGGCACCAATACAGCCGGGTATGAATGGATTTGCGTAGCAACACCAGCTCATAAAGTTGATATTCAGAAGACATACGAAAATAACGGAGCAGTAGGAGGGGCTTCCTCAGAGGTATTTGTTATTAAAGCCTTACATACTGGAGCCGTACAGCTCGAATTTCGTCAGAAACGCCCCTGGGAAAACAATCGGCCTGATGATCTTATTGAAAAGATAGAATTACAAATTATCGAATAATATACTAAGATTTAACCATAGTGCGGAAAAAATTCCTATTACTATGGCGTTTGTAAAGTATAATGCTTTATAGTTCTTTTCCTGAGGTGGGTGGGCATGAGTTTTTCTTTTGACAAGGTACGTTATTTCCTAATGGGAAAATGTATCCATCCAACTCATCGAAATTCATGAAAAAAGTAACTATGTTGTGTATGATGGCCGGAGCGGCTATCGCTTTTCAGGCTTGTAGCGAAAACAAAGCAGATAAAGCAAAAGGAGAACAGGCCGAAGCTGCCACTGATGCTGCAAACGAGGCGAATGATAGTTTACCGACTGTTTCAGAAACAGACGCTGATTTTGCCGTAAAAGCCGCAAATGGTAGTATGCTCGAGGTAGAATTGGGCAAACTGGCTGAACAGAAAGCGTTTAGTCCCAAAGTAAAAGAGTTTGGGGCTAGGATGGTAAAAGATCATGGAGAGGCAGGCGACGAACTAAAATCAATAGCTTCAGCAAAAGGTATTACGCTGCCGGCGATTATGGGCGAAGAGCAGCAAAAATATTATGACGAACTGAGTAAGCTTTCAGGAAAAAAATTTGACAAGAAATACGTAAGCCTGAGGATGGTAAAGATATGGAGCTGAAAGAATTTGCCGGGAAAGTAACAGGAACGGTTCAGGAACACCTGAATCACATCAAGCAGATTAAAGAGGGTATGAAGTAATGCTGTTGTACTGTTTTAAGGGAAGGTATTAGAATCTGAAATCCTTAAACTTTGTGGTTCAACCCATTTAAACTGATAAAGGCAGAATAACTCATTCTGCCTTTATTTTTTCAATACGTAACTCTTAGGGCGTTGTTTCTCCAGCAGAAGTAGAATGCCTTCGCGAGTTAATTGTTGTAATAATTTGTTTGCTCGGTATTCAGATATATTCACTAACTGAGCATAACGCTTTGCCGTGATACGTTCATTTTTTTGCAGGAATTCCAGTAGACGCTTTACGGTGTGCTGCTGTAAAATTTCAGACGAAATTTCTCCAGTTTGCTGCAACCATTTTCCCATTTGTTTGGTCGCTGGAACCGATTTATCTTTTGCCCGAACATATACTTGCCAGACACCATCTTTGTTACGGGCTTCATGTGGTTTTTCTTCACTTTCGGGTACCCAGATCATTAGGAGTAATCGCTCCTGATAGGTAATGGCCTGGTATTTTAGGAGTAAATCTGGGCGAACAAAAAAATCACAGGCGGCTTCCAGTTTCTGGATTTCATCTTTTTCTGATTCAATTCCCCGGATGGTATGATCATCATCCACACCAATAATCAACCAGCCACCCCTTGTGTTGGCAAAAGCAGCCAATGTTTTGGCAATCCGAACGGGAGCGTCAATGATACGTTTAAATTCAAGTGTAATGTGTTCAGATTGGAGCAGTAACTCAGTAATAGGAGGGAACGTCATATTCAAAGTACTTCAAAATGTTGTCTTTAAAAACAAGTAATAGTGTTGTGCAGTTCTGCCTGGAGAGGTATAAATTATTTAAGTGTTACATTATCTATATTTTGAATGGAAAAGAAAATCAAAGAGATTCAGATATTGCAATGTGATTCTAATGTATATATAGACAAGTGAAAAACAATTAATAGTCGAAGCAATAGCGATGGATAGTAATCTTTACGCTCAGGTACTGGAAAATCTGGACGAGTATGCCCTGGTGATTATAGATACGAAAGGCCTCATCACGTTTGGCAACCGAGCGGTTGAAAACCTGTTTGGTTATTCAATTCAGGAATTAGTAGGAAAATCTTTCGCTACCTTTTATGTATCTGCAGGAGAGGATTATCATGACCCTGTAAATGACTTGGATCTGGCTCACGGGCAGGCCGGAATAGTTCGGTATGAAGGGTGGAAGAACCACAAATCGGGTAAAAAAATCTGGGTAAATACCATTATTAAAGCCCTTCGTAATGAGCAGCATGAAATCATACGTTATTCTATTTTGTTTCAGAACCTGACAGAACGGAAAAAAGCAGAAGACAGCCTGCGAAGAAGTGAAGAGCAATACCGTTTGCTAGTTGGAAACGTAAGAGACTATGGTATTTTCATGCTAGATACGAAAGGATATATCCAAAGCTGGAATGAGGGGGCACGGTTGATCAAGGGATATACGGCAGAGGAAATAATTGGGAAACATTTTTCTACCTTTTATACAGAGAACGATCTTGAAAATGAAAAGCCGGTTTGGGAGCTACAATTTGCCATTCAGACAGGGCAATATGAAGAAGAAGGTTGGCGAGTACGTAAAGATGGTAGTCGTTTTTGGGCTAATGTGCTGATTACATCGGTTTACAATGATACTAACGAACTCATTGGTTTTGCCAAGATAACCCGCGATTTAACCGAACGAAGAAAGTCTGAAGAAGCCTTACGCAATAGTGAGGAAAAATACCGGTTGCTGGCTAATACTCTGGAACAAACCAATCAGGAGTTACAGCATTTTGTATACATTGCCAGCCATGATTTACAGGAGCCTTTGAGAAAAATTCAGCTCTTTGGAGGGATTTTACAGAACAAGTTTGCAGGAGGCTTAACCGAAGATGGTGCCCAACTGATTAAACGAATGCAGGGCACATCCCTGCGAATGCAAAAATTAATTAAAGATCTGCTTACGTTTTCCAGACTAACAAACGAACAGCATTCTCTTCAGTCAGTTAACCTTATGCAGATTGTACAGGGTGTTTTGAGCGATCTGGAATTAGTAATCCAGGAAAAAGGGGCCCAAATTCAGGTTAATTCATTGCCTGTAATCGAAGGAATAGAAATTCATCTTCAACAATTATTTCAAAACCTGCTTTCTAATTCGCTGAAGTTTAGTCTACAGGATCGTAAGCCGTTCGTAGAAATTTCCAGTTATTACCAAAAAACAGCTCCGCCGGAAATTAGTACTAAGAAAAGCAACTGGCTGGTTATTGAAATCAAAGACAATGGTATTGGCTTTGAAGAAAAATATAGTGACCGGATTTTTAAAATGTTTCAACGGCTTGATACCAAAACAGAATACGCGGGTAATGGCATTGGTCTGGCTATTTGTAAGAAAGTAATGGAATGGCACGAGGGAGGAATTACAGTACGAAGTATTCCTAATGAAGGAACCACGTTTGCAGTTTATTTCCCGGCGAAAACAATTGAACTTGTGCCAGAATGAACAGGAAATTAGCAATAAATAAAACCTGTTTTGTTTGTTTGATAGTTACTTTTCCCGACTAACTAATTAAATGATTATGTTAATATTTTATGAACGTTCGTATAAGGAAAAATGTATTCAAGCAAAGAGATTCGCTGGTTTAAAAATGGCTCAGATACTGCTTAAACTCTAAGCGAGCCACGAAAACCTCTGGCTGCGTAATAAGACTCGGCCCCATTGTGATATACAAATACTTTTCCGTAACGATAATCGGCAAAAATAGCTCCACCAAGTTTTCGAATATCAGCGGGAGTCTGTATCCAGCTGGACGTTTTCATATCGAATTTTCCAAGTGATAATAATTTGCGATACTGCTCTTCCGATAGAAGTTCTATACCCATTGCATTCGCCATATCAACAGCACTATTAGCGGGCTTATGTTCTTTTCTGGCTTCTAGAGCAGCTCGGTCATAACACAGACTTCTTCGGCCTTTCGGGCTTTCTATAGAACAATCGTAGAAAACGTATTCATCTGTATTGGCATCATATTCAATCACATTTGGTTCTCCGCCGGTGTTTTCCATTTCATAAAGCGACCACATTTTTTCAGAATTAACTTCCAGTTTTGCCTGGACATTAGACCAGTCAATTCCTTGGTGAAGAGTTACGTTCTTTTCAAAACGAGTTTTTAATATGTTAAGTAATTCCTGGCTTTGTTCGGGTGATAATTTCTTGGTCATAAGGTGTTTATGTAAAGGTATTGGTTGATTATGTAACTGACAAAATAAAGAGAATTTGTTAACTCTTTAACTATAAACTGAACGAATTAAACGTGTACGATAATAATTCAATCGCTTATGAGAGTAAGTTATTTAAACCGGTGAAAATTAGAAATGGAAAGCTAATTAATTCAGATACTTTGTTCGTAACTCAGCAAGTTTCTTTGGTGTTAACTCCATTTCAGAAGCCAAAAACTGTTCCATTGAACCATATTTCTGATTGATAGACTGGAAAGTAGATTGTAAGTAAGCCGGATTTGCCGCCAGAATTCCCTGAATGGTTGATTCCGCCATACCACCCTGTTTCATTTGCTTGATAATTTGATCGCGGTTGGTTTTCCAGTAAACATTAGTTGCCTCATAATCTTTTAGCACTAAAGACTGATCTACCCCCAAAGCTAACAATACCAGAGCCGCACCAATACCGGTACGATCTTTACCGGCAGTGCAATGGAATAACAAAGCATCGTCAGGATCCAGGGCCAATAACTCATCAAACACGGGTTTGTACTTGGCTTTGAAAAACGAAGTATTGGTATAAGCCTGCATGAGCAGGGAATCTTTATTTCGTGCCTGAGTCAACTGCATGGCGTTAACGTTTTCGCTTCCAGCGGGTAGTTCAATCCGTTTGACTCCGGTAGGAATACGGTCAGGAGCGGTCTGGTATTCAGTGAGGCCACGAAGGTCGCAGATTACAGCGAGATGATGCTCTTCCAGGACTTTCAGATCCTGGTCAGTTAGTTTGCTAATATCCGCTGAACGGTAGATATGCCCCCATTTTACGTGATGCCCGTCTTTAGTAGGATAACCGCCTAAATCACGGAAATTACTGCTGCCCTGAAGGATTACCGCTCGTTGAGGAGCATACACCAGCAGGGAGTCGGAAGTTTGTGCGAACGTAAGGGTGCTGGTTAATACCCCACAGAGTAAAGAAACAATTTTCATGTGTTAAAGATAATTATGGATTGGTGAACAAAAAAGATTAAACTATTCAGAAATACCGGGAGTACTTTTGGTAGCAAAACTACTCATGCCATTTTATTGCATATTTAAGGAAAGATTATGCATTGATTATCATAAGATTTAAAAAACATACTTGGGGAATATTAATACTAATTTATAACATAAGTATATGTTCATTAACTATAGTTCCTGTTTTGAAATTCTTCTTACCTTTCAGCTCTTAAACCGTTGTACTTATCTATGATTTCTCAACAAATCCTTACACAAGAGTTGTTAAATCACCTTTGGGTGAATTATTGCCAGCGAGTGAGTTATGCCCAGGATTATGTGAATCTGGTTCAGGTAAAAGGTGGGCAGGTTGTAAATGATCATTGTGCTTTCCGAACGTTTAATACCAATACCGGTGAACAGACGCCTGGCCTGGAAGCAATTGGCTCTGTGTTGGAATGTTTAGGCTACGAGAAAATAAGTCCGTATGCTTTTCCGTCCAAGCATTTAAATTCCTGGCATTATCAGCATCCAACAGAAAAGAAGTTTCCTAAATTTTTTGTGACACAACTTGAGGTTAGTGCTTTGTCGGGACAGACTCAAACGTTAATTAACGAAGCCGTAGCGAATACACCTGATGTTTTGGCTGGTGCCCCCCGTGAAAGCCTCAAAAAGTTGAAAAACGAAGGGAACATCAGCGGTGAAGAGGCCGAGGTATTACTCGATGCTTTGGTGAAATTCTTTGGCCGTCCCTGGGCCCCTCCTAAACGTGAGACTATATTAGCCGTAAATGGGGAGTCGCAGTTTGCGGCCTGGACTTTATTACATGGCAATTCGGTAAATCACTTTACGGCCTATATTAATTTTCAGGAAGTGCTCGAATGGCCCGACATTGAAGCGACCATTGATGGATTAAAAGCAGCGGGTGTTCCAATGAAATCGCACATTGAGGGCGAAGCGGGTAGCAAGCTGCGTCAATCTTCAACTCAGGCTGTTGATGAAGCATGTCTGGTAACCGAGGCCGATGGGAGCCAGGGGGCACTCGTCTGGAGTTATGCTTACTATGAACTAGCTGAGCGTGGAGAAGAGAATGGTAAATGGTTTGACGGTTTTTTAGGAGAACAGGCTACTAACCTGTTTGAAATGACCAAACGGTAAAGAATGGTTTCAATGGTAAGATAAGTATGTAGAGTTTTCAACGTTGTAAAGCAACGTTGAAAACTGAACTATTTCCCCCGAGGGTGGTATTCGGTGATAACGGTTTTCAGATAATCACGATCCAGATGGGTATAAATTTCTGTTGTTGTGATTGATTCGTGCCCTAACATTTCCTGAACGGCCCGTAAATCGGCCCCACCTTCAATCAAGTGAGTAGCAAAACTGTGCCGAAAGGTGTGCGGTGAGATACTCTTCTGGAGGCCAATTTTAGCGGATAAGTCTTTAATTATCAGGAAAATCATGATTCGGGTAAGCTGTTTTCCCCGACGGTTCAGGAAGAGGATATCTTCTGAACCTTTTTGAATAGTCTGGTGACGGCGAATTTCGTCCAGATAAATTTGCGTGTATTTAATAGCATCTCTTCCAACGGGAACTAACCGGGTTTTTCCGCCTTTCCCTAATACACGAATAAATCCGATATCAAAATATAACTCACTAACCCGCAGGTCAGTCAACTCCGAAACACGTAGGCCGCAGCCATATAATACTTCCAGAATGGCCCGGTTACGGGAGCCTTCGGGGGTGGAAAGGTCAATAGCTGCTAGCAAATTTTCTATTTCCGGAAAACTAAGCGTATCGGGTAATTTCCGACCAATTTTCGGTGATTCAATTAACGCCGAAGGATCATGACTGATCGCCTGTTCAAGAATAAGAAATTTAAAAAAAGCCTTTAATCCTGACAAAATACGTGCCTGCGAGGTAGAAACAATGCCTAATTCACCGATATAATAGAGAAAATTTAATAAATGAACATCGGTGATGGTTTCCGGTGTTAAAGACAATTGCCCTGATAAATCAAGGTATTCGATCAGTTTTCGTACATCATGTATATAGGCTTCTATCGAATGCTCCGACAGGGAACGTTCAAGGGTCAGATAGGTTTTGAAGTTTTTAAGATAGCTTTGCCACAGCATAACAGTTTCGCGTCCGTTCAGGCTCAAATGTACAACGCCGATAGGCTGATTTACTATTCAATTCCATTGAATGGACCAAATTTTGTAAAGAAGTAACGCTTTCTATTTATCCGATTGGTTACACCAGATCTCATAGCAGTGAAACGAATTTTGATTTTAAATGGCCCAAATCTCAACTTACTGGGCCTCCGTGAACCCGAAATGTATGGTTCTCAAACCTTTGAAGAGTACTTCGAAAAATTGAAAACAATTTTCCCGGAAGTTGAACTTCATTATTTTCAGTCAAACCACGAAGGAGCTATGCTCGACAAAATCCATGAAACAGGATTCTCGTTCGATGGTATTGTCCTGAACGCCGGAGCCTATACGCATACGAGTATAGCCTTAGCCGATGCCATATCGGGCGTAAAAACACCCGTGATTGAAGTGCACATTTCCAATGTACATGCCCGGGAGGCATTCCGGCATCACAGTTACATTAGCCCCAAAGCGGCAGGTATTATTATTGGTTTTGGTATGCAAGGCTATGAACTAGCCATCCGTTCGTTTCTATAAAACAGGTTTCAATCGTTTGAATACGTGTAAACTAATTACCGGTTTTACACCGTATTCAAACATTAATTCTGAAACGCGTAGCAAAGCCATGAATCATCCTGATCTGCTTTCCTTTTATCCTGGTCCATCACAGGTATATCCTCAGATCGCTCAGTATCTGCAAGATGCCTATGTAAGTGGCATGTTAAGTGTCAATCACCGAAGTGCTCCGGCGATGGAATTAGTGGCAGAAACCTGCCAGCTGTTACGGGAAAAGCTAAGCGTACCTCAGGACTACGGTATTTACTTCGTTTCTTCGGCAACAGAATGCTGGGAAATTATCGCTCAGTCTTTGATCAGGAAGCAGTCAGAACATATATATACGGGAGCTTTTGGCGAAAAATGGGCCGACTATACGCAGAAACTGGGGGTCGAGGTGGTTCGTCACTCACTGAACCCCGAAGAGGAAATATTGTTGGGAAGTCAATGCGAAATGTTATGTCTTACGCAAAATGAAACTTCTAATGGAACCCAGATTTCAATGATCAGTTTACGAGCCATTCGGCAAAGCAGTTCGGCCTTACTTGCCCTAGACGCTACCTCTTCGATGGCCGGTATTGATTTTGACTGGTCATTAGGTGACGTATGGTTTGCGTCGGTGCAGAAATGCTTTGGTCTGCCTGCTGGTATGGCTTTGCTCATTTGTTCACCTCAGGCACTGGAAAAGGCCCGTCAGGTAAACGAACGCAATCATTACAATAGCCTTTTATTTATTCACGAAAATGCAGCGAAGTATCAGACTCATTATACTCCTAATGTGCTGAATATCTACTTGTTAAATCGGGTATTGAAACAAGTCCGCCCGATTGTAGCAGTGGCGTCTACGCTAGCAGAGCGTGCTGCAGAACTATATCAGTTTTTTGAAGAACGAACTTCCTGGAAACCACTTATTCAAAATCCATCCGTGCGTTCAGATACCGTGTTGGCTCTTACCGGAACGTCCGGGCAGATTAAGGGCTTAAAGCAGGCGGCTACCCAGCAAAAAATCAGCATTGGCAATGGGTACGGAGCCTGGAAAGAGTCAACCTTTCGGATCGCTAATTTCCCTGCCTTAACAAATCAGGATTTTGAGGAACTTCGCCGCTTCATTATCACTTATGAAAATCAGTAGTTTGTTGATTTTTAAACATTTTGTAAAGAGTAATGCCAAGCTCAAGATGCTTACTGTTACGCATTAGAGCTTATTTTCCCAATAATCATGTTAGCTAATTTTAAAGAAATATTATCCGTAACACTTGTTCTTTTTTCTGTCATTGATATTCTTGGAGCAATTCCTATTGTCCTTGATCTTCGTAAAAAAACGGGAAACATTCATGCCGGAACTACCACTCTAGTAGCAGGAGGGATCATGATTGCCTTTCTTTACATCGGAACATCCATTCTGAGCTTGTTTGGTGTAGACGTTCAGTCATTTGCCGTAGCGGGGGCTCTCATTATCTTTCTGATTGGATTAGAAATGACTTTAGGCCACAGTATTTTCAAAATGTCTAATGTGGAACCTAAAACGGCCTCGATTGTCCCACTGGCTTTTCCGATTATTGCCGGGGCGGGTACCATGACAACCATTCTATCGTTAAAAGCTCAGTATGGCGAACTCAATATCCTGATTGGTATTTTTGTTAATCTGGCGTTGATTTATCTGGTTTTGCGTTCTTCCGAATGGATCGAAAAGAAAATAGGAGCCGCCGGAACGGGGATTATTGAAAAGATTTTTGGAGTGATTTTGCTGGCAATTGCCATTAAACTGTTCCGTACGAATCTGGGTATTTAATAAGTCTGCTTTCAAACATAATGCGGCTGCAAGCTTCCTAATGGTTGCAGCCGCATTATGTTTATATCACCATTATTCACCCATAAAATAGCGTAATGACAAGCTAAGGTTTGAGAAAGTATAACTTGGCATAATGCTGGCGGCAGTAGAGTTGGCCTTGCTAATCTCAATACTACCTGATTGTGACTTTTCAGAATCATGAGAAAAGCTAAGGAGATTTAAAGAACCTACTAATCCGGCTATTGCCCACTTGGGCGTAATTTGATATTGAATACCGGGCCGGATATTCGCTAAAAAGGAAAATTCTCTGGTAAATAAAGTCGAATTACTACTAGTTACTTTAGAATACCCATACTGTCCCTGAATACCTGCATTTATGAAAAAGGACCATTTGTTGGCAATTGCCAAATAGTATTCCCAGTAAGGTCGTATGGCTATATTCCACTGCTGGTTGGTTATGATACCTGTGACTTTCGTACTCCCATACCCTCCACTGACACCAATTCCATTAGCCAGATTTGGATTAACAAATTTGGCAGTTGATACCCCTAGTGAATAAGAACTTGTTTTGAAGTCAGTGTTAGCAGGATAAAACAGGTAAGAACCCGAAAAATCACCAGCAATGTACCGCCGACCAGCCGCGTACAGACTAGGCATGGTTTCGTTCAACGCATTAGCCCCGAAATAATGGGCAATTCCTACCTGAAGTGTATTAAAACTTAGTCCTGCGGATGCTGTAATTTGAGAATTACTGATACTCCCAAGGTATCTGTTTTGTTGATATCCTAAAGAAGCCAGTGTAGTGGTAGCCTCCAACGCCCAGTTCTTTTTATAAAAATATGCTGCACCAATACCAATATTACCTCCCAGCGAAATGGCATGGGTGGTCTGATTATTCAGAGAATTAGGATCTTTATAGAAACCGGGTGAATAGGAAATACCTGCCTGGCCCTGTACAAATAAACGCACCCGGTTGGAAGCAGTAAGATACTTACGGACTAAATATCCCCCCGTAATACTTGGCGTAGACGTATGATATTTCTGGCTGGGCTGATAGTAATAGCCACTATAACTAAAACCAATACCGGCATACCAACCCTGGGCAAGGTTGTCTTTACTAAATGTTCCTCTTTGGTAAGATACATTTACATTCGCAAGAGAGGAATTGTATTCCGAGGAGCCAGTATTTTTAGAATCATTGTAGGAAAAAGATCCCGAAAAGGCATTAAAACGTTCACCCTGACCAGTCTGTGCAAACACCGAAGAGCCTAGAAGGTAAACAAGAGCAAAAGAAAAGATGTATTTCACAAAAGAACAGTTAGATTGAAAATAAGTGCAAAAATAAGTTAATCAAATTAGGAATATGGAAATAGTAACGGTTTTTGTAGAGAAAAGTATAGACCTTATGACTCTTCTTATCAGGAAAAAAAATGTGTAATTGAGTAATTAATAGAAACACGAATAGGGCTTACGCCGTAGGTATTTCTTCGCTAACAGGTAAGTTTATTTTATGGTTCTGGGAATAACCTGGGTAAGACTATAAAACAAGAAAGAATAATTGGCTACTTGGGTAATGGTGCAGACCATTTATGAATGGATTACTAACAGCAGCTTCTCGTGCTATCGTTTTACAATCTGCATAGAACGTTTCCGGCAATTGATGTAATTTTGTGGAATTTTTGAACGAAGTATGAATCTTGCCGAACAAATACAAGCGGGTTTAGTGGCCGCTCTTCAACAGGAATTTAATATTGAAGCAGCCCCTGCTGAGCTATCGCTCCAGCCAACTAAAAAAGAATTTGAAGGTTTTTACACCTTCGTTTGTTTTCCTTATGCCAAGCAGTTAAAGAAAAGTCCCGTTGAGATCGGTACAAAACTGGGTGAGTATCTGGTGAAGCATTCGGGCGTGGTTTCGGCTTATAATGTGGTTCAGGGTTTTTTAAACCTGAGCATCTCAGATCAGATCTGGCTGGAATTATTCACGAGTATTGCCCATCATCCTGATTACGGGCAGCATGCGAAGCGGGGCGAAAAAGTAATGGTAGAATATTCGTCGCCTAATACGAATAAACCCCTGCACCTCGGCCACTTACGTAATAATTTTCTGGGCTATTCGATTGCGGAAATTCTGAAAATGAATGGCTATGAGGTTATGAAAACCAACGTAGTCAATAACCGGGGCATCCACATTTGTAAGTCTATGCTGGCTTATCAATTGTTTGGAAATGCTGAAACACCTGAGTCGAGTGGTTTAAAAGGAGATCACCTGGTGGGTAAATATTACGTTGTTTTCGATAAAGCTTATAAGGCACAAATTGCTGACCTGGTGGCGGGTGGTATGGATAAAGAGAAAGCCGAAAAACAGGCTCCTTTATTGAAAGAAGCAGAAGCGATGTTGTTAAGGTGGGAAGAAGGGGATGCCGAAACAATTGCCCTCTGGAAACGTATGAACAGCTGGGTTTATGCTGGCTTTGCCGAAACCTATCGTAAAATGGGGGTTGACTTCGATAAGATCTACTACGAATCAGACACGTATCTGTTAGGTAAAGACATCATTGAAGAAGGCTTGGAAAAAGGGGTGTTCTATCGTCGTCCTGATAATTCAGTATGGATTGACCTGACGGCCGATGGCCTGGATGAGAAGCTGGTTTTACGCTCGAACGGCACATCAGTATACATTACCCAGGATTTGGGCCTGGCTGATTTGAAAGCAGAAGATTTCCCGATGCAGAAATCGGTATACGTGGTAGGCAATGAGCAGGATTATCATTTCAAGGTGCTTTTCCTGATTATGCAAAAACTAGGCCGGCCTTATGCTTCTGGGTTATACCACTTAAGCTATGGTATGGTGGATCTGCCCAGCGGAAAAATGAAATCTCGGGAAGGTACAGTAGTGGATGCCGATGACCTGATTCAGGAAATGAACGATACCGCCGAAAGCATGACCAAAGAGCTAGGTAAAATTGACGGTTTCACCGAAGAAGAAGCCAAAGCGTTGTACCATACCCTGGCGATGGGGGCCCTGAAATATTTCCTGCTGAAAGTAGATCCGAAAAAACGGATGTTATTCAATCCACAGGAAAGTGTTGATTTTCAGGGAAATACAGGGCCATATATTCAGTATAATCACGCCCGGATCCGGTCTATATTGCGTAAAGCCGATCAGCTCGGAATCAGTGCCACTGCACCAGCAGGTATTGAGTTACAGCCTTCCGAACGGGATTTGATTTTCATACTCAGTCAGTTTCCTCAAAAGATTGAAGATGCCGCCAGTCAGTACAGTCCAGCCCTGATTGCTCAGTATGCATATGAGCTGGCCAAAACCTATAGTCTGTTTTTTAGCGAAGTACCTATTTTTGCTGAAGCAGATCTGGCGAAAAAGCAGTTCCGGGTGACTCTGTCAAAAGTTGTAGCGGAAGTGCTTCGCAAAGCAACAGGTTTATTAGGCGTAGAGGTACCAGAACGGATGTAAAAAGTTTCCAGTAAACAAGGGAGGCGACTGTTAAGTCGCCTCCCTTGTTTACTGGAACGCCGGCATATGGGTTCCCTGCTTCGAGCCAGTAATCTGTTAAGTAACCAAGAGTCATTTAAACAAAGCGGCAAATTTCCCTGGTATACTGGTTTCAAAATGCAATTGTTCTTTCGTGACGGGGTGCATGAAGGATAAAACCCAGGCATGTAAACCCAGCCGATTTATCGGATTGCTGGTTGATCCGTATTTTTTATCACCGATGATCGGATGGCCAATGGATTGCATATGTACCCGCACCTGATTCTTACGGCCAGTTTCCAGGCTCACTTTCAGCATACTGAAATGTTTGTTTTGCTTGAGCATTTCATAGTGGGTAACAGCTTTTTGTCCATTATTTGGGTTTTGGGTGGAATACACCATCATAGACTTCTGACTTTCTACCAGATAAGAGGAAATCACGCCTTCAGGCTGTTTTGGGTTGCCCTCGACAATAGCGAGATAAATTCGTTCTTTCGTAGTGGCTTGCCAGGATTCCTGAATTAATTTCTGGATGGCTTCGCTTTTGGCAAACATCATCAATCCTGATGTTTCCCGGTCAAGACGGTGAATAACGAAAATCTTACTAGCGGGATTCTGCGATTTTACGTGTTCGCTGAGCATACTATACGCAGTCTTACGCTTTTCTTTTTCGGTGGCAATGGATAAAATACCAGCCTGTTTTTCAATCACAACCAGATATTCATCCTCAAAGACAATCGTAATGCCGGGATACTGTTCGGCTACGGGGACTTTGTTCCAGCGGATGCTTACCTGTTCGCCTGGCTGCAAGGCATAGTTGTATTGAAATGTTAACTTTCCATTGACATACACCTGCTTATTCCGAAGCAACGATTTGATATTATTCCGGTTTTTTCCCGGAAACTGAGCCAGTAAGAATGACATCAGTTCGGCTGGTTCGTTAATGGTAAAACGGGTATCTTCTTTCTTGGCGTATTTGTCTTTTTTAACCATAAACTCCTTGGTAAAGGCCGGAAGAAATGGCCTGAAACACAAAGGTAAGGCAGAGAAAGCAGATTCATGTTTTTCAGGGAATGTCACCGTAATTCACAAAACGATCATCTTCCGGAAACATTCCCGTAGGAGCCATACGGAATCATTTTCTACTCCGTATATTGCATCAAATTTTCTGCAAAAAAGATCATTCTTTTTGAACAACTTTCTGTAAGATGTGGTTCTAAACCTCAAACGTTAGCTTATATCCCTATGGTAAAAATCATGCTTATGTTAGGAACTCTGCTTACTGGTCTTTTTGCCGATAAAAACGAAGCGGTGAGCCGTCCGGCAACAACACCTCCGGTTAAACAAACCCTGTATGATTTCAAGATGAAATCACTTGATGGCAAAGAAGTAGATTTGTCGACGTATAAAGGCAAAAAGGTAATTATTCTGAATACGGCATCAAAGTGTGGCTTTACTCCACAATATGCCGACTGGGAGAAATTTTACGAAACACACAAAGACAAAGTCGTGGTATTAGGTTTTCCCTCAAATGATTTTGGCGGGCAAGAACCTGGATCGGAGCAGGAAATTGGAGCCTTCTGTCAGAAAAACTATGGCGTAACATTTCCCATGTTTTCAAAGGTAGTAACCAAAGGCGAAAACCAGAGCCCATTGTACAAATGGCTTTCTACCCCTGACCTGAACGGCTGGAACGACAAAGTACCTACCTGGAATTTCTGTAAGTATGTCGTGAACGAGAAGGGAGAGTTAACGCACTTCTTTGCTTCAAAAGTTAAGCCTGATAACGAAGAATTTCTGGCTGCGATTAAGTAAAATGAATGAGTTATTGAATGACAGATTGAAAGAATAGCAGGTTAGGGTTTCATAAGTAAAAGGAAACTTCCTGAACATGTTTATTTTTGTATTTCGATCTTTTTTGCTGCCAGTAAAAGCTGGCAGCACTTTTATAAAGGAGACTCGTTGGAGTGATCCGGATGGGAAGAGCCATCCATTGAATTAAATCAAGTATTCCCATGCGATCCTGGCTTTCGGCCGCACGCCCCCGTACATTACCCCTATCTCTTTCCTGTATTTTAATGGGGAGCTTTCTGGCCGCTGCTCAAGGGGGCTTTCGCTGGAGGGTCTTCGGGCTGGCGGTTTTAACCACCATTTTACTACAAATCCTTTCCAATTTTGCCAACGACTATGGCGATAACGTATCGGGAATAGACAATGCTGACCGTAAAGTGGCAACCCGGGCCGTTCAGACCGGAGCCATTACACCTCAGCGAATGCTAAGGGCCATTATTCTGTTTTCGATTCTTACTTTTATGGTTGGGTTAGGCCTATTGTATGTTTCCCTGGAAGGAGGAACTACCCAGGAATTTCTTTCATTTCTGGGGCTTGGTATTTTATCCATTATTGCCGCCATTACCTATACTGTTGGGAAACGCCCCTATGGGTATGCCGGCTTTGGTGATTTATCAGTTCTGATGTTTTTTGGTTGGATTGGGGTGCTCGGAACGTATTACCTGCATACCCGCTTACTCGACTGGTCAATTCTGCTTCCTGCTACTAGTTGTGGTTTGTTTGCCGTTGGTGTATTAAACATTAACAACATCCGGGATATTGAGAATGACCGCAAAAGTGGTAAAAACTCCATTCCAGTACGGCTAGGGGCAGCAAAGGCAAAAACGTATCATTGGTTTTTGTTGGGTAGTGGTCTGCTCTGTGCTTTGTTATATGTCGTGTTAATCCATCCTAAATGGAGTGGAATTCTGTTCCTGCTGACTCTGCCTTTATTCTGGAAAATTGCTACAGGCGTTCAGAAGGGCCAGCGTCCGGAAGAGATTGACCCTTTCCTGAAACGCATGGCTTTATCCACACTTCTATTTGTAGTATTATTTGGAGTAGGTCAACTTATTTCCTGGTAAAAATTGCCTGAAATAGGCTTATCCATAAATTTGTACGTATTCTGAATACTAGTAATTTATGGGTTAATACGGAAACCTTATGGATTGGGAGTAGTATTCGATTGGTATTACATGAAAACAACGTTTACAGTAGGTTTATTCTTGTGGGTAGGGATGTTGGGAGGATATGCCCAAAATGAAAATGCCTTATTCGAAAAAGCTCTGGAAAAAAGTAGAGCCGGGCAATATGCCTCCGCTATACTCGATTTCGGGAAAATTATCAGGCTCTACCCGAATAATTCAAAGGCTTTTTATAATCGGGGTCTTTGCCGAGCCTATCAAAAAAATTACCCTGCGGCTATCAAAGACTACGATCAGGCTATTGAACTGGACGCCTCTTATGCGGATGCGTATCTGGCTCGTGGTGAAAGTAAAACCTGCGAAAGCGACTATCGTTCGGCTCTATTAGACTTTACCAAAACCATTGAATTAGCTCCTAATGAACCTCTGGGGTATGTAAAGCGTGGGCTTTGCCGGAGCCAGCTGGATAACTATCGTCAGGCCATTCAGGATTTTGATAAAGCTCTGGAGCTATCTCCACAGAATGTCCAGGCTTTATTTGCCCGGGGAATGTGCCATAATCGCCTGGAAGAATATAAGCAGGCATTGCAGGATCTTAATCAGGTTATTAAGCTCAATCCTGGCTATGCTCAGGTATACGAAGCACGAGGGCTTTCATATGAAAAATTGGGAAACTACCAGGGAGCTGTTGACAGCTATTCGGATGCCATCGAGTTAAAACCTACTGATGCTGACTTGTTTTATCAGCGTGGTTTTTGTCGCTTACTCAAGCAGGAATACGAAGATGCCATTGTCGATTTTAATAGTGCTATCCGGTTAAATTCTCAGTATATCAAAGCCTTTTATGCTCGTGGGCTGGCAAAATCTAAAACCGGGGCAGATCAGTCTTCTGTGCAGGATCTAAACCGGGCCATTGAACTAAATGCCCTGCAACCTAAAGACAAAATCGATTTTGATGGTGATATTACAAAGGAAATGCTGGCGGGATTACGCGAAAACCTACAGCCTGAGGTACGTGTGACAGAAATGACTCCCTCTGAAATGTATCTCGTTCGTGGGCAAAACAAAGTTAAACTTAATTTACCGCGGGAAGCACTACTTGATTTCTCAAAAGCCATCGAGCTGAATCCTACCGTAGCTTCTTATTATTTGAATCGGGCCTTGTGTCGTTCGAGTTTGAATGATCAGGAAGGAGCCATTCAGGACTGTTCCCATGCCATCAAAATGAATGCCCGCTATGCGGAAGCCTATTATCTGCGGGGAATTATTCGCCATAGCCAGGGGAATGAAACAACCGGTTGCAGTGACTTGTCGAAGGCAGGGGAGTTAGGCTATGCAATTGCCATAAGCATTATGAAAGAATACTGCGGGAATTGATTTTGTTAGATGTTTAAGGTTTTGAGTGGGAAGCATTTGCTTCTGAACTCAAACCTATTTTTAAACAAAGGTACTTACTCAAATCGAAGGTGTTTGACGGACTCGCCTGATTGGGAAAGTTCAATCAAAGACTCAATGCCAATGGTTAGGTGACGTTCTACATATTCAGAAGTAACCTTCCGATCACTTTCTTCTGTCTTTACACCTTCCGGAATCATTGGGTTATCAGAAACCAATAATAAAGCTCCATGAGGAATCTGATTCACAAAACCTACTGCAAAAATGGTAGCCGTTTCCATATCAACGGCCATCGCTCGGGTATGTCGCAGGTATTCCTTGAATGTTTCGTCGTGTTCCCAAACCCGGCGGTTTGTGGTGTAAACGGTGCCTGTCCAATAATCCAGTCCGTTTTTAATAATGGTTGATGAAACGGCACGTTGCAACCGGAAAGAAGGAAGGGCTGGGATTTCAGCGGGCATGTAGTCATTGCTGGTTCCTTCACCCCGAATAGCGGCAATTGGCAATATTAAATCACCCAGTTGATTATGTTTTTTCAAGCCTCCGCATTTACCTAGGAATAAGACTGCCTTCGGGTGAACCGCCGAAAGTAAGTCCATCACAGTAGCTGCTACCGGGCTACCCATACCAAAATTAATAATGGTAATATCGCCAGCAGAGGCAGTTTGCATGGCTTTTCCAACCCCTCTGATTTCTACGCCGAAGCGTTCCGCAAACATTTCAACGTAATTGTGAAAATTGGTCAGGAGAATATAAGGACGGAACTCTTCCAGCGAAGTTCCGGTATAACGAGGGAGCCAGTTACTGACGATTTCTTGTTTGGTTTTCATACTTTTATTTATGTGAAGACAGTTCTGAAAAGAAGGGGAATGAAACTGTCCGGAGAATTATGAAATGAGTAAAATTCAGCAAAATTCTGAAAAATTACGGATATGGCATAATTTCTGAATGGGAAATTTAGGATTTTAGGTAATTCTAATACTGGAAGAAAAATGGTTCAAGGTTAAACCCAAGTAATAGGTAGAATAATGATATCGTTAAATCTTCCTCCTTTTGCGTATCAGGTCCGTAAAGAAGCAGACGGTTTCTGGATTCAGTGCCTGATCCGAAAAAAATGGTTAGTGCTTACGCCTGAAGAATGGGTACGCCAGCATGTCATTTATTTACTAACTCACGAATACAAATACCCTAAATCATTACTACGAATTGAAGGCGGCCTGAATGTATATAAAACCGGCAAGCGTTCGGATCTGGTTATGTATGATCGGGTGGGGAAGCCATTTTTGTTGGTAGAATGCAAAGCACCTCATGTGAAAATCAATCAAACCGTGCTGGAACAAATTTTACGCTATAATCATGTGTTAAAAGCCCCATTCCTGGTAGTAAGCAACGGAATGGATCATTTTGTTTTTCAGATGGATGCTTCAGGTCAGCTAACACGCCTGGATACGATTCCGAAGTTTCCGTAAATAAATTAAGGAGATTCTATTGAATTGAAATAATACCTGATTAAACAGAACTATATCTGTAATTAAACAAATAGGTATAGACGTTTAGCAAGAAACTGATTATATTATTGACACAGAGCAGGCCTAAGGGCTAACTTTAGGGTGCCGAACGTAGTGACAACGAGCTCCGGCCAACCATACTAAACAGTAGTTTAAGAAGTAGGCTGACAGGAAATAAGCGGTTATCTGTGACCATGCCATCAACAACATACGAATATTTAGGAACAAAACAGAAAGCCCTGAAAATCAATCTTGACAAGCGGATCTACGGATCGTTTGCTGAAATCGGGGCTGGTCAGGAAGTCGCCGCCAACTTTTTTAAAGCAGGCGGAGCTTCTGGTACTATTGCCAAAACCATGTCGGCTTACGACATGACATTCTCTAACGCGATCTACGGTTCTGAAGAAAACGGTCGTTACGTGGTAGAGTCGCGATTAATGAAAATGATTCGTCATGAGTACGATTTGCTCATCGAACGTCTGGATCAAAAAAGAGGGGATGACACCTGCTTTTTTTCTTTCGCAGATACTGTAGTTGCTCTTAATTACCATAAAACAAACGAATCACATGGTTGGATAGGCATTCGTTTTCAGCTAACACCTAAAACAGAGCCAAATGATGTTATCATTCACGTGCGAATGCTTGATAATGATAATATATTACAACAGCAGGCTATTGGTATTATTGGTGTAAATCTGATTTACGGCTGTTTATACTATTACAAAGTACCAGAAATACTGCTCCGGTCATTAATTGATGATCTGACGACTGATCGGATTGAAATTGATATGATTCGTTTCAATGGGCCTGATTTTAAGGCCGTTGATAATCGGTTAATGACCCTCTATCTGGTAAAACATGGTTTTACGAACGCAGCTTTATTTGGGCCCAACGGACAGAATCTGCAACCCGCTGACACGCTCTACAAAAAGCATATTGCTGTTATTCGTGGGCGGTTTCGTCCGTATGCATTAGTGCATCAGGATATGCTGCAGAATGGGGTTTCACAATTTATGGAAGATCCCGAAGTAGATACAGATCGGGTGGTGGTTTTAACGGAGCTTACCCTGCAAAATCTGCGAAGTGGTGATGATATTAATGAAAAAGATTTTCTGGATCGGGTAGATATTTTAGGAAAATTGGGCCTGACCGTTATGGTTTCCAACTATACGGAATATTATAAACTCATTGCCTATTTATCGAAGTTAACCAAGCTCAAAATTGGGCTTATTATGGGGATTCCAAACCTGGAATTTATTTTCGATGAACAACATTATGCCAATTTGCCAGGGGGTATTCTGGAGGCTTTTGCAACCTTGTTCAGCCGTAAAGTAAAACTTTACGTTTACCCGGCCTTACGTTCTGATGGTACAATTGCCAATTGCTTTAAATTCCAGTTACCTAATCATATCCGGGATTTATTTAACTATCTGATTACAAATAATAAAATCGAAGATATTCGCTCATTTAACAAGAAAAATCTTCGTATTCTGTCTGATCAGGTGCTGGAAATGATTAAAACCGGAACGGAAGAGTGGGAACAATACGTGCCAAACGAAGTTGCCACCATGATTAAGGATAAATGTCTTTTTGGGTATCCTTGTGTGGTTTATCCGAAAGAAGAACCCCAGATTGAAAGTGCAGAAGAGTTTTTTGGCGATAATTAATTAATGATTTTTGATCAGGAAATTCCCAATAGCGAGGGGCTTAAGCCCCTCGCTATTGATTTTTAGGGCTTTTTTGCCGCGTCACGGCTTACATTCATTGGCTATCCTTCTCTTGGAGCTAACCAGGAAAATGGCTCGATAGGAATATTCCTGAAAATCCAGAACAGACAAATCAGAATGGCAATACCCATGATAACTTCCTTTCGCCGATAGATAGCGGGCATACGTTCGTAGCCAAAGCCCTTTGTCTGATTCCAAATGTCCAGTACAAACCCTAAGCTTACGTAAGGAATCGCTAGCATCAATAGAGCATTATATCGAAAAGCTTCCCGAATATTGCCGTGCATAAGTTGGTGAAGGGCTCGCTGGGCACCACAGCCTGGGCAATGCAGGCCCGTCAGTTTTCGGAACATACAGGGCGGGAAAAAATGTACAGTTGCGGGATTGAACTGATAATAGAGAAAGGCGGCGGCCAGCCCAACGGCTGCCGCAGTCCAGTAAAAAAGATGCCTTATTAAAGTACTGGTCATTAGAAATTATATCCTCGATTTCGAAGAATTTCCTGGTAAACTGAACCGCCTGCAATGAACAGGTAAACAATATTTATGATGAAGGCTACGGCTACCAATCCAGCAGTTACATAAAACAGGATTTTGGCATTATTAGCTGCTTTTTCCGCACCAGCATAGTCACCGGCATTGTATTTGGCGTCAACTTGTGTAGCAAAAATAATTCCTGCGATACCTGTACCTAAGTTAATAAAACAGAGGCAGCAGAACAAACTCAATACTGTAACTACAATAGTATGAATGAGCCAGTTTTGTGGCTTTGGTACACTGGAAGATCCAGCTTCCGGATCAGGAGGGAAAGGAGGTAAGGTGCTCATTTAAAGAATAGATAGACAGAAGATATTAAAATTTTTTACCCTGCATGGCAGTATAAATAAAAGCTCCGTAGAGAGCCATTGCCCCAAACCACAGTAAAACTCCAATGGCCAGCGGGACCAGGGTCCATAATTTGGCCTGTTTTGCGTCGTTGATGGCTCCGGGGTAATCTCCAAGAGAATATTTTGAATCAACCCGGGCTGCATATACTACGCCAACGATACCCAAAAAATTACAACAAAATAAAGTAACCAGGATGGAAGGAATTAACCAGTTGTCTGGCTTAGGAGGAATAGTGCTGGCTTGTAAATCAGTTGGGATATAAGGAGTATTTTCCATAAAAAAGTTTAGATTGATAAATGCTATACATGATACAAACTTTTTAGGAAACCCCTTAAAAGCGAAGCTATTAAAATAAAACCGCTTCGGTTTATTCCGAAGCGGCGGATATCCAAACAGACAGGCTGATTAGGCCAGTGTGCTGAATGCTTCACCGAATAGCTTCATCTCCTCAAGGGTACCCATCGAGATACGGCACCATTGCTGATTGGCAAACTCCCAACTCTTTAAGGCTACGCCTTGTTGAGCCATCTTTTCTACAAATTCTTTCCCATTCATTTTAATTGGAAAAAGTACAAAGTTGGTAGAAGAAGGCAAATAGCTATAGCCGTGGTCTTTCAGAAGTTTATATAGATATTCTTTTGATTCCTTACATTTTGCTTTTGAATATTCCTGAAAATCTTCATCCAGGTAGCTGGCAATAGCTCCTTTCACTGAGGTGGCCGAGATGCTACCACCACCTGTACAATAGTTGCTGATTTCTTTCAGGGTATCGGGTTGCCCGACTAAATATCCAATACGAAGCCCGGCAAAACCATGAATTTTGGAGAAGGTACGGGCAATGAGCACATTATGCCCTTTTTTTACCAGACTCATCATACTGTTCGCTTTCGGATCGGCCGCATAATCCATGTAGGCTTCATCAATAAAGATTGGCTTGCGTTTAGCCATGTCTTCACAAAAAGCACTCATTTTCGAAGGAGCTTCCAGAATGCCCGTCGGGTTATTCGGATTGCAGAGATAGACTAATGAAGTTTTATCGCTTACGGAAGCGGCCATACGATCATAATCGTAGGTAAAATCTTTGGTAAGGGATGTTTTCTTAAATTCTGCTCCTAGTGCCAGGGCTGTCCGCAGTAATTGCATATAAGTTGGATCCCCACCCACAATATTGGTTCCCGCTCCCCCTTTTACCGTGTAATGAATGCCCGAAGCCATCAATAATTCACCAGATCCGGCTCCTAATAGCACCTGATCTTCACTTATGTTATTTTCACGAGCTATCATTTTTCGGAAAGTCATGATAGAATCACGAGGATACATCCAGCCACTTGAAATAGCATCAGCAATAGCCTTTTGAGCCTTTTGGGAAGGGCCATAAGGGTTCTCGTTCGACATGAGGCGGGCTTTTACGGGCGTTCCTGCCAGATGTGGAAGGCCGGCCTCAGCTGCTTCGGCGGGTCTCCAGAAATCAGGTATGGTAGCTCCAGCAACGGCGAGAGTACCAGATTTTAGCCAATTACGACGGTTCATCATGGGATATTCGGACTGCGTTTAGATGTTTATTATCTCGAAAAGTCTACTTTGTATTTTCTGTTCCAGTTTAAGTCTAGCCCCATTACCATCGGCTCGAACACTTTTTGTACCTCTGATTCACAAACCTGATACGTGCGGGTAAAGGATAGAATGTACTGAACGGAATTAATCCTGATGGGTAAAATGCTTGCTTTAACAAGCTCAGGAATAGGAGCGTTTAATATTACTGACAAACTACTCTGACCAGACTTGTCGGGTGGGGAACTGGAAAAATAAACCTGATAAGCAAGCTCAATAATCTGTAGCATTGGAACATTCTCAGTAAAACCCCAAGATGTTTTATTCTTTGTTCTATGATAGAAGCCAAAGCCAACGAAAATTATCTTTCAGATAGTAAATATCGTTAAATTAGATAATTATGCAATAGTCAGTTTGTATATATTGAAAATTTTATAAATAGGAATATGTTTAAAATTTTATTTTGCTTATAGTGCTACATACTTTAATAGTACTCGCCCCGCTATTTAGCCTGATGGTTGTCATAAGTTGCAGCTAGTTAAGGTATCTTCTAATACAAGAGAGAATCCTTTCAGCTAAATTTCGGCTTAGATAGATACCGAATGAATTAGATTAATCGTTTGTTTTATTCAGGGTTGAATAGCACTTTTGCGAAGATCCTTAAACATAATGCTTATGAGGCTTTCCATATTGAAGATTTCTGTTCTATTGAGCTGGCTGACCATCGGTAAGGCTAAAGCCCAAAGTTTGACAGAGTCAATTGGATTAGCTTCAATATATCATTCTAAGTTTGAAGGCCGTAAAACTTCTGCTGGTGAGTCTTTTACCCAGGATTTTCTCACCGGAGCCCATCGTTATCTTCCTTTTGGAAGTCTGGTTGAAGTTACCAATACGCTTACCAACAAATCAGTTATCGTACGAATCAATGACCGTGGGCCTTATGTTCGTAATCGGTTAATCGACTTATCGCACACGGCTGCTACCATTCTGGGAATTGTGGGTCGGGGAGTAGCCGAAGTGAAATTACGCGTTTTACGCTGGGGAGCAGCTCTGCCCAATGGGATTCAGGATATGAATCCGCAATCTGCTTTTTTTGCCAGCGATTCTCTGGTTGTATCAGGCATGAGTCCGCGAGTTTCTCAATAATAATAGAAAGACTTCCTTTCCAGAATTGTTGCCCTTCTTGTATCTTTACTAAGATTACACAAAAAAGTGATTGATGGAAGAGAATTTAAATCCTCTGTCCTGGCTTTCTGGTTTAATTTGGGGAAGGCCGGAAGAAGAATCATTGCCAGAAGAAGCAACCGTTTATCTATACCGTGTGGGTGAAAAGAAAGCATTTTTCCGGCGTTTTGATGTATGGATCAATGGTAAATATGTAGGTAAGCTTAATAACTGGGGCAGCATGGCCTTAAAAGTTCAACCGGGGTCCTTACATATCCAATCAGCATTAAGCGGATTAACATTTGTTCCACGCTTAAAAGAGGAAATTACGCTAGATGTGACTCCAGGTGGCGAATATTATATTGAAGGTAACCACCGTTCGGGCTTACTGAGAGGATCATTAGGGTTAAGTGAAGTTACGGAGCAGACTTTTAATCGGTATTTGGGTAAACTGGAAAAAATACACTGGCGAAAAGCCTAACCAATACCTAAAAATCCCGCTAGCCTAGCGGGATTTTTAGGTATTAAAGAGTCGTTAATTACTGATATAGAACCGATTTGACAGCAGTTATGATACGTTTTACGCTTGGAAGTACTTCTTCAATAAGGGTAGGAGCGTATGGAAGAGGCACATCACGACTGGTTACCCGGGCAACTGGAGCATCAAGGTAATCAAAACCATAACGCTGCACATGATACGCTACCTCAGAAGAAATAGATGCTAACGGAGCGGCTTCTTCGACAACTACACAACGATTCGTCTTTTTAACAGACTTGATAATCGCAGCATAATCAATAGGACGTACCGTCCGAAGGTCAAGTAATTCAACCGAAATCCCCTGTTTGGCTAATTCATCAATGGCAGGCATTACGATGCGAGAAATCACTTTACCAAAGCTAACAATTGTAACATCGGTTCCTTCACGTTTTACGTCTGCAACACCTAGAGGAATTAAATATTCGCCATCAGGCACCTGACCTTTGTCGCCATACATCTGCTCGGATTCCATGAAAATAACTGGATCATCATCACGGATAGCAGACTTCAATAACCCTTTAGCATCAGCAGGATTAGAGGGAATGACCACTTTTAAACCAGGGGTATTGGCATACCAGCTTTCAAAATTAGAAGAGTGCTGGGCTGCTAACTGGCCAGCATTACCAGTGGGGCCACGGAAAACGATAGGAGCGTTGTACTGACCACCAGACATTTCGTAAATCTTGGCTGCTGAGTTAATTACTTGGTCAATAGCTACCAGAGAGAAGTTGAAGGTCATGAATTCGACAATAGGACGCAGACCATTAGCAGCTGCACCTACGCCAATACCAGCAAAACCTAACTCAGCAATAGGAGTGTCAATTACTCGTTCGGGGCCAAATTCATCCAGCATTCCCTGGGATACTTTATAGGCACCGTTATATTCAGCGACTTCTTCGCCCATTAAAAAAACGCGGGGATCACGCCGCATTTCTTCGCTCATAGCTTCCCGGAGAGCCTCCCGGAATTGTAATTCTCTCATATTCAGAACGTAAGACGTAATTCTGGGTGAATGTCA
>JASGGE010000025.1:0-32192 GCA_047605205.1 Siphonobacter sp.
AGTAAATAGGTCTAGTTGATTGGTTCTTTCCAGTAGGAGTTACCCGTTTTAATACGGGGAAGTCAGGTTCTTTAGGCTTGGGTTTGGCAGTAGGCTGTGGTTGAATGGGCGTGTTATTAACCAAAGGACGACTGTTACTGTCCGTCAGTTGATTGCCCGGAACAGTTACTAGCATAATGTACTCACGATCCTGAGGGACTTTAGAGCCGCCCATCCAACGGTTATAGCGGCGTAATTCTACTTCATCTACGCTTAGTTCATCGGCAATCTGGGTGAATGTTTTGCCACTGCCTCCCTTATATTCGTAAAAAGGGGTTAAACTGCTACGGTATGACTTTAATTCGTTTTCGTATACCAGTTTATGGGCTAAACAGCGTAAAATGTAGCGATCATTTTTATCGGTTAAAGTGATTTCTTTAGCTCCGGTCCAATTAGCCGGAATTAAATTTTTAATTCCTCCCAGCCCCAGGTAGTAAGAGAAAAGAGTAGAAACCCAGTTATCCAAAACGGCATTACTGCGTTTCAGGTAGCGGGCTGCGGCTTTGGTTGAGGCGTGAATATTTTTACGCTCATCGATTTCATTATCCATTCGCAATCCGAAATCGCTAGCTGATTCTTTCTTCATTTGCCAGAATCCAACAGCATTTGAGCTCGAAATGGCATCAGGAGTTAAGCCACTTTCCTGAAGTACCAGGTATTTAAAATCGGTTGGAACGTTTTCCTGGGTTAGAACTTTTTCGATGATTGGAAAATAAAGTGCTGCCCGATCAAGACGCGTATTGAGTGTATTCCGATTGGAAAGCAATGCATATACATCTATTTGTACAATGTCACGAGCTCCCGGATCTAGCGTTATTCCTACATTACCAAAAGTCATATGACTAGGTACCTGAAATAACTGAGCATATGTGGTGATACTAGTAAAGAAGAGACAGCACGAAAGTAGAAGGAGATTTATACGCATAATTGAATCGGTTCCTTAATGAGTAGAATGACTAGAGAAACAATGTAATTTCACTAGGTAAAATTGGTAATTATTTCTTACGAATAATCATTAATCCATCACGAATTGGTAATAAAACATTTTCAACCCGAGGGTCCGCGTGTACTTTATCGTTGAAATTCAGGATGAAACGGGTGTCTTTATCAGGTTTTTGATCCTGTACTACTTTTCCACTCCAGAGAATATTATCGGCAATAATCCAGCCACCAGGGTTAAGTTTGTCAATCACTAAGTCATAATAATGGGCGTAACTGGGTTTATCTGCATCAATAAACACAAGATCAAACGAATCTGGTAGTGTAGGTATTATTTCGAGTGCATTGCCAATACGAAAATCAATTTGATGCCCTTGTTCGGCTTCTGTTAGAAAGCTGCGAACAAAATCTTCTAACTCCTCTTTAACATCTATGGTAATGACTTTCCCACCTTCTGCTAACCCTTCCGCTAAACAAAGAGCCGAATACCCCGTGTAAGTACCTATTTCTAGCACCACTCTGGGTCGGATCATCCAGGAAAGCATGGAAAGAATGCGGCCCTGTATATGGCCCGAAAGCATACGTGGATGCAGGATTTGAACGTGCGTAGCACGGTTCAGCCGTTTCAGTAAGGGCGTTTCAGGGCTAGTATGAGCTTCTGAATAAGCTTCTATTTCAGGCGAAACAATTGTAAACATATAAACAAAATAGAAATCTGGAAAAACAATGCCAGACTGCTCTTCATCAACTTAATTCTCTGGTAAGAATGTTAAATAACAGAAATCGTCTTCGGTAAACATTTCATTTGCCAAATCCTGTAACTGGGGTGCCGTAATCGAGCGGATCTGATTGAATAAAACTTCGAGCGATTCAATTCGGTTCATATCCAGTAAACTTTTAGCCATCATCAGCATAAAGCTTAGATTCCCTTCTTCCGACATGGCCAGTTGGCCCATAAGTTGCTGCTTGGTAATGTGCAACTGGTTAGAGGTAAGAGCTTTTTCACGCAGAATTTTTAGTTCTTTACGGATCAGAGCAATGGTCTTATTTAGCTGTTTGGGTTCTGTACCGAAGAAAATGCCAAAAAAACCAGTGTCAGTAAAGGGCGTATATTGAGCATCAATTCCGTAAACTAAACCATGTTTTTCCCGGACAGATAAATTCAATCTGGAATTCATTCCGGGGCCACCGAGTAAGTTGGTTAGTACAAAAAATGGCAGGCGTTTTTCATCTGGCAATGAATAAGAACGTTTTCCTAATGCTACCTGTGCCTGGGTAACAGTGCGTTTTACAACCTGAGTACGCGGATGATAACCAGTGGGCGTTGTGCGTATGCGGTTGCTGCGTTTGGCCGGTATATCTTTTAATAACTTTTCAGCGATTGCCATGACTTTCGAGAAAGGCAATTTACTAACTGACGAAACCACGATGCGTTCTGTATCGAGATTTTCGGATATAAACTGAAGGAAATCTTCTTTCTTAAACTGCTGTAAACTTTCAGCAGTGCCTAAAATATTAGCCCCCAGCTGATGACCTTCAAAAAGCAGGCCGTCGAAATCGTCCTGAATAGCATCTTCGGGTGAATCATAATACATTGCCAGCTCTTCCAGAATGACATTTCGTTCACGATCAATCTGTTTTTCCGGGAAAACCGACCGAAAGGTAATGTCAGTTACCAGGTCAAGGGCTTTCTCGAAATGTTCTGTCAAAACAGAAGCGTGAAAACAGATTTTTTCTTTGGTAGTATAGGCATTGAGTTCACCCCCTACGTTTTCCAGACGGTTAATAATCTGTAAATTGCTGCGTTTGCTTGTCCCCTTGAAGGCCATATGCTCCCAAAAGTGGGCAAGGCCCTGCTGATGTTTTTTTTCATCTCTCGAACCAATGTCGAGCATAATCCCTACGTGGGCAATCTGGGTATGGGTAAGCTGTTTATGTACGACTCGTATCCCGTTAGGCAAAGTATGTAACTGATAATCTTCCATTTAATAATTTCTACTATTTCGTGGGAAATAACCCCCGCATCTCATACCCTTAATTATATTGTAAAACCAAGCCAGACCCTGTCTTGGCTACAAATGCCTTGAATGTAACTGTTGTAAATATGAGTGATTTCTCCTTCTAATAAAGGCAAGCGGTGTGACTATTTTTCAAAGGTAACATTCTATTACGTGCAAATGGGTACTAAGGATTCTTTTTCGATGAAAAGCAGGTAATGGCATATTTTGTAGCGATAATGTAGGTAATATTGTTGAGGTTGATTCTTGCAAAAATAGATTTTCATATTATCTACCTAGCTTTGATGGTTCTTTTTTGATGTTAAGAAGTATGAAAATACTAGTCATTCAAACGGCGTTTATTGGAGATGTTATTCTGGTGACTTCATTGCTGGAAAAATTGCATTATCATTTCCCGGAAGCAGAGTTAGATTTTATGGTACGTAAGGGTAATGAAGGTTTGTTGAAGCAGCATCCTTATTTACATGAAACGTTGGTTTGGGACAAAAAAGCGGGTAAGTACCGCACTATGTGGAAATTACTTAAGTATGTACGTTCACAACAATATGATTACGTGATTAATGTGCAACGGTACGCTACAACGGGGTTTTTAACAGCTTTTTCCGGAGCAAAGATGACAGTAGGTTTTGATAAAAATCCGCTTAGTTTTTTGTTTACGAAACGCATCAGGCATCTGTTTGATGGTCGGCATGAAGTAAAGCGAAATACAGAGCTTGTTTCTTTTTTTACGGACGAACAGGTTTTTCCGCCTAAATTATATCCGACAGAATTACCCTTTGAGCCCCTCCGTCCCTATGTATGTATTGCCCCCATGTCGGTCTGGTTTACGAAACGATATCCTGAGCATAAATGGGTGAAATTTCTTCGGGAGATTCCATCGTATCTACAGGTATACATTCTAGGCGGACCAGAAGACATAGAAGCTTGCGAGCATTTACGACAGGCAGCATTAAGTAAACACGATCGGGCCGTTATTCAGAATATGGCGGGTAAACTGAACCTGCTGCAATCAGGAGCATTGATGCAGGGAGCCGTAATGAATTATGTAAATGATTCGGGGCCGTTACATTTGTGTTCAGCTGTTAATGCTCCGACTTGTGCTGTGTATTGTTCCACAGCTCCCATTCTGGGTTTTGGGCCTCTGGCCGATTTTTCACGTATTGTACAGGCAAATGAAGATTTACCCTGTCGGCCTTGTGGCTTACACGGCCGCAAAACGTGCCCACAAGGGCATTTTCGTTGTGCTGAGGGTATTGAAACCAGCCAATTGATGGACGTACTGAAAGAAGTCATATAAGGCTTTTTTTTCAGGACATGTAACTAACACAAGAGGCTGCCTTTCGGCAGCCTCTTGTGTTAGTTACATGTTATTTAACCAGATTACTCTTTTTTGTATTGCTCGATGATTTTGTAAAGAGCTTTTTGGGTTTCCAGGTTTGTAAAATACTCAAACAGCATAGGATGCATGTCAAAATTCAGCGTTAATGCTGTTTCCAGATATAAAAATGCCTCCCGGAATTTGCCAGTGTAAATAAGATAAACAGCGAGTTGATAATACAATTCAGCTTCATCTGGGCACTCGTCTAGAGCTTCCATCATAATATCGGCCGAGCGGTCAAAATCACCTTGTTCATAATACAGCAAAGACCACTTTACCCACATTTCGATATCTTCAGGAGCAACTTCAATACCTTGCCGGAAAGCCTCTTCCGAAGAAATGGTATTCCCCAGGCGTTGCTCGGTTTCAGCAACTGCCAGCCAGTAATCTGCATTTTTCTTGTTCAGATTCAGGGCTTTCCGCAAAAAATGTAAAGCCTGAAACCATTTTTCAGTTTCATAAAGGCAAACACCAATCCCATACCAGCCCTCATCCCAAAGCGGTTCTAGCTTAATTGCTTCTTTGTAGAATTTAATCGCTTCGTCGTATAGGTGCTGTTTTTCCAGGCTCGTCGCCATACAGGATAAGGTTTCCGCCGAAGGCTCTTCATTTTTTAAGGTTTTCTCGTACGCTTCCTGAGCATCTTCATAGCGTTCGAGGTTCATGTAGGTGTTCCCCAGATTATAATAAGCCGAGGCAAAATTCTTCTTTAAGTACGTAGCATATTCATAAGCTTCGGCAGCTTCGTCAAAACGTTCCAGCTTTGAATAGGCAATACCCAGATTGTACCAGGCATTATACGAAGAAGGATCACGATCGGTGAAGGCTCGGTAATAGGGTAAGCTTTCTTCTAATTTTCCTAATTGATCCAGGCAATTGGCCAGTTCGTACAAAGCATTTTCATTGCCAAGGTCAGCCTGGATGGCTTTCTGATAGTGTTCGATGGCTTCTTCAAACTTGCCCCATTGCTGGTATGCCAACCCGATATGATAATGAACTTCGTCTTTTTCTTCGGCGTAGTCTAACACTTCTTTCAGCATTTCAATGGCGTGTTCATAGTCGCCCATTAAACCGAATACTGTGCTACGCAGGTAAAAAATATCAAGATCATGGGGATTGAACAGAGAGGCCCGTTCTAATAAATCAAGTGCTTCTTCATAACGTTGAAAATTAGCGAGGATCTGAGCCTGATGCAGCATCAGTTCCAGTGAGTAAGGGTATTGCGAAAGCCCATACTGGCAGGCTTTCAAAGCTTCTTCGAGTTTGCCGTCTTCCAGATAATGTTCTACGATTTGTTCATACGTGTCCAGATCGAAGAATGAATCCTCCCGATTCTCCAGCATTTGCTCAAAGCGTTTCACTGATTCACGGGTTGCTTCCGGAAGATCGTCGAATTCATGTTGTTCCATCATAAGACATCAGAGCTAGTAAAGTACACGGACATTTAGTTCAGGCACACACAGCTCGCCAGTAGCGAATCAAAACGATATGCCAGTGGGAGTCCGTGTGGCATTTAGTTTAAGGAACATTCTAAGGTAACCAGAAAATTCCATTTTGCAAGCCTATCATGGAAAAAGTTGAAGAGTGTATGCTGTTGTTATACGAGAACAACCTTTTTGTATACTGCTAAGTATTTGCTAATAATAGAATAAGGCTTACTACGAAAGAGGTGATTTCTTTAAAGTAAATTTTACTAAAAAAACATTTTAGGTTATTCATCAAATAGCCGAAAAACAATAGGCTGTAGTTTTTTATTCTAAATAATATTGCTTTTACGAAAACTTTAGCCCAGGCATAAATAGAATTTTTTAAAGAATAATGCTCATAAAAAAGCCCGCCATTTGAGGTGGCGGGCTTTTCACTTATTCGGCGGAACCATCGTCGAGGCGATTCCCAAGACGCTGATATTGCCGGTTAAAGATTTGTTCGTATTTGGTCGCTTCTGCTTCTAGTTTAGCATCGCGTAATTGTTGAACCACCAGATTCATCTCATACAGATTCATTCGAATATCCTGACTATCGCCATTACTTTCGATGTAATAATTCAGGTTTTCATTTGCCCGTTTCATAATCAGATCGGCCATTTGCAGAGCTTTTGTTTTTTCGCCAACCGATAACAGGGGCCCGATATAACTTACCGAAATCTGATCGTAAGGAATGGATTTATCTGGAATGACATCCAGGGCATGGTTTAACACTGCTTTGGCTTTGTCGAGCTTACCTTCCTGAATCAGTTGAGTAGCCAGACGATAGAAGGCAATCCGTGCAGATACGACGGGGGCACCACGGTAAGTTTCATCGTAATACACTTCAGGATTGTTCATTTCTCGCCAGGCCATTTTCATCATCATTTTGTTATACATGAGATCCGAATTGACGAAGCCATCGCGGGCACCGGGTACTTTAAACGGCATTAGCCGGTAGGCATAGCCTTCCAGCTGCATAAATTCTTTCAAACCCAGGAAACTTTGCGAACCTAGGGTAGAAGAGAAGTATACTGGCCGCCGGAAGTTGTTATGGGCAATAATATCCAGCTGAATTAATTCGGGTTTGGTGATATCACTTTGGCCGTATGACCAGGTCATGCGGTCGGTCATTAACGAAGCAAACTCAGGAGCAACGATATTCATGCCTTTCACCGCTTCCTGATCAACTTTTAGTGAGAATACCGACGAAGGAAGCACATTCATCTGACCAAGTGTGGTCTGGATCTGAATGGCAGGATTATTCTGCTTAACGAGCTGAATGTATTCCTGTAAATCAATACCGTCTTTCACGTTTGGATTTTCTGAAAACGGAATTTGATCGTTGATTCCCGTACGGAAATTATCCATTTCCAGCGAAATAGGTAAAGGTTGTGATTCGTACGTAGCTCGCTTCATTTGCTCGATATACCAGTCAGTACCGAGTAAGGAAAGGTTACACACCCGAACGTCGGTACGGAAATGTTCTACTTCCTGAACATACCACAGTGGGAAGGTATCATTATCACCACCAGTAAAGAGAATGGCATTGGGAGCACAGGAGTTTAGAAGGTTTTTGGCAAAGTCAACGGAGTGCCAGCGATTTGAGCGATCGTGATTATCCCAACTTTTGGAACCCATCATAACGGGTACACCAATGGTTGCTAAGGTAGCAATTACCCCGGTAGCTACTGGATTTTTCAGAACTCGGCCCAATACTTCCTGAAGGGCCATAACGCCTAAGCCGCACCACAGAGCAAAGAAATAAAAGGAACCTACGTAAATGTAATCTCGTTCGCGGGGTTCGGTTGGTGGGGAGTTCAGGAAGACCACTAGTGCCAGGCCCGTCATAATAAAGCTAATGGCAACAACGAGCCAGTCTTTATCACGTCGGAAGAATTGTAAGAAAAAACCTAGTATCCCCAGAATTAATGGCAGGAAATAAAAGTTATCGTGGCCTTTGTTAGTGGTGATGGTTTCAGGAAGATTGGTTTTCCCTGGTCTGGCCCAGTCGGCCCATTCATAATCACTTTCTCGCCCTACGAAATTCCACATGAAATATCGCATATACATAAAGCCCATCTGTCTACTAAACATGTAGCTGATGTTTTGGCCAAATGTAGGTTTTACATAGCGTGAAGGATCGCTGGGATCTTTTGATAAATTTAGAATAGAACCGTACAATTGAGGATGTCCGGGCAGTTGTGACCATAAGCGAGGAAATAACATTTGCTGGTCTTTTTCCCAAACATATTCAGGTTTGTTATCATAGATTTTGTACTTGCCATCTTCCATTTTGTACATGGCATCTCCCTTTTTAATGTCGGTTACCCGAGCTGTAAATAAGGGGCCATAGGTTAACGAGCGGCTACCATATTGTTCCCGCTTTAGGTAGCTAAGGAAGTTAATGGCATCAGACGGATTATTCTCATTAATCGGCGGGTTGAAGTTCGCACGAACCAACGCCTGTGTATACGATAGATATCCAATCAGAATAAAGCTTAGTGATAATAGTGCCGTGCTAAGCAGTGGTTTCTGTTTCTTCTGAGCATACCATACACCGTAAATCACGGCACCAAAGAAGAGTATTACAAAGAAAATGACACCTGAATAATAAGGTAGGCCAAAGGCGTTAACGAAAAGCTTCTCGATGGTAAAGGCCATTCCGGGAATTCCAGGAATAACCCCCGCATTGATAATGCCCAGAATAACAACTCCGACAATTAAAGAAGCAATACCCCCCCAAAGGGTTGGCTTGGGATATTTTTTGAAATAGTAAATCAGAGCCAGTGCAGGCAAGGTTACTAAATTCAGTAAGTGAATACCAATGGAAAGGCCGGTTAAATAGGCAATAAGGATAATCCATCGGTTAGCCGCAGACTCATCTTCAATAAGCTCCCAGCGGAACATAGCCCAGAAAACCAGGGCTGTAAAGAAAGACGACATCGCATATACCTCAGCTTCAACGGCTGAAAACCAAAAGGTATCACTATATGTATAAATAAGGGAACCAACCACACCCGATCCAAACACGCCGATGGCTTCGCCCAAGGTAAAGTCCTGAATGTTTTTGTTGATGATCTTCCGTCCCAGCATGGTAAGGGTCCAGAACATGAATAAGATGGTGAGAGCACTCGCCAGAACAGACATCATGTTTATCCAATACGCTACGCGGGTCAGATCACTACCGGCCAGTAAGGAGAACATACGGCCCAGCAGCAGGAAAATGGGAGCCCCAGGGGGGTGGGGAACTTGTAATTTGAACGAACAGGCAATAAATTCACCGCAATCCCAGAAACTGGCCGTTTCTTCGACTGTCGAGGCGTAGGTGAAAAAAGCGATCGCAAAGACAATCCAACCCAACAGGTTATTGATTCTTTGGAAGTTTTTCATGAAGAAAATGTTATCCGGTAGAGTAAGTGATTTAGTTCGGTTTGAGCATAAATCGGCCAAAAATAGCAAAAAGCCCCCGTCCCATTAGGAGGGGGGCGTTAAAATGTGTTAACCTTGTTAACCTTTCGGTTGATAATAGGGCATTGAATGACTGAATTAATCGGTTTACAGTGAGGACGTTGAGGTGCTTTTTCTAGGCTCGATAAAAAACCCATTTTGTAAGCTCACGGAAGGTTACTTTCTTGCCATACATCAAAATTCCAACCCGGTATATGCGAGCCGCCAGCCAGGTTGACCCAATAAAGCCCATAACCAGCAATACCATTGACAGAACAATTTCCCACCACTCTACGCCAAAGGCTAAACGGGCCATCATATTAACGGGTGAGGTGAAGGGAATAATAGAAGCCCAAAAGGCTACTTTACTATCGGGTTCGCTAATGACGAACGACATTAGCATAATACTGATGATAAGCGGGATGGTAACGGGTAACAATAACTGCTGAGCTTCCTGTGGGCTTTCGACTGCGGAACCTACTGCCGCAAACAAAGAGCTATAGAACAAATACCCTCCGACGTAATAAAAAATAAACAGTATCAGGATTTTTCCCCAGGGTAAGGTATGCAATGAGTCTACTACACCCATGATTTTACCACCCGGCCCAGCTTCCTGCATTTGTTTCAGGGTAGCTTCCATCTGTTTCTGGCTGGATTTGGCCGATACTTCGGTTTTGGTTTTCTCTTCCAACTTGCTCGTTAAGAGTTTGGTAGTAACCGTTGAAATGGAGACCGTTAAAACAACCCAGAGAATAAACTGAGTAAGGCCGACTAAACCTACTCCGATGATTTTGCCCATCATCAGTTGCATGGGGCGTACGGAAGAAACAATAACCTCTACAATTCGATTGGTTTTTTCTTCAATAACACCGTTCATTACCTGCGAACCTGAGAAAAATACCGACATATACAGTACCAGAGCAACTACATAGCCCATGCCCATGGCTACGCCCGAATTACTGGACTGTTCCTGGCCTTCGCTCAGGTTGTAGGTACTGGCGTTAACGTTCACTCGATTATCTTCAATAATCTGGGTATCAATGCCTGCCCGTTTTAATCGCTGGTTACGAACTTCGGTCTGGACAATGTTTTCAATATCATTTTTTAATCCCAGACTTACCGTTTTCTCTGCGAAAATTTGTAATCCATTGGGCTGATCGACAATGGTTTTCGGGATATAGGTTAGGGCAGAAACCTTTTTAGTTTTTAAGCTTTCCTTGGCCTGAGCCAGAGGTGTTTGGATGAAATTAAACCTGTATTCTTTATCGTTCTTGAATTTTTCATGAAACAAGCCACTTTCATCCAGAATTTCAATTGTTTTCTGGTCGCTACCCGCAAAGTAGAGTAGGGCAGGAATTGCGTAAATAGCTGTAATGAGTATTGGCGTTAGGAAAGTAACCACCCAGAATGATTTCTTGCGAACTCTGGTGAGGTACTCTCGCTGAACAATCAGGAAAATCTTATCCATACGGAAAATGCTTTTTATTTGAAAGGTAGAAATAGGCAAAACTTCGTTTGAAGTGTCAGGTTGACAAACGCTGTGTATGATTGACCTGAAACGACTTAAATCTTGAAACGGAAATCCAGAATTAAGGCAAGAGGGCTTCTGTTGCGGACTCTCCTACAACCCTGATGAAAATGTCATTGAAAGAAGGTACGTGTTCGCTAAAATACTTAAGTTCTACCTGGCCGATCAGACTGGCAAGCAAGCCATTAACATTGCCACCCTCAAGGATTTGAATGGCCGACCGGTATAAGCCGGGTTCGATTTCTTTTACCGAAAGTACTGCGTATCCCGCAGGTAAGAAAGCTTCTCCTGTGTACTCCACTGTATAGGTATTATCCATGAACTGCCGCTTGATGGCCCGTTTTTCACCCTTCAGAACTACCTGCGAACGATTGATCAGGGCAATGTTGTCGCAAAGCTCTTCAACGGATTCCATTCGGTGAGTCGAGAAAATAATGGTTGATCCTTTTGCTTTTAATTCCAGGATTTCATCTTTTAACAAATTGGCATTGATGGGGTCGAAGCCAGAAAAGGGCTCATCCAGAATGATCAGTTTGGGGTCATGAACAATGGTCGCAATGAATTGGCATTTCTGAGCCATTCCTTTTGAAAGATCTTCAACCTTTTTGTCCCACCAATCTTTAATATCAAATTTAATGAACCAGTGTTTGAGCCGCTCAGTGGCATCGCGTTGTGATAAGCCTTTTAGCTGAGCCAGATAGACGAGCTGCTCACCCACCTTCATTTTTTTGTAAAGACCCCGTTCTTCAGGTAAATACCCAATATCGGTAATATGCCTGGGCTGGAGGGGTTCGCCGTTGAGCAAAACCTCTCCTTCGTCAGGAGCTGTAATCTGATTAATAATTCGGATGAAAGAAGTTTTACCAGCACCATTAGGGCCTAAAAGCCCGAAAATGCTTCCTTGCGGTATATCGATGTCTACACCATTTAGTGCAGTATGGTTGGCGTACCGTTTTACAACGCCCCGGGCTTCAAGTAGATTAGTGGCCAATGTGATCAGGGTTATTTAAAAACAAAACTAAACAGAAGCAGTACTTCGCCTATGTTTTTTGCATCAAGGTCAGAATTATCGGGATAAGTGGAAAATAAAACGCCCCACCGGAAATTTCCGATGAGGCAAAGGAAATGATGTTTTTGATTTACAGCTTTCAGTGGCTGTGTCCCCAAAAAATCATTAGCCAGCAAAAGATGAAAACTGTAAAAATGAATTAATAATATCGTTCGCGAACCTGAAAAAGTATCCAGAGCTCGATACCGGCCACTATAATCGTGAGGATAATGCCCCCGATACCATAGGGGAAATTCAATAAACCAGCCACAATGCTAAAGGCAGTAGCAACCAGCACCGAATAATATAGGAAATTCCAGCCCTGCCGACGGTTGCTTCGTAATGGGTTAAAGGCCAGCAAATCCAGGATAGCGGTTAAGGCATTACTGGCTAATGTGAAAAGCCCGGCAAACATTAACGTTCCTGAAAAAGTAAAGACACTTATTCCAGTAAGGCCTAAACTGCCTAATATACCAATAACGCCAAAAATTCCACCGATGAGGGCCAGCCAGGGCAGCACCTGAACGATGATGTCTTTGACATTTGCGGGAAATTCGGGTAATGTTTTGAGGAAGAAGCCTTCCAATTCGGCTTCGAAAGGGGGTTTGGGCTCCATAGTAACAAGTAATTATTGGTTGAACTAAAAAAAACTACTCAATTCTACTGGAAAGGTCTCAACTTGTCAAATAATATTTCGATTATTCTGAGTTAATTTTCAAAAAATTGATTTCTTTGTCTGATTGCTCTACGGGTATAACCACGTATCTTTACCATTCAGGCTCCTTCTTTTCATTTACCTGTTATCCTTAACTATGAAACTTTCCATTACCTGGAGAATTTTTATCGGCTTAATGCTAGGCGTATGCGTTGGCTATGCCATACACGCATCGTTTGATTCCAACAACCCGGCCGATCAGGCAACGCTTGAAACCTGGAGCAAAAACCTGCAATTAATCAGCAAGGTATTTCTTCGCATGATTAAAATGATTATTGGCCCGCTGGTCTTCTCAATGCTGGTAGTAGGAATTGCCAAATTGGGTGATTTTAAACTGGTAGGCCGTATTGGTGGAAAAACAATTGGATATTTTCTCTTTGCAACGGTATTATCCTTACTGACCGGTTTAATCACGGTTAACATCCTCAAGCCTGGTAAAGTAATGCAGCTTCCCTTGCCTAAATCAGGGGTCGAAACGGGAATTGTTGCGAAGAAATTCTCACTGGAAACGTTTCTGTATCACGTTTTTCCGGAAAGTATCATTGAGTCGATGGCTACAAATGAGATTCTGCAGATCGTTGTCTTTTCTATTTTCTTTGGAATCGCCACCGCTGCTATTGGCGATATGGGGAAAGTGGTAGTAAAGGCTCTGGATGCGGTAGCTCACGTTATGTTCAAGATTGTTAACTACGTAATGGGTTTTGCTCCTTATGGGGTGTTTGGAGCCATTGCCGCCGTAGTAGCTACCCAGGGGCCTGGTATTTTTGTAGGTTATGCCTACCTGATCTTTAGCTTTTTCCTGGGCTTATCTTTTTTTGTTTTTGGTGTGCTTTGGGTGATCTGCATAGTGAATAAGATTCCTTATTTTAAACTTTTAGGTTTAGTGAAAGATGCCGCTATCCTGACGTTCAGTACGGCTAGCTCGGAGGCATCTATGCCACAGACTATTCAGGCTCTTAAAAAATTCGGCTGTTCTGAAAAAATTATCAGTTTCGTACTACCATTAGGCTATTCCTTCAATCTGGATGGCTCGATGATGTATATGACCTTCGCAACGGCATTCATCGCTCAGGCTTACGGTAAAGATTTATCAACGGTGCAGCAACTCACCATGATGGCTACCCTGATGTTAAGTAGCAAAGGTATTGCGGGCGTGCCTCGGGCCTCACTGGTAATTATTGCTGGAACCATGACCATGTTTGACCTTCCTATTGAAGGATTGGCTTTATTATTGGGTATTGACCAGATTCTCGATATGGGTCGCTCTGCTACTTCAGTTATTGGGAATGCAGTAGCTACGGCGATAATATCTAAATGGGAAGGCGAACTAAATCTGGATCAGGTCTATTCAGAAGAAGAACTAACCATCTGAATAAGAAGGACCAGAACTGAATAATGGATGAAGAAAAGGAGCTTTCAGGCTCCTTTTTTATTGAGCAGCCGCACCTTTTCGAATATCCAGTTTTTTAATTAATTCCGCTGACAAAGCATCGGAATATGTACCATAAGCCATTACCAGAATACCTTTATAACCTCCATTTGACTCAATCGCGTATATTACAGACATATCACCTGGGTCAGTAAGGCCTTCAAATCGATACGCTTCTACAACTTCAAAATCTTCCGGGTGTACTACCATACCCAAAGCAGCCAGACTAAGGGCTCCGTTTTCGACGCTGAAATTTTCGGTATATCCGCGGGCCTGCAAATCGTTAATGGCCTCGGTTTCGGTGGTGTATTCGTCCATGATTATAGAAGTTTAGGGTTGTACGGAACGCTTGACAGGAATATTTCCAGGTATTAACGAGGTAAAAAAATTAGACCACCATTCTCATAAAAGCAATGGAAGAGAAACTAAGTTTGTCAAACCAACCCAGCTTAAGCATATTATGGAAAGAAGAAGACAACAAGCTGAAACCATGATGCGGGCAATATCGTCACGAATGAAGATCGGCAACTAGCAAAAAGAGATTGATCAATTGCTGTCATGTTTTGAGGCAGTTGGTTTGAAGCTGATGCACTCAAAACCAGAACGTTACTTATGAAATTATTTCTGGTGCCAACTCCTATTGGCAATTTAGATGACATTACATTACGGGCTGTAAAAGTATTACAATCTGTGGATGCCATCCTGGCTGAAGATACCCGCACTACGGGCCAATTGCTCAAGCATCTGGGAATTCAGAAGCAGCTGATGGCTCATCATGCCCATAACGAACATGCTTCAGCCGGGGGAGTTATCAAGATGTTGCAAACGGGGAAGTCTGTCGCACTCGTATCAGACGCAGGTACACCGGGGATTTCCGATCCCGGATTCTTACTGGTACGGGAATGCCTGAAAAATGGCCTTGAAGTAGAATGTTTGCCCGGAGCCACTGCCTTTGTACCCGCTTTGGTTAATTCAGGCTTACCAACAGATCGGTTTAGCTTTGAAGGATTTCTGCCGCAGAAAAAAGGACGTCAGACCCGATTGAAAAAACTGGTTGAAGTAGACCAAACTATGATTTTCTACGAATCACCACACCGTATTGTGAAAATGCTGGAACAACTGGTGGAAGTGCTTGGGCCAGATCGTCAGGCTTCGGTTTCACGAGAACTTACCAAAGTATTTGAAGAAACCGTTAGAGGAACGCTAACGGAAATTATTCAGTACTTTAGCCTTCATCCCGACCGGGTGAAGGGCGAGTTTGTGGTTGTTGTTGCCGGAAGCGAAAAATGACGGTTTCCCGGCTCAGCCTTTTCCATACCTTTGCTAGCAAATTTACGTACATGGCTTTTCGTCGCTTCCTGATTCTTTGTCTGCTTTGTATAAGTCAGTTTTCCATTGCCCAAAAACTTACCCCACAAGCGAAAGTTAGTTTACTGACCGTAGGGTCAGGTGAAGATATTTATACACTCTTCGGGCATACCGCAATTTGGGTGTATGATCCGATGCTGGGTATAGACAAAGTCTACAACTACGGCACCTTCCGGTTTGACGCCTCGTTTTACTGGAATTTTCTACGGGGAAACCTGCCGTATCAGCTTTCCATGTCTCCACTTGACTATCCAGACCCGCAGTATAGTCAGCTTGAATATTATAAAACCGAAAATCGGAGTGTAACAGAACAGGTATTAAATCTGACACCTCATCAAAAGCAGGAGCTATTCAATTTGCTGGAGATTAATTATATGCCTCAGAATCGGGTGTATCAGTACCGTCCTTTTTATGATAACTGCACTACACGGGCGATGGATAAGGTGAAAGAAGCCTGTGGGGATAGCTTGAAGTATGATGAAAACGATGTGGCTTTGTCAGGACAATCGTATCGGGACTGGATGAATAAATACACGGCTGAAAGCCCCTGGTCAGCATTAGGGCTGAATATGGCTCTTGGGTATCCTATTGACCGTATTACGTCATTAAAACAGGCCGCTTATCTTCCCAATAATCTCATCCGGATTTATGACCATGCCCAAATCAAAAAGCCCGATGGAAAAGCAGAAAAGTTTGTTTTGCAAACCAGCCAGATTTTCAAAGCCACGCCTGCCAAAACCAGTTTTATATGGAAAGCCATTTTCTGGATGGTAATGGCTTCGCCTTTATTATGGACGTTACTGAGGCAGAAACGTTTGCTAGCTGGCGGAAAATTCGATCGTTTCCTGTTATTGTTTACCGGAATACTTGGTAGTATTATGTTATTACTTTGGCTTGCCACCAGGCATGGCATTACAGATCTGAATTATAGTATGCTTGTATTTAATCCATTGAATCTGGTAGCGTATTCGCAACTTGTTCGTCGCCCGGCTTGGTTATCCGTTTATTTTATTTTTGCAATCGCTCTGATTATCATTGCTCTGGTACTTTATATTATGTGGTGGGGAAGCACGTTTGGTCTGGTATTCTTACTGGTTACTTTGCTTAATCGTTATCGGCAGATGGCAGTACAAAAGAGTTTTTAATAATCGGTTTATTTACTATATATTTTAACGATTATTCGGGTAAATAAAATAAAAAGAATCCCATGAATTTTGAAAAAATAACCCTTGAAGTAACGCAATTAGCGAAAGCAGCTGGTGAATTTATGCTCGCTGAATTGAAGCATTTTGACCATGCAAAAATTGAACATAAGTATGGTGAAAATTTCAATCTGGTTTCGTATGTTGATAAAGAAACAGAAACCCGTCTGGTTGAAGGGTTATCTCGCTTAATTCCGGGTTCGGGGTTTATTACCGAAGAAGGGACCGTTGAACAGGCAACCGATCAGGAATTTGTTTGGATAATTGATCCTTTAGATGGCACTACTAATTTCCTGCATGCTTATCCGCAATACTGTACAAGTATCGGGTTAATGCACGAGGGCAAAATGGTTTCAGGAATCATTTACGAACCTTTTCATGACGAAATGTATCATACTTGGTTAGGGGGTGGAGCCTGGTGTAATAAAGAACAATTGGCCGTTTCGAAAGTGAATCATATTCAGAATAGCCTCCTGGCTTGTGGTTTTCCAAGCCGGCCGAATCAGAAGACAGAAGCCTATATGAACATGATTCTGAAGATTACGAAAGAATCACACGGTTTTCGTCGTATTGGTTCGGCGGCTCTTGATTTAGCCTATACCGCACGTGGCTGGTTTGAAGGTTACTTTGAATACAATCTGAACAGTTGGGATATGGCCGCTGGGGTACTGTTAGTGCAGGAAGCTGGCGGGAAAGTAACCGATTTTCAGGGTGGTGATACGTATCTGTTTGGTGGTGAAATTATCAGTTCAAACGGTTTATTGCACGCTGAGCTTCTCCGAATGATTGAAGAAAGTTTAACCTAAGGCGAACAATCCTGTTTAACCGAACGTTATAAAAACATAAATCAATCTGTTATGGAAATAGCCGTCATTGCCGTATTATTTATAGGAGCCGTTGCCTACATTGGCAATCTGTTTCGTAAGCAATTTAACGCGAGCAAAACAGGCGGCTGTGCGAAAGGATGTGGTACATGTGCAGCTAGTAAGCTGAATGAGATTGAGCAGCAGTCTTTCCGAGAACAATAGTTTCTTCCTGGTATCTGTAAATTGGGTCTGTGGGCTACTTAATAGCCCACAGACCCTATTTATTTTGAGATAAACAGTGGTTTGTACTTATATAATCAGGCTATAATTCTTCATTTTTTCTTTTGAAGAATAGGAATTATGGCTTTTATTTATGCGTCAAATTATTTAAGACAACCTTGCCATGCCTGACCTTCATCCACTAGTTAAGGAACTAACCCTGCGACAACAGCACATTTTATATTATCTGGCTCAGAAGAAAAGCAGCCTGGAGATTGCAGAATTCTGCATCTGAGCCTTTCAACTGTTCATACACACCGCAAAGAAATTAAACGGCGTCTTGGTTTGGGGAAAGGCGAAACTGCCCAGACCTACGCTCTGGAACATAGGGAGTTCCTGTTCCACCTGTTTGGTGTAAATGGCCTGTGAAAACGAAATAGCGTATGAGATATACCTACTATTAGGTATGAAAATACCTAATAGTAGGTATTGTGGCTGAAATAGGCAGAAGGTAATTTTGATCCGGTAACTCTATCCGGATCCGTAGAGTACCTTCACTCTTTTAACACAAATATATCGTTATGAAAAAAGCATTATTAACTTCCGTTTTGCTGTTCGGTGTTCTTTCGAGTTATGCAAACGAAGACAGGCCAAAATCAGAAATGGCTTCTGCGGAGCCCAAAAAAGTTGAACAGAAAGCCGAACAGAAAGTTGAACTACTCAAACCAGCAGGCAGGATGCCTGAGTGTTACGTACTCACTTGTGGTACTAAATGTTTTGCAGGGCCAGTTGAGTATCCAAATTGTGATATTCAGTGTGTTTTTGATAAATTGGAAGCAAAATATTGTAGTAATGAATCTGTCGCAGAACCATAACAGAATAATGGATTAACAGATGTGTTTTTAAGCTGGCTATTATTTTAAATAATAGCCAGCTTAAAAAGCAAAGAAGGTATCATTCTAAACTTTTAGGCCAATGATAAATCTGATCTTTTATTTTTGCCTGCTGGGAGTAGCTCCGGTAACGGAACCTTATCAGGCTCGCTATAAGCTCAGCTATTCTCCAGATTCTACCAATTTAAAGCTAATAGGTAGTGAGACATTTGTACTGAATATCAAACCCGGCGAGGCTTCGTATTTTTCTACTGTCAATGTTTTAAAAAAAGATTCGATTAATATTCTGATTAAAGAAGGAAAAATGACGTTTTTTGATGTAATGGCTAATCCTGGGAAGCTTTTATTTAAAACCCGCTTTCCTTATTTCATCGTTAAAGAATATACCAAACAGGAGGTGACCGTGTATGAAGACCTAGGTGCAGATTTTAATTGTAAATATCCGGCTGAGAACTCGCTGGTATGGCATATTGAAAATCAGCAGGATACGGTATCGGGATATCTGTGTACGAAGGCGACAACTCAGTACTGTGGGCGAACGTATGAGGCCTGGTTTGCCCCTGAAATTCCTTTTTCAGATGGGCCTTACATTTTTAAAGGATTGCCGGGGCTGATCGTTAAACTCAGTGATACCCGAAATCATTATGTGTATACGCTCGAACAGTTTGGCAAATACAGTGGTAAAGTAACTGAAATGCTTACTTACCGAAGAAACCCTCCGGTATCACAGACCCACCAGCAGGTATTTAAAATGCGGGAGTTATACCGGACAGACCCTCTTGAAGCATCGGCTATGTATCGGGGGATAGACATGCGAAACCTGAAAGTTTCTTCCAATGGTGGCCCTTACAAACCCATGCGGGAAAGTCTCCCTGACCGCAGTTGGGATAACAATCCACTGGAATTGAAAGAGAAGTAAAGATTTTCTATGAAATATGGCTGGCTAGGTCTGTTATTTATGGCTCAGTGGGTGTCAGCTCAGAGACTTATTTCGGGTAAGCTCAGGGATGGCAAACAACAGGCTGCCCTTTTTGTAAATATTACCCTGCATGAACCAAATTCTACGGCCATACTCGCTTTTGCACAGAGTGATAAAGAAGGAAAATACCGACTTACTTACAATGCGAAATCGGATAGTCTTCAGGTAAAAATATATGGATTAGGTTTTGCAACGAAACTACTGACCATTGTCAATCAGTCGCAGGAACTTAATGTAGAACTTCAGGAAAAATCGACAGAACTGAAGGAAGTGGTTGTAAAACAGCCACCCATTACGCGTCAGGGGGATACACTGTCTTATTCAGTCAATGCTTTTAAAACCCAGAGAGACCGTTCCATCGGCGATCTGATCAAACGTCTGCCGGGAATTGAAATAGACGCTTCGGGTCAAATTAAGTATCAGGGGAAACCCATTAATAAATACTACATCGAAGGACTTGATCTGCTGGAGGGACGATACAGCTTAGCCAACGAAAATTTGCCTGTCGATGCCGTCACGCAGGTGCAGGTGATTGAAAAACACCAGCCCATTCGGGTACTGGATAGCCTGGTACTTTCCGATCAGGCCGCTATCAATATCCAGCTTCGCAACAACATAGCCACTACTGGCACGGCTCATATAGGAATAGGCGGTAGCCCCTTTTTATGGGAGGCAAATCTTACACCTATGTTTTTTTCAAAAAAACAGCAATTGATAGCTTCGTATCAGAGTAATAACGTCGGTAATCCGATCGAAACCCAAATACGTATTCTGACTATTGAAGATGCTCTTAATCCTTTTTCCATCAACAGGCCACCTAAACCATGGGTACGGATTATCCCGGTGGAAATACCTTCTTTTTCGGAATCGCGGTGGCTTTATAATCGTCCACAACTGGGCACACTGAATTACCTGAAAAAACTGACCGGAAATTACCAGCTTAAACTCAATATATCGTATTTAAATGATCATCAGCGACAAACAGGTAATACCCTCACCCGTAATTATACTTCGACGGACACCATTCAATATACAGAAAATATACGTAACACAGCAGCATTCAATACATTAGAAGCGGGTATCGTTCTGGAAAAAAATGAAAAGTCTGTCTATTTTAAAAATCAAACCACGTTACATGTGCAATGGGATCAGGCCAGAAGCGTATTAACCAATAATACGAATCTGGTGGATCAGGCTCTGCGTAATAATTATTTTATACTGACGAATCAGTTTAAAGATATTGTGAAGATAAAGAAGCAGGCTATTAACATTCAATCTTTTCTTCGTTTGCAACGTTTACCCCAGACGTTAGGCATTGGGCCCGGTCCTTTTGCGAATCTTTTCAATAATAGCACACCCTTCGATTCGCTGGTACAACGTGTAGTGTTAAAAGGTTTTTTTTTCAATACAATGATAAGTTTTCGGAAAAATGTAAACGGTATATTAGTTTCACCACAGCTGGGTTTTCAGTTTGAAAATCAGCATCTGGAAAGTCAGATCCTGCGGTTCATTACAGACGATAATTCCCAATGGCTAACCGGCGACTTTATAAACCGTCTTAATTGGCGAAAGTCAGCTCTGTATTCAAAAATACAATTTCAGTATCAGCTAAAAAACTGGAAAGCAACGGCCAACATACCCCTTACTTCTTATCGTTTTTCAATTGCCGATTCCCTTCTGAAACAATCACAAAAAGTACAACAACTGGCTTTTGAACCAAAATTAAATCTTTCTTTTGAACCTGACGCTTTTTGGATTTTATCTGCTCAATTTAATCGAAATTATGATTTCGGAGAAATCAACGATATTTATTACGGGTATTTGCTTAAAGATTACCGGAGTATTCAGCGTCGTAACGTACCATTGTCACAAACTAAATCCTGGAATGGCAATGTTAATATAAGTTACCGTGATCAGATTCATAGCATTTTTGGGAACCTGATTTTTTCAAAAAGCTGGTCCGATTATAACCTCATGTATGGAAGTATACTTTCAGCAAATGGGGTAACTGAAAATTACGCACGCTCAATACCCAATAGCGGTATAATCCAGATGTTAATGGGGAAAATAACTAAATATGTACATTCGCTAAGAAGCCAGCTTAGTGTATCTTATCAGAAAACAAATGCCCACCTTTCACAGCTTTTAAATTACCTTACTCTACCTTTTGAAACCGTTAATCGCTCCTGGGATGTCAATCTTGATATAAAACCTTCAAAAATTGTGAATCTTTATTACACACTTAAAGCCTCAAAAACCCGCGTGGAAATGAATGAACAACAACCTATATCTGCGTCTCAGTATCGGCATCAGTTAGAATTAAGCGTATATCCAAGTAAAAAAATGTATATTGGATTTATTAATGATTATTACCTCAATAATTCTCAAAATAATTCTGGCCCCAATCTTTTCAGTGATATTGTTTTCAGATATACTTTTTCAAAAAAGAAAATCGATATTGAAACTAAGTGGACGAATATCTGGAATACAAAACAAATGACTGTTTTTTCGGCCAGCTCTTATTCATATATCTCATCAACTTACCAATTGCGTCCGATGCAGTTAATGCAAACAGTACGTTTTTCATTTTAAAGAATTTTACAGGCGTAAAACCAACCTCTGTATTCGTTTTAGTAGTCTGCCTGGGTACGTTATAGGCTGTTGCAGATTTTTTCTTTTCCAAGGTACTGACTAAAACAAATTACTTCCGTTTTAAAAAGATAGTGAGAGGTATACCGAAATCGAAAAACAGGCTATGGCATAATGAATGGTTGCGGGGCTTTCTATCTGGACAGTCACTTCAATAACGGGTTGATTCATTTTGTGCTTCTTTTTTCAGCAGTTGTGGTGGTGACAGGATATAAAAGAACCACAAAATAGTAAGACTGATTTATCAGGCTTATTCGCGAGTAAAGAATCTCAGACTGTTATTCTCGCTTAACTCAGCATAACTTCGTTATCTTGCAGCTGCGAAAGGCAGTATATACATGAAAAAATTATTTCTTCTGGATGCAATGGCTCTGATTTACCGGGCTCACTTTGCATTTGCGAAAACACCACGCATTACTTCTACGGGTATGAATACCAGTGCTGTTTTTGGCTTTGCCAATACCCTGCTGGACGTTCTTAAAAAGGAAAATCCTTCCCATCTGGGAGTAGCTTTTGATACGCCGCAACCTACGTTTCGGCATACACGGTTTGAAGCCTATAAAGCTCACCGTCAGCAACAGCCCGAAGATATTACTATTGCGATTCCGTACGTAAAACGTCTTTGTGAAGCCCTTTGTATTCCTGTTCTGAAACTTGACGGATATGAAGCGGATGATGTTATTGGAACACTGGCTAAAAAAGCGGCTGCCCAGGGAGATTTTGAAGTCTATATGATGACACCGGATAAAGATTACGGGCAGTTGGTAGAAGAGCACATCAAACTTTATAAACCTGCTTTTATGGGTAAGGATATAGAGATTATGGGGCCCAGGGAGGTTTGTGAGCGGTGGGGTATTGCAAATGTAGACCAGGTTGTGGATTTACTCGGGCTGATGGGCGATGCCGTTGATAATATTCCGGGGATTCCCGGTATTGGCGAAAAAACGGCGGTCAAGCTAATTGCTGAATATGGCTCCGTCGAAAATCTGATCGCTAATGTTGATCAGCTGAAAGGAAAAATGGCCGAAAATATTCGGAATTTTGCCGAACAGGGGCTGTTATCCAAAGAGTTGGCAATCATTGATCAGAACGTTCCGATTGAATTTGATGAGCACGGGCTGGAGATGTGTGAGCCGAATCGGGAAGTTTTATCCGTTCTATTGGACGAATTAGAGTTCCGCACCTTACGCAGACGCCTACTAGGTGAAGAACCTGTGGCAGTAGAGGCTCCGAAGACCAAAGCGAAACCGGCTGCCGCCGGACAAATGGATTTGTTTGGGGGAGGAGGAGATACTACCGCAGTGCCAGAACCGATAGAAACGTATGAACATACGACCAAACGGACTATTCATGATACCCTTCACGATTACCGACTGGTAGATACGCCTGCATTACGAAAAGCTCTGGTTGAGTTTCTGAATGAACAGGATATGATCTGCTTTGATACGGAAACGACTGATATTTCGGCGATTGAGGCTGATATTCTGGGCTTATCGTTTTCATACCGAAAGGGAGAGGGCTTTTATGTGCCGGTTCCGGATACCTCTGCTCAGGAAATAATGGATGAATTTCGTTCGGTTTTTGAGAATGAAAAGGTGGCTAAAATCGCTCAGAACATTAAGTATGACCTAACTATTTTAGGGCATTATGGAATTCAGGTGAAAGGTAAGCTGTATGATACGATGCTAGCTCATTATCTGATTGAGCCCGAAAAGCGGCACAATATGGATATTATGGCTGAAACGTACCTGAATTATACGCCCGTAGCGATTGAAGAATTAATCGGGAAAAAGGGGAAGAACCAGTTAAACATGCGGGATGTCGAGCTGGAAAAAATAAAGGAATATGCAGCTGAAGATGCTGACATAACCTTACAGCTTCAGGAGAAATTGCAACCTGTGCTGGCTGAAAACCCCAAGCTGGTTTCGTTATTTGAAGAAGTAGAAATGCCACTGGCAATAGTACTGGCCGAGGTAGAATCGGAAGGGGTTCGGCTGGATGTGGGCTTTCTACGGGAATTGTCCCATCAATTGGATATTGATTTACGTGATACTCAACAGAAAACCTGGGAGCTGGCCGGGCAGGAGTTTAATATTTCTTCACCGAAGCAATTGGGCGAAATTTTGTTCGAAAAATTAAAACTCGATCCTAAAGCAAAAAAGACCAAAACCGGTCAGTATATGACGGGTGAAGAAGTATTAACCACGCTGGAATCAAAACACGAGATTGTTCGTAATATTCTGGATTTCCGTGAATTACTAAAACTGAAATCTACGTATGTTGATGCCCTTCCTGCTCTGATTTCACCACGAACCGGTCGTTTGCATACAAGCTTTAATCAGGCCGTGACGGCCACCGGACGATTGTCTTCCAATAACCCAAACCTGCAAAACATTCCGATTCGTACGCAGCGAGGGCGGGAAATCCGGAAAGCCTTTATCGCTCGTGATGATGACCATGTAATTCTTTCTGCTGATTACTCGCAGATTGAATTACGGATTATGGCGGCCTTTTCGGGTGATGAAAGTATGATGGATGCGTTTAATCGTGGGCTGGATGTACACGCGGCTACAGCTAGTAAGGTTTTCAACGTCTCATTGGACCAGGTAACGCCTGATATGCGTCGGAAAGCCAAGACAGTAAACTTCGGCATCATTTATGGAGTATCAGCTTTTGGGCTTTCACAACAGGTGGATGTGTCCCGAACGGAAGCCAAAGAACTGATCGATAACTATTTCCGGGAATTTCCAGCAGTAAAAACGTATATGGATGCCAGTATTGCAAAGGTTCGGGAAACAGGTTTTGCGGAAACCATTCTTGGTCGCCGGCGATATTTGCCTAATATTAACTCAGGGAATATGACCGACCGGGGGTATGCTGAGCGAAATGCGATTAACGCTCCGATTCAAGGTTCTGCAGCAGACATTATGAAAGTAGCTATGGTAAAAGTGCAGGATTTCATTCGTAAAGAAAAGCTGAAATCCCACATGATCCTGACGGTACATGACGAATTGGTGTTTGATACTCACCGGTCTGAACTGGACTTTCTGAAAGAACAGGTAAATGACATTATGGTGCATGCCTTACCCCTGAGTGTACGTATGGAGACGGGTATGGGTATTGGCAATAACTGGCTGGAGGCACATTAAAATACACGGAGGATGATTGGAACGGACTTGATAACCAATTCAATGTATACATTTGTAACTAAAATTTGAGATAAGATATATACCTGAATCCAGTATTTTGCGTATATGAATTAGTTCTCGTCTAAAAAAACAATGAAATCGCCCATGAAAAGAAGTCTTCTTTTTCTTTCCCTGTCTGTTGTCTTATTATTTGGCTGTAAGAAAGATGATGATAATGGAAGTACCACTACTGATAATAAAACAACGCTGATTAATAACTGGCAGGCTCAGACGGTTACGGCTGTAAATGTTACGACGGCCATACCCAGTTTAACATTATATACGAAAGGAGGTTCAAGCAATCTGATTGATTTTTCAAAGTTCTACGTTAACTTTAAATCAGACGGCTCTTACGAACAATCCGATAATGATGGTACGGTCTCAACGGGTATCTGGAGCCTCGGAACGGATGATAAAACCATCACCATGACCACTAGCGGTGGGACTACAGTAACGTATGTAGCTGACCCGATTTCTTCAACAAGCACTACGTTTAAATATACGATTAATACTACGAATCCAACGACTATTGATACCCAGATCATTGCCGCCGCCGCCGCATTAGGTGTAACAGTATCTTCAGGAGCGTATTTAACGTTTGTAGCCGTTCCGGAATAATAAAGAGTCTTTTGGTTAGTCATTAATGGTCACAGATTTATGCTGTGACCTTTTTGTTTCAGGCTGAGTTTTTATCAATAACGAGAGACGTAAGTGCCTGAAATTCTAGCTTGAATGGGTTTTATTTATGTTCAAAACCCTAAGTTCATCTGCATGCCTTCTCTTCGGAATTGCGTAAGGTCATAATCAGGCATTTTCCGGTTTGGCATGAAGCGTTGCCGTGACACCCGATGCAGTTGATGAATGTGACTGGCAATAGTACCTTCGCCCCTCATACGCGTGCCCCAGCGACTATCATTCAGATTTCCTCCGTGACAGTCCCGAATCTGGTTTAATACTTTCTCAGCCCGGTCAGGGAATGCCTTGTAGATCCAATCCTGAAAAATGTCTCCAATGGCTCCGTTTAGCCTGACAACCGTATGACCCGCAGTTAAAGCTCCTGCCTGAGCAGCGGCTTCAATCAATTTTGGAATTTCCTGGTCGTTTAAGCCGGGAATGATGGGGGCTGTCATGACTCCAACGGGAATGCCGGCGGCAGTGAGCTTTTCAATGACTCTTAAACGTTGATGGCTGGTAACGGTACGGGGCTCCATGGCCTGCCGAAGTTCTTCGTTAAGAGAAGTAAGTGAAATGTAGATATGTACCAGATTAAATTGAGCTAGTTCAGATATAAGATCAATATCACGCAGAATGAGGGCATTTTTGGTAATCATACCGATGGGGTTTCGGTACTTGACAAAGACTTTAAGCAAATTGCGGGTAATCTGAAACTGACGCTCGGCGGGCTGATAGCAATCGGTATTGCCGGAAACTTCAATGGGAATAACCTTCCAGGTAGGCTTTTTAAAGGCCTCCTCCAGCAAAACAGGAGCATTTCGCTTTACCATAATCTTACTCTCAAAATCCAGGCCTGCTGAAAACCCCCAGTACTCATGCGAATTACGGGCATAGCAGTAAATGCAGCCGTGTTCGCAGCCCTGATAAGGATTCAGCGACATCATCATGGGCAGATCAGGACTGGTGATTTTATTGACTATTTTTTTGGGGTGATCCGAAAAGAATTGGGTAAGTGGCGAAGGGTTTAACTCGTCAAAATCTTCGTTTTCTTCCTCATAACGATGCTTCAGGAATCGATTAGCCGTGTTGAGCTGTGCACCTCTTCCTTTTAAATAGTCTGAAGGTTTCATTGGCTATATAGTTCATTTTTTTATTCAAATGTATATAAAATTGATTCATAATTGAAAAATGAATAAAAAAAATAGCAAGTTTAACTTGCTATTTTAAGATTATGCAGGAGTTTGGATAAAATAATTAACCAACCAAATGATTCCAAATGACCTGATATACGTCAGGTGCGTCCACTTCTGGTGTCGCCAGAGCTTCGTCGGTAATCAGGACTGGGTGGAACTGCCTGGAAGCAGAAATGCCACCGTGTGAACCTTTTACCAGTGAAGCATCTAGGGGAATGACATCCATCAAATACCGAAAGCCCAGGAGTTTACGAGCCAGCTTATAGCCTGCCCGAAGCTTAACCAGCGGATTAGCGGGGTCCATGAACATTTCAACGGGATCATAACCCGGTTTGCGGTGGATATCCACCAGATGAGCGTAGTCGGGAGCTTTTGTATCGTCCAGCCAGTAATAATAAGTAAACCAGCTATCCGGTTCAGCCACGACAACCAGATCACCCGCCCGCTCGTGATCAATATGATGTTCGCGTTTTCCTGCGGCATCCAAAACCAGTTGGATTCCCGGCACTTTTTCAAGCAATTGTTTTACTTCAGGAATACGAGCTGGGTTTTTAATGTATACGTGAGCAACCTGATGATCGGAAGCCGCGAAAGCTTCTGAAAGGCCTGCATCCAGTAACTCATACCAACGTTCCTGCCGTACCGAAATCAGCCCTGCTTCGCGTAAAATCCGGTTGATATGAATAGGCCGGTTCACATTATTAATTCCGTACTCAGAAAGCAGAATAATGTTGGCATTTTTTTTCTGATAATGCTCAATTAATTGCTTCAGCACGCGATCAATTTCGCCTAATTCCGGTTGGATCTTTGCAAAGTCAAGCCCAAATTTTTGTAAACAATAGTCCAGGTGAGGCAGGTATATAAGTGTGAGCGTCGGGTCGTGTTGTTCATCAACCCATAAGGAAGCGTCTGCAATCCATTGGGTTGATTTGATATTGGCATTGGGTCCCCAAAAATTAAAAAGAGGGAACTGACCGAATTTTTCCTGCAACTGATCCCGTAATTCCGGCGGATAGCTATAACAGTCGGGAGCCTTTACGCCATCGGCATGATATTGGGGTCGGGGCGTCACCGAATAATCTGCTGAGGAGTACATGTTATACCACCAGAACATTTTTGAGCAGGTGAACGAAGGATCAACCTTACGGGCGGCCTCCCATATTTTTTCACTCCGCACCAAATGATTGGATTGTTTCCAGAACTTTATTTCGGCATCTTCCCGGTCATACCAGCCATTGGCCACTATTCCGTGGTCACCAGGCCATTTTCCCGTAATATAACAACTCTGGGCGGTTGTTGTTACTGCTGGCAGGACGGGTTTTATGGTTTGAATGTGCTTATTCTTAAGGTAATTACTTAGAAAAGGTGTATATTCTCCAATAACACTCTGACTAAGTCCTACTACATCGATAACAACCGTTTTTTGCATGGTGCACGTGAGTATATAGTCTTCAGTTTACGAGCCATTGAAAACTGAAAAAACGCCAAGTATTATAATTGTTCTTTTACCCAGCTTAACTCCCGAATGATGGAGTCTTCGATGAGTAACTGCGATTCGGAAGGTAATACGCTCCAGGTGTAGGTTTCTACCTCCATATGTTGCGTAAAAGGTTTTATTTTCTGACGGTTCAGTACCCTTACGACGGCATCTCGGGTGGATTGTAATAAGCCATACTGATCAACAAAAAGGGGTACGTGATAATGTACTCGCCACTGACCAGAAGGTTCGGCCTCCCAAAGGGCAGCATCCAGATCAGGATATTTAAGTAAAGACATATCCGTTTGGGCAACCACCTGATGCAGATAAACAGGTTCGTCAAAACGGCGTAATAATTCCAGCTTTTCGCTGGCCTGTTCCTGGAAATCAACCTTTAAAGCAGAACTGATTTGGATTTTACCGATACCAATTCCTTCGGCTTCAAAGCGATTTAAAACGGTATCTGGATCTTCAAATTCCACCGCAAAATGACACACATCATAACATACCTGGATGTGCGTACGGATGGCTGCTTCAGCTTCCTGTTCGGTTAAACCTGCTTTCTGGGCGATATAGGGAACTCCTTCGAAAATGAGCTGATTGGTATACCAGGCGATCAATTCTTCTGAATTTTCGAGTAAGCCATCGGGCTCAGGCTCAATATCAAGATGCAGAATCTGTCCGGTTTTCTGGTTAATCTCAATTAATTCGAGCACTACTTCCAGCATATGATAAGTAGCACCGCGGTAAGCTTCTGTACGGGCGATTTCGGTGGGCCACCAATGCCGATAGGTAAGGGGGGAAGTTGAAACGCCGCCATCTAAGCCTTCCGGAAGAAGCTGTGATAGAATACGGAATAAACGAATGGTGTAATCCCGGCGTTCGGGCTGAATCCAGTCGGGGGCGTGTACATCTTCTTTAACCCGGGTATTATGAAAGCCTCCGTAGGGAAAGCCATTCATGGTGAATACGTAGGCATTTTCACTTTGTAACCACTCCTGAAAAGGTTTGAGGAAACGCTCTAACAATAAGTCATTACTGGCTAAGCCTGCTACCCGGAGGCCAATACCAAAAGCTTCGTCGGGAGATAACGCCTTCCGAATCGGAGGAACACTTGTTTTTAACGCGTTGAAGTGGTCTTCCCAGCGTTCGCCGGGGTGGATATTGCTACAATAACTTAAGTGACCAAGCGGAGTTTTCATATGCGTTTAGAGTTTTTAGCGTCTGCCGATGTTGCTTATGATTTACAGTTTTTAGAATCAGGGAAGACGAGATGAGCCATGAGGTCTCTCAACGGAAGACAGTAAATAGACAATTGTCTTAACTCCAAACCCGGAATTCCTGTAAATAGCGTACCGACTGGCGAATTAATGCTGCGTCCATTTCGTGTACTTCTACTCCTACACCCAATGCATTTAGTAAGGTAATGGTGAGCTGGCCGCCCAGGTGCTCCTGAAATTCTCTCAATCCATTCATCAGATTGATGCAATCTTGCTCACCCAGGGCCGGGTGGTAGAGTTCAAATCCTAAGGCTACTAATACGTCAGTTACGCGTTGAGCATCCGTAGAATTTAAACGCCCCACCAATTGTGAATAGTGCGTATCCAGGGCAATACCCATGGCGACGGCCTCGCCGTGGCGTACTTCGAAGTTCGTTAAATATTCCAGTTTATGAGCAGCCCAGTGCCCGAAATCTAATGGTCGGGCAGAGCCACTTTCAAACGGATCACCACTACGAATGTGCTCAACGTGAAGCTCCGCACAACGATGAATCAGGTACTGCATCGTGTCGGCGTCTCGCCGGGCTAATTTGGGTGTATGCTGTTCAATCCACTCGAAAAAGGTTTTGTCTTTGATAAGGGCTACTTTGATAGCCTCTGCAATTCCTGAACGCCAGTCACGGTCATCCAGCGTGGTTAAAAAAGCCTGATCATTGAATACTGCAACAGGCGGAGCAAAACTGCCGAGGAAGTTTTTTTTACCCTTGTAGTTAATGCCATTCTTAACACCTACACCAGAGTCATTTTGGGAAAGAACAGTCGTCGGAATACGAATGTGTTTGACACCCCGGTGTGATACCGCCGCTGCATAACCTACCAGATCGAGCAGGGCCCCTCCTCCGATTGCTACTACAAACGAATGCCGGTCAATTCCATACTGATCAATGGCATCAACAAGCTGATTGAATAAGTCAGGATCATTTTTGGCTGCTTCGCCACCGGGTAAAATCAACCATTCAGGAATATACTCAACGGAAGAAACAGTGTGGAAATACTCTGGAATAGCCGTTTGTAAATACGGATGCTGCCCGGCTACCCCCGAATCGATGCAGAAGAAAATTTTCTTGCGAAAACTGCTGGTATTGAATTGATTAAGAAAATCCCGAAATTCCGGATTCTGTACCTCAAACAAATGCTCCGTAAAAAATACGGAATACGCAAAGCTGACCTCAAACCGCTGCTGAATGGTTTTCATGGAAAAATATAAAAAAGGTTTAGCAATTTTGGATGGATATCCTTTTCGCCAAACACTTATGTAACAGCAAATAACTTAGCTAACTGAAATGATAAGGGTAATAAAGCCAGAGTCGCAAAGGCCAAAGGCCAATTTCCAAAGGCCATACACCAGGCCGCATTCATGATAATCAAGGATAACACCCCTGCTTTCACAGCCTTTCCAATGTTGGGGCCGATGGGTTTTTGATAGGCATTGATTAGGGGCGGAAACACCATAAAAGCGTGTGCGAGCACTAATACGCCGGCCCCAACGGTATGACCTTGCCGATTACCAATAATAAACTGAGCCAGTTCAACAGTCAGGAATAAGGTTCCGGCAAACAAGATGATATTGGAATGGCCACCGTGTACTTCTCCACGACTGATCATAGTGATGGCAGCGATAAAAACGACAGGAATAAGTCCTACAGCGTACCATTGAGGCAGCATATTTGATAAAAGACTAACCCCGAGCAACAGATTAAGGCCACGACAACTGCCCATGGTTAATGGCCCGAAAAAGGGATGAGGTTTGGCAAAGCGGTCGTATACAATGGTCAGAATGGCAATAATGGCAGCGAGTATACCACTGGTAGGCCCGCAATAACTGGCTGCTGCAATACCGAGCAGGTGTAAAAAAGAGGCCTGAAAAATAGCGGCTTCTACGGATACAGCACCACTCGGGATGGGCCGTTCGGGCCGTTCGATGGCGTCTAATTCTGCATCAAAAACATCATTAAAAACAACACCGCCACCGTATAGCCCCACCGCTGCAACACTAATCGCCAGGAATTCTTGCCAGCTAACAGTAGGAGGTAAGGCTCCGGCAATGGCAGCTCCTGCCCAAACATCTGCAATGGCCGTAATGATATTGGCCGGTCGCATGAGCTGAAAATAAGGCTTGATAGTCACCGGATTACTTGCTTATCTAAACGTTCTGAACAGATTAAATTCCTGTTTGAGAAAAATCGAGCCAGCAATTTAATCAACAAGGTTGACAATTGGGCTTTTATTAGACAGCTCATAGACTAAAATAGCTTT
>JASGGE010000026.1:0-31090 GCA_047605205.1 Siphonobacter sp.
TTCGCAACGTCCTCCGATTCAGCATATTCGGTAAAAGCAGTTATTCAAAGAACTTGTTTCGACTGGCAAAGGTACGGAAAATCTAGCTGGTTTATCGTTTTTAATTTTTCGGTGCCCTGATCCTGTTTTTAGTTCATTTCAGGCGTTCCGAATAAGTCCAATAGATTTTTAGTACGCTCCTCGCTTTCAACAAAATCTTTTGCTTCTAATCCCAGAAAGTACTTGGAAAATATAAGGTACAAAAAACATGTTGCCTGGGCAACTGCTCATTTAGAAACGGCTATTGATACCCTATTGTTTCAAATATGCCCTTGTTCTTCACCTATGTGCTCGGGCACGCACGGCGGCATACTGAGCACACGGCCATTAGCGTGATTTCCGGCGGAATACCCGATAGTTATAACCCGCCCGGTACGCCTGATCCCGCAGATGCGTCACGGATAATTGTACTGCATTGACTACCGATTGATACTGAAGGCCCGTGCGTTCACAGATTTCTTCAATGGAATAGCCATCGCTATAGCGTAACTGCATAATCTGTTTTTTTCGTTTGGGCAGTTCTTCCAGTGACTGGGTTGCAAAATGCCGCCAGCCTTGCTCTACCTCCTGTTCAATCCAATTCGTTTCAGCACAGCAATCATATTCCAGAATCTCTGTTTCTGGGGTTAGGGGTACATTCTGGGGGTTAAGCAGTTTTAAAATCTGATTTTTAAGCGAAAACTTCAGATATGGTGTAAGAGGTGCCTGACGATTAAGATTCTGCCGGTGTTGCCATATCCAGATAAATAAGTCCTGTAAGGCATCTTCTACCAAATCAGCATCTGCAAAACGACGCAGTGCCCAGGCTCGCAGTGGTCGATACTGACGATAATACAACTTTCCCCATGCTTCCGAATTTCCATCCAGCAGAGCATGCCAAAGTTGTTGATCGGAGTAAGCAGTAGCCGTATTTTTCACAAGCGTAATTCAGAGGTTTCGTTGCTTAGTTCTAGATAGACAGCAAAGTTCTCCGTAACAACCATGCATTACTTACCCCCTCTTACCGTTAATTGATACTATATTTGCATTATTGGCGGCACATTCAACCTAAGTATTGAAAACACTGAATCATGAAACCCGTTTACCGTCGCTTTAACTTTGAAGGAAACACCTCATACGGCATCCGCCGGGTAGAGGAACCTTATTTCTATAATCGCTGGCATTATCATCCTGAACTGGAGCTGACCTGGGTGCAGGAAGGCTCAGGAACCCGGCTTGTAGGGGATCACGTAGAGGCTTTCGAAGCGGGGGATCTGATTTTATTAGGGGCGAACTTACCTCATCTCTGGCGATCGGATGAAGCGTACATACAAGGTTATAATACTCAAATGTGCTGTTCTCTTACGCTGCACTTTGAAGAAGATTTTGCGGGAAAAGACTTTGCTGCTTTAACGGAAACTCGACCACTTCGAGAGTTATTTCTGCGAGCCCGGCGAGGGTTAAAAATAACGGGCGTTACCCGGCAGCAAATACAGCAGCAGATGAGTACTTTAGCTGAATTAGATGAATTAAGCCGACTAATTCAAATTCTGAATATCTTGCGAATACTGGCTTTTTCATCTGAAACCGAGCCGCTGGCCAGTGTAGGTTACGGTATTCCGACGGACCTGGCCGATACAGAACGACTCGCCCGGGTTTATCATTATACGTTTACCCATTATGCACACAAAATTACTTTGGACGAAATCGCGGCTGAAGCGGCTTTAAATTCTCCTTCTTTTTGCCGCTATTTTAAAAGTAAAGTTCGTAAGACTTATACTCAGTTTCTCGCAGAAGTACGCACTGGCCAGGCTTGCAAGCTATTGATTTCTGGCGATTTACCTATCGCACAGGTATGTTATGAAAGTGGCTACACCAATTTTTCACATTTCAACCGTCACTTTAAACGCATTACCGGAATGACTCCGGTAGCTTACCGACGAGCGTACCGTAAAAGCTAAAAAGCCGCACTCTTTGCCAAGTGCGGCTTCTGATTATCAATGAAGCATTAATTTCTACCAGGACTTCTTCCTTCCCCACGGGATTGGCTACTGCGGTTGCTCCCGGCATTTGGTACAGATCCTCCGGAACGTTTACTCCCTCCGGACGTGCTTTGAGAGGATTGGGAACGAGGTGACTCAAATGAACGCCCCGAACGGTTTCCGTCAAACGAACGACCCTGACCACCACGAGCACTGGGTTGGTTACTACCACGATTCATATCCTGACCCATTCCTCCGCCCTGACGGTTGGGCGTATTGGGTTGGTTGCCGCCACGATTCATATCCTGACCAAAGCCACCTCCCTGACGATTGGGGTTTGACATCCCCCGATTCATTTGGCCATTATTGCCAGAACGATTAGGAGCCCCAGGATTATCATAGCGGCCCCCATTCATACCGCCCGGACGATTATTATCAAAGCGGTTGCCTCCACCACGATTTCCGTTGAAGCCACCACCGGCCTGACGATCAAAATACCCTACACGGCGGCCGAAGTCTCCAGCCCGGCGTACATCAATATTACGGCCAATGGCTCGCTGCATATCATAACGACCAGGACCCGCAGCATAAATGCGGTTATTGTTACGGTAAAAATTATTAACGAAGATCGTGCTGTTATATAAATTGCCGATCCGGGCACGAGGAACGTAATAGTTATAGATACGGGCACTCAAAATATAACTTTGGGGAACGAACGTCCAGTAATTCCATGGTAAATTCACGCTTACGTTGATGCTCATACCAGGGCCAAGTGGTGCCCAGCCGTAGTAGCCCCCTCCTGTACGCCAGCTTACCCAAGCGGGGCCCCATTCATATCCGGGCACCCAAATCCAACCATAATAGTTGTCAAGTACCCACCGACCATAATGAAACGGAGCCCAACCCCAAGGATAATCCGACACCCAGGTATTTCCATATTCCGTCATTTCCCAGTGACCGGCAGTACCGTAGGGTTGAAAGTCCTGACCTGCATTGGGTACCCAAACCTGACCATACTGGGAATTATTGACCCACTGACCATAAGGTGACAAATCATCATAAAACGTTTGAAAATTTACATCACCATCGTATACATCATCGTAAGGATACTGCTGAGCTTTCAGAGACAGCGTTCCCAACAACAATAGGAAAGCCAGGGCCATACTATTCATTATTTTTTTTCCAGTTTTCATGACAATCAGGTTGTGTTGTTTTTAGTGATATAAAAGTGATAATAAACCTGGGAATCAAGTCGCTAAAAAATGTTAAATCTTATTTCGTTTCCTGATTACGGGGCTTTGATAAGGAGCGAAGCTATAGGTTTATCCGCGAATACTATCCTTTAATACTTTTTAACATATCTGGCTTATCTGATCTGTTTTTATCCTCTTCTACTACTAGTGGTACAGATATTATCTTTGGGTTTTAAATAACTGATTATCAATACTATTTATTTTTCTTCAACAGACAAGAGAATTATGATTTGCTGGCTGGTTATTTTTATTTAGTTTCATCAGATTTTTTCAGACAGAGTTTAAACCTTTGTCTATGTCCTATAAACCTCTACTCTTCTTTGTAAACATGAAAAAAACGTACTTGGCGTTCGTAGCTATCTTGTTAAGCCTTCAGGGATATGCTCAATCTACGCCTGAACGAAAATCCGGATGGATGCTTGGAGCACAGGCTTATTCATTTCGGTTATTTCCTTTTTCAGAAGCCCTTCGCAAAATTGATAGCTGTGGATTAACGTACGTAGAAGCCTTTCCGGGTCAGGAAATTGGTGGGGGTGTTCAGGGCAAAATGGATTTTCACATGGATGCTACTACACGGGCAGCCGTAAAAGAAATGATAAAGCACCGTAAGCTAAAATTGGTAGCCTATGGGGTTATTACACCCAAAACTGACGAAGACTGGAAAATATTGTTTGAATTTGCCAAAGAAATGGGTATTCAAAATATTAATTCCGAACCTAGCCTTGCCCAGATTCCTATGGTAGGTGCATTAGCAAAGGATTATAAAATTAATGTAGCCTTACACAATCACCCTAAACCCTCACATTACTGGCACCCCGATTCCGTTCTCTCCGTGATTGGCGATAACCCTTATCTGGGTTCCTGCTCTGATATTGGTCATTGGGTACGTTCAGGGCTTAACCCAGTTGAATGTCTACAAAAATTAAAAGGTCATATTCTTGGAATGCACTTTAAAGATTTGGAAGAAAAAGCCCCTAAAACACACGATGTAATCTGGGGAACAGGGGTGTGTGATATTCCGGCCGTCATTGCTGAATTAAAAAAACAGAAGTTTAAAGGCCCTATTTCAGCCGAATATGAATACCACTGGGAAAATAATGCCCCGGAGATTTATCAGAGCGTAAAGAATTTCCGAACTATTTATAGTAAAGGTTCCCTTTAGATTATCGACTGGTTCAGATGGATCGGGGGAAATTTGAAGGTATTGACGATTATGAACAGATTAAGGACTACGAATTTTCGTCGATTGAGCAGGAACACCTACTGTACCATGCTGATCGTGTTGAATCAATATACGCCAACGAAATGTTAACCGGGAACTTTCCAAAATTGAGTAAACACCGACACATTCTGCTTTTTTACCCCACCTTTTCATCAGCACACAACGCATTTTGTAGTTTCGCTGAAAACAATCGATATGAAAGGCCTTTTTTTGCGGATACTGGTCCATGTGGTAGGCTGCCTGGCGTTTTTGGCCTTGCCATACGTATTTGCTCCCGATAGTTTTTCCTTTCTGGTCAATCGTTTTGAAAATCTACACGAACAACGTAATCTCTATTCCTCACTTTTCATTATAGGTTATTTTTACCTGAGTTATTATGTATTAATTCCAAAGTTCTTCTTTCCTCAGAAATACTTGCTTTTTAGTAGTTGTACCGCTATATGCTTTTTCCTGATTGCCTTTGTTTTTACCTCACGCGATCGCCCGGAAGCCTTTCCCGGAAAGCCCTTTCGTACGGAAAAACTTCCCCCGCCACCCCCTGCTCCAGACGTTTCGCATCAGCCCCCACCGGATAGGCTATCGATGGAGAAACCTGTTATGGTTTTTGATTTAACGCAGAAGTTTTTTCTGTTTTTACTCGCCTTTTTTTTGTCTATTTCGCTTCGTATTAACGCCCGCTGGCGAGCCGCCGAACAAGACAAGCTTAATACTGAACTTTCGTACTTGAAAGCTCAGATTAATCCACATTTTTTGTTTAATACCTTAAATAGCATTTACTCATTAGCTATTGAACAATCAGAAGCAACGGCCGACGCGATTGTGCAGCTTTCGGCTTTTATGCGATACGTTACGGGGGAAGCCCAACAAGATACCGTCCCCCTTTACAAGGAACTGGAGTACATCGGACATTATGTAGCCCTGCAGAAAATACGCCTGGACGACACTGCAACGATTGACTTTTCCGTAAAGGGTTCTCCCCAAAACCTTATCATCTCGCCATTGATTTTAATTTCGTTCATTGAAAACGCTTTTAAATACGGGGTATCGCCAGAAAAAAAATCGTTAATCACCATTCATCTTGTAATCAGCAATCAGCAGTTGTTACTGATGGTTACCAATCAGAAAGTACGAATTTTCCAGGATGAAGAACATTCAACGGGCGTAGGGATTACTAACACAAAAAGCCGGCTGGAATTAATTTACCCTGATCGTCATACGCTATCTATTCAGGAAACTCCCGCTACCTTTCGGGTAGATCTAACCATACACCTGGCATGATTCGAGCCATTGCGATTGATGACGAACCCCCGGCCCTTCGGGTGATGACGCATTTTTGCAAACAGGTTGATTTTATTGATCTGCAGCAAACCTTTACCAGTACTACCGAAGCCCTGCGTTATCTGGAAGAAAATCCGGTTGATTTGCTTTTTCTTGATATCAATATGCCCGCCTTGTCGGGTATTGAGTTCTACCGTTCTATACCCCAGCAGGCCATGGTTATTTTTACCACCGCCTATGCTGAATACGCCGTAGAGGGCTTCAATCTAAATGCCATAGATTATTTACTCAAACCTTTTTCGCTCGACCGGTTTAAACAAGCGGCTCATAAAGCAGCTAATTATCAGCAAGTATTAACCAAGGCCACCCACACGAACCATCTTTACATCCGGGCAGATTATACTTTACATAAAATTTTTCTGGAAGACATTATTTTTATCGAAGGCCTCGACGATTACCTGAAAATTCACCTTCAGCATGCCAAGCCGATTATAGCCCGCATGACTCTAAAGGCGATACTTCAAAAACTTCCCGACTCTGATTTCATTCGAGTTCACCGCTCCTTTATCATTCCTTTTCACCGAATTGAATCCGTTCGGAATAAAATTATTCTGCTAGCCGGAGAAGAAATTCCCATTGGCAGTAGCTATGAAACTGAATTTTTCAGACGGTTTTCAGGCTAAGTTCCTGAGCGGAATGATTATTTTTAATATTCTTTTTAAACACTTGTTTAAAATTTTGTCTTCTTTTGTTGAAAAGGTAAACTTTTTAAAAAAAAGAACGGTTTGACCTGCATACTAGTCCCGCCTACTTGTTCACTTTCAGGTTCATTACGCACATTTTCCCATTTATTCAGAAGCGTACAACCTGAAAAAGTCTTTTTGAGCCATGAGCATCCTAACAATTGATCTCCCGCAGGAGGTAGATATACCACTCAAATTTAGGCTATCCTTCCGGCCCTTCATTACGTTTATTCAGCAAAAACAGGAACAGATTCCCAAAGATGCTCCTTTATATGACTTGTATAACCGCCTGATTGACGCCTTTACCCCCTATTTAAATTCAGATTCTATCGAGGAAACCACTACTGCTGACACGTTTGAGAAATTAGCCCAGCTTCTCCAATGGAGTATTCTTCCGCTGTTTACCAACGAAAAAGACCTTCCTTTTGCCTTTGGCTTACCCGTACCATACCGTTTGTTCTATTATTCGCCACCCTTTGGCCATTTATTACCCAGCCACGAAAAGAAAAAAGGCTTAGCCTGTGATGAACACCTGCGGTTTGTGTATCACCTCATTCTGGAAAAATGGTATAATATCCCCTTCAATAAGGATCTGATCACCTCCTTCACCTTTGAGAAAGAGCAAAACGGCGTTACTACGTTTTATCGAATTGCCGTAAATGCTAACTTCCTGGAACCCTACCTGGAAGATGAAATTCCGGATTTACAGACTAGCTGGATTGATTTCGTAAACGGCCGGCGGCAAGATCCCGGCGGCGTTCCATTACCACTGGAGTCGTTTACCTTTGAAGGGTTTTGTATCTTTTTTGTAAAGGATATTACCCGCAAGGAAACACTACTGCAGCTTCGTGATATATTCGCCCATTTACAAACCGATTCGGAAGAAGCAAGTTATCAACGCTTTGTTAAAGGTTTACGCAATCTGGTAGGCCAGCCCAATCTACAGGTTGGATTAATGCCCTTTTTGACGGTGAACGGCCGGCATGTTCAACACCCCGCCTACAGCTCACGTAGTGTCTTATTAAAAGATGAAATGAAGAATGAATCATTCATCCAAGAAATCATTACTAAACTGAGTGATGACCCCGTTCCCCGCATTTTCTACGATTTAGACGATTTCCCAGAAGAGGGCCGGCCTATTCTGGTTGACAAAGGGATTCGAAGCTTTGTATTACATCCTGTTTATGATGGTAAAGAGGTATTAGGCGTATTGGAACTCGGCAATGAACGAGCTAATGCGTTTTCTGAAACCATTCTGGAGACCCTCCAGGAAATCTTACCTCTCATTCAAGAATTACTTCGCTATCAGCGTCAGCAGTTTTATAATAGTCTGGAACGGATTATTAAGCAGCGATACACGCCTCTACAACCTTCTGTTGAATGGAAATTTAATGAAGTAGCCTGGGAAACCCTTCGCAACCAGGCAGCCGGTACTCCTCTGTTTAAAGCTCCACAAGTACAGTTCGCCCAAGTATATCCGCTATATGGAGCTATCGACGTACGTAACTCTTCCTTAGAACGACATAAGGCCGTACGAAAGGATTTTTCTGATCAGTTGGTTCAGGTCTATCAGTTACTTTCTACTCATTCCAGAGAAACAACTCAGTTATTACTGGAACATACTAACTACTGGCAAACGCGTTTGTTATCAGGCATGACACCCGAAGACGAAGCAAGCATTGCTCTATTTTTTGTTCAGGAAATCAATCCTTTTCTACAGGCACTAGAACCAAATGAAGCCATTCGCACGTATTTTGAACAAATTGACCAGAGTACGGGACATTTTAACCAGGCTTCGCGGGCGTATGAGGTTAGCCTGGAGTGGATTAACCTAACGGTTAATCGGTACATTGAGAACGAGGATAAGCGTTTGCAGACCATGCACCCGCATTATTTTGATAAATACCGAACCGATGGCATGGAGTACAACCTCTACATTGGGCAGTCCGTTACTCCACAGATTCCCTTCCAGATTGAGTACCTCACTAATTTGCGGCTATGGCAATTAAATTCGATGGTGGAAATGGCCCGACTTACGCACGAACTGCTGCCCATTTTACCCCTGCCTCTGCAAACCACCCAACTTATTCTGGTGCATTCGCAGCCCGTAAACATTAGTTTCCGACAGGATGAACACCGCTTTGATGTAGACGGCTCCTATAGTATTCGTTACGAAGTCATCAAAAAACGGATTGATAAAGCCCGCATTGTGGAAACGCACGAACGCCTGACTCAACCTGATACCATTGCGTTAATTTATTCCAATCGCCGGGAAATTACTGATTTTGAGCCCCTCATCAAATCGCTTCAACATCAACATAAACTAGAGGAACGAATTGACGATGTGGAACTCGAAGCCTTGCAAGGCGTACAGGGGTTGCGGGCTCTACGACTTTATATTAAGCATGAGGTTAAACAACTGGCTGCTCACGAATGAGACTTTTTGCCCTATCTTTCTTTTGTTTTCTTACTCCCTTATTCAGCCAGGCCCAGCCCACCGATTCGGTAAAGCAACGGGTTATTTTAGTGGGCGATGCGGGCAAATTAATAAATGGCCATAATCCGGTTGTGGATGCAATAGCCTCGTACTATAACCTGGATGACCCTCAAACGACCTTATTATATCTGGGAGATAACGTATATCCACGTGGCTTACCGGATGAAAATGATCCCGATTATACTGCTCTGGCCCAGATTTTACGGGTTCAGGCCCAGGTGGGGCTCTCGAAACGCAGTCCGGTTCTTTTCATTCCCGGCAATCACGACTGGTCTAAAGACCACGCTGATGGCTGGGAAAAAATCAAGCGTCAGGGTCGCTGGCTGGACAGTCTGCATGCTCCCAATATCAAAATGCTGCCGGCGGATGGTTGCCCCGGCCCCGAAGAAATTCACCTGAATGATCGTCTGATCTTAGTTATCATTGATACCCAATGGTGGCTACATCCGAATGATAAACCCGGCATAGACTCCGACTGTCCCTGCAAAACGGAAGACGAAGTAGTAGCCCGCCTGTCGGATATTGTACTTCGTAATAAAAACAAGGGCATTATTCTTGCCACACACCAACCCTTTCGCAGTTATGGCATACATGGCGGATATTATACACTGAAGCAACATATTTTCCCCTTTACCGATTTAAAATCGGGTTTATACATTCCGCTTCCGCTAATCGGATCGATCTATCCCATTGCCCGTGGTGTATTTGGTACCCTACAAGATTTGCACAACCCTACTTACAAGCATATGGTAGAGGTACTGGAAAAAGCCCTGGTTCCGGCCAAACGGGTTGTTTTTGTTGCCGGCCACGACCATGCCCTCCAGCATATTCAGGAAGGAAACCGAAATTATTTAGGCAGTGGATCGGGGATTAATCGTGAGCGGGTTAAAAAGGGGAAATACGCCGAGTTTGTAAGCAGCGACTGGGGTTATATTGTACTCGATGAAATGCCGTCGGGGGAGTTAAAAGCTTCGTTCTTTACTGTGAATGAAAAAGCCGAGTCGATACTGGCACATACCGCTAGTCTTTTCACCATTCCTCTTAGCGATTCAGGCAGTTCTCCGCAAGTCAAACGCAGCTGGCCCGATAGCGTGGAGGTGGCCATTTCACCTTCATATACTCAGGTTAGCAAACTACATACCTTTCTTCTAGGCAAAAACTATCGTGAGATTTGGGCAACTCCCGTCAGATTTCCGGTGTTTGATATTCAAAAAGAAGGCCTGAACATTCTGCAAAAAGGCGGTGGTATGCAAACGAAATCACTACGACTGGAAGATCCAAAAGGAAATGAATGGGTGCTTCGAACCGTCGACAAAGTGCCCGAAATGGCCCTACCTGTAGCCTTTCGGGAAACGATTGCCAGGGATGTCTTGCAGGATGAAATTTCGGCGGGGTATCCTTATGCCCCCTTAGCTGTCGTACCACTGGCAGAAGCTACTCATGTGCCCCACGCCCATCCACGTCTGGTTTATGTTCCTGACGACCCGGCCCTGGGCACTTATCAGTCTGATTTTGCCAGAACCATTTGTTTACTGGAAGAACGAAATCCCGAGGGAAAATCACTGAGCACTCCTAAAGTCACTGAGGCACTGGAAGATGACAATGATAACCAGGTGGACGAACGGGCTGTATTGCGGGCCCGGCTACTGGATTTATTCATTGGCGACTGGGATCGTCACGAAGATCAGTGGCGATGGGGCAACACTAAAACCCCAAAGGGTAAGTTATTTTATCCCATTCCCCGCGATCGCGATCAGGTTTTTTTTAAAGCCGGAGGCTTACTTCCGCATATTGCGGCCTGGCCGTGGTTACAACCTAAGTTTCAAGGGTTTCGCACGAAGCTTTCCAATGTCAATGGGTTTATGTTCAATGCTCGGTATTTCGACCGAATGTTTTTACAGGGCTTAAGCAAGGCTGACTGGGAAGCAGAAATTTCTGATTTTGAAAAAGCATTAACAGACGAGGTATTACAACGGGCTATCGGGCAGCTTCCTCCCTCCGTTCGCCAGAAGTCAGGCTCCCAGATTCTGACAACACTAAAAGCACGCCGCCAATGGCTCAGAGAAAAAGCCCTGAAATATTATCGGTTTCTGTCTAAAAACGTAGACATCACCGGATCAGACAAGAAAGAATATTTTGAAATTAGCCATTCACCTACTGGGCAAGTTGATCTGTCGATCCGCAAAATAGCCAAAGAGGGAACAAACCCCAGCCCCTTTTATCACCGAATTTTTGATCCTTCGGATACCAAAGAAATCCGTTTATACGGACTAAAAGGAGACGACGAATTTGTGGTAACGGGTAACAACAAGCAGATTAAGGTTCGTCTGATCGGTGGCAAAGGAGCGGACCGCTTCAGCGTTAGCCCCCATCAACCGCAAAAAACGGTTGTATATGACGTATCTGCCGAGGCAAACCAACTGCCACAGGCCGGGCAAGCGGTTGTACATACCTCTACGGATAAAACCATTAACGCCTATGATTCGCATGCTTTTGCCTATGACAAACTGATTCCGATGCTGGCGGGCGGGTATAACCTCGACGATGGCTTACTGCTGGGAGCCGGAGGGCAATTAATGAAGCAGGGGTTCCGTAAGCACCCCTATGCTTCAATGAATCGCTTATTGATAACGCACTCACTCGCAACCAATGCATTTGCCATTAAATATGACGGTATTTTCACGGAAGCCGTTGGTAAGAATGACCTTTGGCTAACGGCCAATATCAAGGCTCCCGATAACGTTACTAATTTCTATGGTACTGGAAATGAAACGGTCAATGATCACATCATTCGTTACTACCGGACCCGCTATGATCTGATGAATTTCGCCGCCTTACTCAAACGCAAAATCAGTCCACAGATACACGTTTCTGCAGGCCCTGTTTTTCAATATTTCAGACTGGGCCTCGCCGATAATCAGGGTCGTTTTATTGAAGATTACCTAGCAACCTTACCTGAAAATCGTTTTTTACAAAAACAAAGCTTCATTGGGCTACAGGCTACCGTTGATCTTGACAATCGGAATGATAAGGTCTTGCCATCACGAGGTATCCATTGGATAACAAACGTCACGGCCTTTCAGGGCTTAGGGAAAGAGCATAATAACCAACTGACCCAACTCAATACTGATCTTACGGTTTTCACCAGTTTCAATAAAGCGGCCCGTGTGGTTATTGTGAATCGGTTAGGGGCTGGTATCACCACTGGAAATCCAGCCTTTTACCAACTTCAATACCTGGGCGGACAGGATAATCTGCGTGGCTATCGCAAATATCGCTTCGCAGGAGATCATCAGGTTTATCATAATCTGGAACTTCGGTTGAAACTTTTTAATTTCCGCTCCTATCTGTTTCCAGGAAGTGTCGGATTAATGGCCTTTAACGATATTGGGCGGGTCTGGCAAAAAGGCGAAAGTTCCAAACAATGGCACGACGGCTACGGCGGTGGCATTTACATTTCACCAGCCAGTTTACTTATCTTAACTGCTACAGCTGGTTTTTCAGATGAAGGCGTATTGCCTTATGTTTCGGTTGGATTCCGTTTTTAAAATCTCTTAGCCTATGGGTTCCTTACTTCCTCAAATTGAAACGTATGTTCGATCCTTATTTGAGCAACAGGCAAGGCCTGAATTAACCTATCATACCTTCGAGCATACCCTTGGCGTGGTTGAAGCGGCCCGTGAACTAGCTCATTACTACCAGCTTACTAACGAACAGCAGTTCGTTGTACTAACCGCTGCCTGGTTTCATGATAGCGGGTATTTGCTGGGCGTTCCCTCTCAACATGAAGAAAAAGGAGCTGAAGCTGCCCGGGAATTTTTACAAAAGAATAAAGTAGCCGAAGACTTCATTCAACGAATTGAAGGGTGTATTCTGGCAACGAAAATGCCGCAGTCTCCCCGCAATATGTTAGAGCAGATTGTGTGTGATTCTGATTTATACCACTTGGGAAATCCTGATTACAAAGACACGACAAAACTCCTTCGTAAAGAGCGTGAACTCACTACGGGACAAGCTATTTCAGGAGCCGACTGGCGGGAAGGAAATATAAAATTTCTTTCCCAGCATCGTTATTTTACCGATTACGCAAAAAACAAACAGGGACCGGGCCAGGCGGCCAATCTGCAACGCCTGCTAGACAAACAGGAAGAAAAAGTAAACGATATTTCTGCTCCTAAAGAGTCCCCAAAAAAAGATAAGTCGAACAAACCCGAACGTGGCATAGAAACCATGTTTCGGACCACCTCAACCAACCACCTTCGCCTCAGCGAAATTGCCGATAGTAAAGCCAACATCATGATTTCGGTGAATTCCATTATGGTTTCAGTGATTGTATCGGTTCTCTCTCACCGCCTGGAACAACACCCCGAACTAATTTTGCCGACTACTATTTTTTTGGTTACGGCTTTACTCACCATCATTTTTGCAGTACTGGCTACCCGCCCTAACATTACGCAAGGCACATTCAGTCGGGCAGACATCGAAAATCGACGCGTTAATCTGCTCTTTTTCGGCAATTTCTATAACATGAAACTGGAAGATTACGAGCACGGGGTGGAGGCCATGATGAACGACAGTACTTTTCTTTACAGCAGCATGACCCGGGATATTTATTATTTAGGCGTGGTACTCGGAAAAAAGTATAAGCTTCTTCGCATTGCCTATACTATTTTCATGTTTGGGTTTATCGTATCCATTCTGGCTTTTCTAACGGTGTTTATCCTTACGGATGAAAAATAGATTTCTTACATTCCGTAACCTATTGACTGCCAGACAATTAACAGCCTGCTCCGTAAATAGCTCATGCCTAGTCGGGAATTTATTCTTTTCTGGCTTGTTCTTTTAAGGATATAATCTGCTTAGCATTTCTGTACCCGCATACAAAATGCTAAACCAACACATTCAATTAATGCTTTTATCCCATGCAACAAAGAACCATTGGAAAATCTTCCCTTAACGTAAGCCCGATTGCGTTTGGAGGAAACGTATTTGGCTGGACTCTCGGCCAGCAGGCTTCTTTTGAAATACTGGATGCATTCGTAGCCGCCGGTTTTAATCTTATTGATACAGCAGACGTTTATTCCCGTTGGGTACCGGGCAATCAGGGTGGCGAGTCTGAAGCCATCATTGGAAACTGGTTACAACAACGCGGCAACCGTGATAAGGTTGTCATTGCTACCAAAATTGGAGCGAATCTTGGGCCTGGGCACCCAGATGTATCCAGAAAACATATCATCAAAGGAGTAGAAGATTCCCTACTCCGCCTCCAGACAGATTACATTGATTTGTATCAGACACACTTTGATAACGAATCGACCCCCGTTGAGGAAACACTCGAAGCATACGCCCGGCTCATTCAGGATGGAAAAGTACGGTTCATCGGTACCTCTAATATGAGCCCAGCACGGTTGAAAGCCTCGCTCGAAGCCAGCGAAAAAAATGGATATCCTGCTTACGTTTCGCTCCAACCCGAATATAATCTGGTAGAACGTGAAAAATATGAAACGCAATACCAACCCATTGTCAGAGAATATGGCCTGGGGGTATTAAATTATTATTCACTGGCTAACGGCTTTCTTACGGGAAAATACCGTTCAAAGGCTGATTTATCGAAAAGCCAACGTGGTCAGGGAGTTAAAAAATACCTCACGGAGCAAAATCTGAATCTGTTAAAGGTCTTGGATGAGGTGGCTGCTACTCATAACGCTACACCAGCCAGCATCTCACTGGCCTGGCTCATGGCTCAACCTACTATTACGGCTCCTATTGCCAGTGCAACCAGTACTGAGCAACTTGAATCATTCACTCAGGCTATTGAGATACCCCTCAGCGAAACAGAGATTCAGGCAATCACTGAAGCCAGTGAATACGTAACTGTTTAGAAGGTTTACTTTATAGATAAACGAAAGTCCGCCCGTTGGACGGACTTTTTATTTGTTCTTTTGTGAGCAAAAGAAGCTCAGTTTATCATTTCAATTCCCCATTATTGAATTACTCATGACTCTGTACGCCATTATAGTCGCAGGAGGAAGCGGTAGCCGGATGGGAGTTTCCATTCCCAAACAGTTTTTACCCATTCACGAAAAACCGATTCTTGTTTATACAATTGAACGATTTCTGGAATATTCAGCTGATATTCAAATTATTCTTTGCCTTCCTCAAGATCAGTTCGAGCAGTGGCACGCGATTAAGGCTCTGGCTCCCTCGTTAGCAAAGGCGGCTATTCAGGAAACCCCCGGCGGAGCTACCCGCTTTCAATCCGTTCGTAATGGATTGGCACAAATACAGGGTGAAGGTCTGGTTGCGGTACACGATGGCGTCCGCCCGTTTGTTCCGGTCGAAGTGATTGCAAAAAGTTTTGACACTGCCAGAGAAAAAGGCTCAGGCGTGGTAGCCGTGGCCGCAAAAGATTCAATCCGGCAGGTTATTACCGATACCGAAAATAAAGCCCTAGACCGGGCCAGCTTACGGCTGGTACAGACCCCGCAAACCTTCCAGGTTTCGCTTCTGAAAAAAGCATTTGAACAAGCAGAAAACCCCCTTTTTACAGATGATGCCAGTGTAGCCGAAGCAGCGGGCTTTCCAATTTATCTGGTAGACGGTTCCTATGAAAACATCAAAATTACTACCCCGGAAGACCTGATCATTGCCGAAGCTATTCTGAATCGGCAAGAATCTTAGTCTAACCGATTGAACTTACTGGTTTATTTCGAAGGAAGTAAAACACAAATAGAAATAACACATAAACAATTAATTTTAAAGCACTTATAAAAATATCTTTAAAAAGATTTATATTTTTCAAAGAAATAATTGAATAGATATGGTTAAAATATTAGAAAAATCTTAATTAGGATTCTGCATACGATTGGAGCAGTTTTAAACGTTAAAAAATAAACCCTATATTCTATACGTTTATGCAAAACTCCTCTCCACCTATAATTCCAGCGACAGCAACCCCCAGTTTAATACGTCGTTTGATCAGGAAACAATTTCGGCAAACGGCACAATACATGGCTACTCGCCAATTCTTCACCGATAATATTTTTACGATTATGGGGATTTTCTCGGCAGCCATTGGGCTGCGGGGATTTTTATTACCCAGTCACTTTCTTGATGGTGGCGTAACAGGGATATCTCTATTAACCAACCGCCTTACCGGAATAGATTTGCCCATTTTACTGGTGATGATCAACGTTCCGTTTATTCTTTTAGGCTTACGGCAGATCTCAATCAGCTTTGCCATACGAACATTAATTGCCATTAGCCTCCTGGCTCTTTGCCTGGGTTTTCTTGAATTACCCGTATTTACTCGTGATAAATTACTGATTGCTGTTTTTGGCGGATTTTTTCTGGGAGCAGGTATTGGCCTTTCGATCCGGGGTGGTTGTGTGCTGGATGGCACTGAAGTACTGGCTCTCTATATCAGTCGTAAAACGGGCTTCACCGTCGGCGATATTATTATGGCCATTAATGTATTCATTTTTGCCATAGCCGCTATTTTGGTTGACATTGAAACTGCCCTATACGCGATGCTTACTTATTTTTCGGCCTCACGAACGATTGAGTTTATCATTACGGGTCTGGAAGAATACACTGCCATCACTATTGTTTCAGAGAAAAGCGATGCCATCCGTCGAATGATTGTCAATGAGATGGGTCGCGGGGTTACGATGCTAAAAGGGCAACGGGGCTTCGGTAAACGCGGTGAACGCAACGGTGATCTCGACATTGTGTATACAGTGGTAACACGTTTGGAAGTAAACCGACTGAAAAATGCTGTCGATAAAATTGATAGTCAGGCCTTTATCGTCCAGCATAGTATTCAGGACACCAAAGGAGGTATGATCAAAAAACGAACTTTCCATTGATGTATGTTTGGGTTTATTGGGGTTTGAGTCTGAAATGTAGAGCCGTCGATTTATCGCGGCTCTACTCGTTTTAAGAATGAACAATTCGTTCGGAAATACCCTCAACAGCTCTACAGAAATGTTGGCAATTATTGGCTGACAGTTCGTTTCGGCAAAACTCAGAAAATCCTAAACGCAAAAAAAACGAAGCAACTAGTTGTTTAACTAAAATATTAGTTTAATCTTTGGGATGGATATCCGTTTTAGTAATAGAAACGTCTCCTGATGATGAGATGGCGTTTTTAATAAACAAGACAACCATGGTTGAAAAAGAACTTACCCGAGCCGAAGAGCAAATCATGCATGTACTCTGGACCTTGGACAAAGGATTTGTAAAAGATGTTCTGGACCAATTGCCCGAACCCAAGCCTGCCTATAATACCGTTTCAACGATTGTTCGAATTTTAGAACAGAAAGGGTTTGTAGGACATACTGCTTACGGCAAATCCCATCAGTATCATCCTTTGATTTCGAAGGAACAGTACCGAACCTTTGCCACCGAAAAACTCATGGAAGGGTATTTTGGAAATTCAGTAGGAAGCCTGTTTTCCTTTTTCATGAAAAAGAAAAAGGTAGAATTGACCGAGGCCGATGAAATTCTAAAACTCATTGAGCAAATGAAAAATGAGTAATCGGATCTTATTGTGTCAACACACTCTAAACCATTAGCCAGCAGGCCGATTACACGCTCATGGCAAACATCCGACCTACGTAAGCCCGTACCTCTACCCGAATCGACATAACGCCGATGGTAGACCTGGGTTTTCTGTTGATTACGGTTTTCATCCTTACGCCTACGCTTCAAAAACCCGTTACGATGTTTCTTGGATATACCAGATACAAGTAGTCTTATTGAAAAGATGCCTGTCAGTATACTGAGAGGTCACCTATTTACCTGGCTGATACAGATCAGGTTTCAATAGGCATGTTGCACGAATGCCGCCCAACCGGATATCCCTGTTCATAGTAATTTTTCTGATCAGGGAGAATAAGTTCTCTGGATGCTAAAAAACAAATGGGAGACCAGATATTCATTGTAATGAAGCCTCCTACAAAAGTTTAGTTGACGTATTGGAAGAACTCGCCCTTACGGAAATACAACGACATACCATCGCTACATTTTCCCGGCAGATCGTCCTTTAATCCAAACCATTTAACCCCTTTACTCTAATGAACTGGCTGCACTATCTCATTCAGGTAAACTTATATCTAACGGGGTTCTACGGATTTTATCGTTTTGTATTACGTAGCGAAACCTTTCACCAGTTGAATCGTAGTTTTCTACTGTTGGGAACGGCCCTGTCCTTTTTTATTCCAGCCATGCAGTCTGACTGGGTAAAAAGCTGGTTGTTTACCCAACAGATTAACGCAACCCTTTATCACTACTATAACCCGGCATTTGTATTTGGCCAGCCAGATTCCTGGCAAAACGAAGTGAATGCCCACCCCATTCGCTGGGGACATCTGCTGGCAATACTATATCTATTCGGTATTCTATTCTTTCTGGGCAAGTTTTCTTTCCAGCTTCATCAGCTGAACAGCCTGTTTCGTAATCGTTGGCATCGTAAAGCCGGAGATAAAGACGCCTTTGCTTTTTTCAATCACTTTTTTGTGGGAAAAGGACTACAAAACCGTACTACCATCGAAGCTCACGAACGTGTACACGTGCGTCAACTGCACTCAGCTGATGTGATTTTCTTTGAGTTAGTAACCATTTTTAACTGGTTTAACCCCATCGTTCATTTACTTAAACAGGATATTCGTCTGTTACACGAATACCTGGCGGATGAAGTAGCCAGCCAGCAGGAAGCCAGCAGGGCCGAATATGCAATGCTCCTGTTCTCGCAGCAATTTGGGGTCAATCTGTCTGAATTAAGCCATCCGTTCTTTCAGTCATCCATGTTAAAATCTCGCATCAATATGCTTCGCAAACAGCCTTCTCGTCGGTCTGTTTTAGCTAAGTATGTTCTGATTGTTCCTGTTTTTTGTGGGATGATTTTCACTTCAGCGGCCTGTTCTGATTCGGAGCATGAATCAATCCGTAAGACATCTGAACCTACGTCCCAAAACAAAAAAGAGGTTTCCTCACTCCTAGAGGCTCATTTTCCAGGCAATGACAAGGCGATGTATAAATACCTTGCCAATAATCTTCATTACCCCAATCAGGCCCAGCGGGCAAACATATCTGGCAAAGTTTTTCTAAGCTTCATTGTTGAGAAAGACGGAGCTATTTCGGATGTAAACATAACCAAAGGCTTTGGCTGCGATGCGGAAGCGGTGCGAGTTGTCAAAAACATGCCTAAATGGACTCCCAGTAAACAAAATGGAGTTATTTTCAGAATCCGTTTTCACTTACCCATCTCCTTTATATTAGAATAGTTCACAGGCCAGTAAAGTCAAAACAGCTTGCATACCTTTATGAAATACCTTCTCTTTTGTCTGTTTTTGTTTCGCTTCCTCACTAATGCTCAGGATACTGTTTTTCCCGACGGTAGAACTGAGCTATTAAAATACCTCACGAAAACGATACACCATCTTATTTGAATCAGTTAACGAAAACTTAGCCCTTGAAGTAATTCGAGTCATTTATGAAATGCCCCGCTGGACACCAGCTCTGTAAAATGGCCAACTAATTGCTTTCAACCGAAATTATCCATTGGTTTCTATAATGGTGATTTTCACAGCAATCAACCTAATTAATGACGTTGACGTATTTTATTACCATTCTCACACTAATCATACTTCTCACCTATCCCTCTATGCGTACTTTCCTTGTAACCATTGGCCTCCTTTTGTTTGCCAGTAGTGGCTTTACTCAAACAAAAGCCATTGATCCCTGGTCAGAAATTCAGGAACTCTCTCGTAAAGCCGACTATGCTAAAATGATTCCTTTACTGGAGAAACTTGCTGAAAAAGACACGGCCAATCGAGCGATTCCCCTACAGATTGCGGTGATTCAACAAAAATTAGGTCGTTGGGGACAGGCTAAAAAAGTGTATGAAACCATTTTAAAACAAGAGCCCAATCAAATAGAAGCTCTTAACCAACTGGCCTTATTGGCCGAAAAAGATTATCAATATGCGAAAGCCTTAACCTATTATCAAAAATTAATTCAGCTTGATTCCACCAATGCCTTTTTCTATAAACAGGGGGCATTCCAGCATGTCAAACTGAGTCAAGCCCTAAAAGCCATTCCTTATTACCAGAAAGCCCTAAAAATCAATCAGCAGGACCTCGAATCGGTTGCAGAGCTGGCTCGTATTTATCTGGATGAGTATGAAACTCAAAAAGCTATCTCCTACATAGACCTGGGTTTATCCATCGATAGTAATTCCGTACGCATTCTTCAGCTAGATAGCCGGGCCAGTTTTCGCATGGAAGCTTATGAACGTACCGTAACCGACATTGAAAAAACAATGGCTCTCGGTGATAGTGCTGCGTACTTTCAGCGGCTGGTAGGTATTGCTTATTATCAGATTGACAGCCTTCAAAAATCGCTACGCACTTTTAACCGACTCTTAAAAGTTGGAGATAATTCCGAACCTGTCCATTCTGGCCTGGGAAATGTCTATTTATTACTGGCTAAAAAAGATACTGCTGGCTGGACAGATCACTACATGCAGGCTTTAAAACATTTCAAAGAAGCCGAACAATTAGCCCTGACTCGCGTTCCAGACTATCAAATGGGGATAGCTGATGTATATGCTCTGGGGAAAAAAAACTGGAGTATGAAAACGGCTATTCAAAGCTATCAAAAAATATACAATGAATATAAACGTCCGAGGGCTTTATATCGACTAGGAGAATTATACGAAAAACTAGAACCTGAACTTTCATCCATCTATTACAAAGAAGTTATTGACTTGTGTAGCAAGCTTAATAAAGATTTTACTAAAGCTAATCCTATCCATTTACAGGAATGTACCTGCACTACTACAGCCAAAGAGCGTTTAAAACTCCTGAAAGTTCCTAATCCACCTACTTTGTTATCTGCCGAGAAACCCGTTGTTCAGGATAGCAGCTTAATCGCTCAGGATACCACCGACCATCATAAATAAACCTACTCTGAATCATAGCCCGAATGTCTGACAGATTTACTTTTTGCCGATAGCAATCGGGCATATGAAATTCGCCAGAACTTACGATATGTACGTTCGTCGAGCACCCCCTTATTGCGTTTCACTTTATTCATGTTTGGGACATTTCCACCTTTACTTTTTGCCCATCTCCGGCCGAAAGAAAAGCTACTGAAGCGAAACCGGCTCCGGTCCCTCCACCGGAAGATCAGCCCCTGCCACCTATATTACTTCCACCACCGGAAGAAATGCCGCTTTCATTTACCAATTGCTTTTACGATCCAGTAAGTTTTAATATAAGCAACCAGCCGATGTTGTAAATACCAGATTATATTCTGCTAAATTATACAGTTTTGTACTTTTTAAAGAAGTTATTTAAAAATATAATATTTCTACGTTTTGTTTTTTTTAAATTTCTGATTATCAGTTGTTTTATATTTTCAAAAATTGCATATTTGCGTATACAAACCAAACACTAATACGCATACATGAGCCTCTCGAAGCAATTTTTAAAGAGCAAGCCGGTTTGCAAGGTTACGTTTTCAGTCCCTGCTGAAAGCATTAATGGGGCAAAAAATGTCTCAGTAGTAGGTGAATTTAATAGCTGGGATGCCGAAGCAACTCCCCTGAAAAAGCAAAAAGACGGTTCATTCAAAGGAACCGTTGAACTTGCTACCGGTAAAGAATTTGAGTTTCGCTATTTAGTAGACGGAGCAATCTGGCTAGACGAAACTGAAGCTGATAAATATGCTCCTAGTGGAGTATCTTTTGACAAAAACTCAGTGGTTGTTTTATAGAGAAATCGTTCTACTTGTAAAAATCCCCGCTACTGGTCGGGGATTTTTTTTATATCCGTGCAACGCTAGCACGTCTTTTTACATCTTTATCATGATCTGTACTTAATAAACGCCTTTTAGCCAGCTAAAATGACCGTTTATGAGATGAGCTAAAAAAATAAGGTACCATGTATTGCAAAGTACCTAACAAAGCATCATATTTGTATCGTTCATTTGATCCATAACATTTGGCAGTTCAACCAGGGCTTATTTCCATTCATCCAGAAAATGTGGCGTTGAACAGAAATAATACCGTGATTTGAGCAACTGTCTGATATCAAAACGTTTTGCCATGAAGTCTCTCCGCATCGCTAGCTTCTTGTTGATTGCAATGACTCTTCTCCATATCCAGAGTTTTGGCATGGGCACACCCCATCGTTTATACAGCGGTAAGAGCATTGTCAGCAAACTGGTACAAAAAACTGGCAAACTGGTACATCACCAGGCTCGTCAAACTTCTGTTCATCCAATCGAAGAGCAGACAGAACCAGCAGAGTATTCCTTTACGCACTCAATCGTGACTTTTTTTCTCAAATGGACATTTGAGTTGTTTGGTTCTCACGAGGAAGTCGTCCGCATTAAAATGAATCATCCGGCAGCCACTGCTCCAGCTGCCGCAAAAGCATAAATGGGCTTTCCCCCATTCCTATCTTTTTTAGTTTTGGTTAAGGGTTATTCGGGACAAAGCCGCTCAGTTGGGCGGCTTTGCCTTTGCTAAACTCATTTCTTCTGCCATGGATTATTTGTTTGTATATGGAACCCTCCGACGCAATGCCGAAATGCATAAGGTATTGCAGCATCAGGCCGAATGGATTAGTGAAGCCACCATTGGTGGAAAATTATATTTGATTGATTGGTATCCGGGTTTAATCAAAGGAACTAAGCAGTCTGAACGGGTAAAAGGTGAAGTATACCGGCTACAAAATACAGACCGGGTCTTATTCGAACTTGATCAATATGAAGGTTATTACCCATATGATGAAGCTCATTCAGACTATCTACGCCGTTTGGAGACTGTTGAACTGACTACCGGAGAGCAAGTAAAAGCCTGGGTTTACCTTTATAACTTACCCACACTAGGCTTACCCTTAATTACCTCGGGGGATTTCCTGAATCGTTGACCTGCCATTTCGCTAGAATAGCCCATTTTTCACGGCATATACTACCATTGCTGCTGTATTCTTTGCTCCTATCTTTTCCATGATCCGCGTGCGGTGGCCTTCTACCGTCCGATCACTCAGAAATAGTTTATCAGCAATCTGAGCATTGGTAAGGCCTTCGCAAATAAGTTGTAATACCTCCAACTCACGGCTACTTAGTTGAGACTTTACTCCTAAAACTGGTTTTTTCGCCCGTGATCGTTCCACTAGTTTCCGGTGCATAACTTTTGTGAGAAAGGGGCCGTAATAATATCCTTCTTTTACAACGGTTCGTACGGCTAAGGCTACCTCATCTGGGTCAGTATCTTTAATCAGATAGCCATTTACACCTAATTCCATCAGATGCGTTACAAAACCATCGTCGTTATGAAGGGAAATAATGATGATTTTCACTTCTGGGAAATGAAGTCTAATCTGTTCCGTTGCCTTGATGCCATCCAGAACGGGCATTTCCAGATCCAGCAATACCACCTGTGGCATCTCAAGAGCCATTTTATCAAGTAACTCCTGACCATCCTGAGCCTCGATCATAACGACTATATCCGAATACATCTGCATTATTTTCGCGAGTCCTTTTCGAAAGAGGGCGTGGTCATCTGCAAGAGCTAATCGGATACGTTCAGGCATGGCGGATATGCGGAATGGTAATGGAGGTGTACGTTCCTTTACCAGGTGAAGCTTCAAAAGTAACACGCCCACTTACAATCTTCAACCGACTTTCAATATTCTTCAACCCTAATGAATTAGCTCGCTTGTTCACTTCAACCGGACTATAGCCTATTCCGTTGTCACTCAGGCTGCAACATAATTGATCTGATTGCTGAGCAAGTTTAATTGCAATGTAAGTAGCCTGAGCGTGTTTTAAGCTATTATGTAACAATTCCTGAATAACCCGAAAAATGGTAAGTTCTATATCCGGTTCAAAACGCCCTCCAAAGGTTTCGTGATTAAAATCAATGGTAATGGAAGGATTAGAACGTTCCCATTTATGAATCAGATCCGTTAAAGCACTTACGACGCCAAATTTATCTAAAGCAGGAGGAAGTAAATCTTTCGAGAGACGGCGAACATTCTCTACTGCTTCTTCGAGTAACCGTTTCGTTTGATCAATGCTTTCCTTAGACTCCGGGGTGTCATCGATATGACGTGTTACGAGTGAAAGGCTCATCCGCGTTGCAGACAGTAAGGTTCCAATATCATCGTGCAAATCAGCCGCGATTCGCCGGGCTTCTACTTCCTGCGAACGAATACTCGCTACCAGCAGGGCTTGCTGATGGTCTTCATTTAATTTCCGAACTGCTTCCTTTTGCCGGTCCTGACGTTGTTTATATAAAATTAAAAACAGAATGATAAAGCTTGCCATAAATATCATAAAGGCAATACTAGCCCCCATTGCCATACGAAATTCATCGAGCGAGTTAATCATGCGAATCAGTTAGAGCAAACAGACTTACAAAGGTAATTTTAGCAAAGCTGAATTTAACTGATCATTACTAAAAGAAAAGCTAATAAAATGAATCAATCTGAGTGGTTCAATTATATTTATTAAGAGTGAAATAAATCAGAATTTTTTCTTACAACCGTTTGTACAAGTACCATACGACGAAAATAATGCAACATGAAAGAAAAATCATACTTGTAGAGCCGACAATAATAATTTGCCGCAGAGCTTCTAATGCTTCACGATTCATATTTTCTGTATGCAGATTGGAACGAGTATCTATGCCTACAATAAGGATAAAATACTAAAGAGATAAGGATGAAGTAGCTAATGGGCAATTAAGTATTCGGTACAGTCTTTAGGTGGGTAGTGTCTTGTAAACAAAAACCGATGGACACAAGGAGATGAAAGAGAATATTGAGCCAATAGTTTATATTCCACAAATCACCCAGCACTTGCTTATCCTGGAAAATGAATGTCCCGAATAAATAGACAAAAACGGATCCGGAAAAGAAGATGAGCAGGCCTGAACTAATCCAGAATATTGGGGAACGGCTTAATCGTTCTACCTCCATTTTTCTAAACAGGTGAACAAAGTAGAGTAATATAAATAAAATGACTATGGCATTTTCCAGTCCCCAAACGGCTCCATCATAACGACTGGGATCAGGTAAATACCGCCAAAATACGATTCCCGCAAAAACAATGATTAACACCAGTATGACTCTACGAGTAGCTCGGTGGTTGATAAATTGATAATACAACAGCCCCAGAAGTGTTAATTCAACCAGCGTAAAAACATTATAGACAATTAAATTATTCGTACTTCCACGGAAAAAAGTAACGAACCCCCACATTTCGGTCAAAAAAGAGACTGTAAGATAACAAATCATCAACAAATACTCATTCCGCAAGTATCGATACCGGACAATAGCAATAATAAAAGGAACGACAATACTGACTGTTGAAATGTGTCTTAACCAATCACTCTTATGCATACATCAGAACACTTCTAGTAATTAAAATAACCCCATCAAATGACGGGGTTCTGGTACAATACCAAATTACTGATGATTTATTCATCCCCCGGTGGAATCTGCCCGGCTTTATCCAGTACCTCATCATCATCATCTCTAACACTTTTACTAGGCTGTAAACGCTTGCCGTCACTATCTGAAGCATACAGAATGGGAGTAAGTGTTCCATCTTCGTTTTCTCCTAATAAAATTTTCAAATGGGTGGCGGTGGGGTCTCCGATGGTTTTCTCGATTAAGGATTTGGAAAAGATAAATCCGTGAAGAGCCTCCGGGTAATTTTTTCGATAACGATTCATTAGCTCAGTGGCCTCACTGTACGAGATAAATTCGCCGTCGGTTAAAATAGACATATTTCGATACGTTATAAGGTGTGTTTGTGTGGTTTCTTTGGGTTAATTTATTTCTCTGCACTGAGAACATCCAGAAAATTTCTTAAGTACCTTTCAACAGCATTTATAATGCAAATAAAAAAACAGAAGGTTGTTAGTTGAACTTATGCAAGCAGTACTTCGGGTTGTGAAGTAAAGGTTAAAGCATAATGGATAATATACAAGCGATAAGAGAAAAAACAGGGAAAAAGACGGACAAAAACAAGGAAAACCCCGCAATACATTCCCAAAAATGCTTAGTAAGCCAATAAGCTATAGTACTTGTTTAAATACACCTACCTTCTTTAAGCTTTCCCATAATTAACGTAGTAGGATGAATATCTCTCTGAAATAAACGATTTTGTAGGCAGTATTAAATAGTTTTGGGTGAAAGTCTGAAAGCCCATGCAACCCCTTGCCGAACGAATGCGTCCGAAGACGCTCGATGAGTACATTGGTCAGCAACATTTGCTAGGCCCCAAGGCTGTATTACGCCAAGCCATTGAAGCCCAGCGAATTCCATCAATTATTTTATGGGGCCCACCAGGCGTAGGAAAAACTACACTAGCTACCCTTATTGCCCTTTCTTTAAAAGTTCCTTTTTATACTCTTTCGGCAATCAGTTCTGGAGTTAAGGACATCCGGGAGACCATTGATGCCGCCCAAAAACAACGGTTTTTTAGTTCTGCCAGCCCGATTCTTTTTATTGATGAAATTCACCGTTTTTCAAAATCTCAACAGGACTCCCTGCTGGGGGCAGTGGAACGAGGTATCGTCACGTTAATTGGAGCCACCACTGAAAACCCTTCTTTTGAAGTCATTTCGGCTCTTCTGTCCCGTTGCCAAGTATACGTCTTAAAACCACTGGAAGCTTCTGAGCTGCTTCAGATGCTGGAACGGGCTTTACGCGAAGACGAATTTTTGAAGGATCGTCCTCCTATTCAACTAGACGAAACGGAGGCCATTTTACAACTTTCTGGTGGAGATGGACGTAAACTCTATAACATTCTGGAGCTGATTACCAATTACCAGCGGGCCGGACAAACCTTACACATTACCAATGCACTGGTATTAGATAAAGTCCAGCAAAATATTGCCCTCTACGACAAAGGAGGAGAAGCTCATTATGACATTGCTTCTGCCTTTATCAAGTCCATCCGCGGATCCGATCCTAACGCGGCTATTTATTATCTGGCCCGTATGCTGGATGGCGGCGAAGATATTGAATTCATTGCCCGGCGGCTGCTCATTTCTGCAGCTGAAGATATCGGTCTGGCCAACCCGAATGCCTTATTATTGGCTGAAAGCTGCTTTCAGGCGGTACGGGTATTGGGTATGCCCGAAGCACGCATTCCACTGGCCGAAGCCACCATTTACTTAGCTACGTCCGCAAAAAGTAATTCCGCATATTCGGCTATTAATACTGCCCTTGAACTTGTTCGTAAAACCGGAGCTCAGCCCATTCCACTCCATTTACGCAATGCTCCCACGAAATTGATGAAAGATTTGGAGTATGGAAAAGAGTATCGATATGCACACTCCTACGAGGGAAATTTTGCCGAGCAGGAATTTTTGCCGGAAGCTCTAAAAGGAACTCAATTATTTAATCCTCAGGCTAATTCCGCCGAAGAAAAAATACGGGAACGTCTGAAAGCCCTCTGGAGAGACAAGTATGGGTATTAACAGCAAACAAATTGCAATGTTTATACGTTATCCTGTTTCGTGAATACCATTTACGAATCTCCGCCAAGCCTATGAACAAAAATGGTACATCTATCTTTCTGAAGCTGCTTTGCATTATTCTAATTACCGTCAGCTGTAATAAAGATCAGGGCAGGTGTCACGAAAACTGTTTTGATTTAACCATTAGTGGGAAACTGGTCGATAAACTGACGAATAAACCTTTTGCGAATGTCCCCGTTCGAGTGCAATGGGATCCTACGGGGTTTTGCCTCATCTGTTCTACTACGCGGATAGGTTATGTACGCTCGGGCCCTGATGGATGGTTCCGCTTAAAAACAAAAATTGACACTACGACCTTCGAAGACCGCCACCTACACATTAACATTCCCATTGACTCCAACTACATTTACCTGGATTATTCACCAGAAAACAATGCCATTATAAAGGATACTTATGCCTTTAATCCCAAAGAGTTAAGAAATATGCTCTTTGAGTTCTATCCCAAAACCACCTTACAGATCAAGGTACAAAATTCGGCTAAAGAGGCTATTAGTTATTTTACCATCAACCATCGGTTTAGTGACAAACTAACCATTAATGACCATATCTGGCCAAAACAAGAATTACCCGCCGACTCGCTCATTACGGTCAAGACTGCTGCGAATGTTTATACTAAAATTATCTGGTCCAAACGGGACTTTTCCGGCCAAATGATTGAGCAACAAGATTCGCTGATCTGCCATAAAAATCGTAAGAACGTCTATTACCTTTCGTTGTAGCAGTGTTAGATTACTTTATTACCTTTCCAACTACTAGCAAATACCCAGCATAGCAGGCATTTTCTTCAAATCGTTTCGGATCATCCATAGCATTATTACGAGTTTTTAGAATCGCTATTTTATCCGGTTTCTGATCCGAAACAGTAAATCGGATGGTATGCTCCTGATCTGACAAAGCAGGTAACATAAAATAATTAGCCCGGTAATACGTAGCATAGCTATCAAAACGCGAATAAAGTTTTTCAGCTCCCCCATCAATCTGAACGGCATATTGTCCACAGCCTGGGCCAATTACATCGTACATCCCGCAAATGGTTCCCTTTATCCGTACCTCCAGATAAGCTCCGGATTGTGTAGACTTAAACAACTCGGAAAAACGGTTTTGAAGTTGCCTGGCTACTGCATCCGAAGATAGTTCCTGCCAGGTTCCTTTTTGCAGCAACTGGGCCACTGGAAATAGCTGAGCATTCTCCCAATTGTCTGCAATAAAGGGCTTACCTAACCGATGTTTCTGGGATTTCTGATTGGTTTGAAAAGCTAGAAAAGCCGTTTGTAACGCCTCGGCATATAACTTGTGCCCCGTCTCTGGATAAGGATGAACATTATCCGCAGAAAAAACCAGTTGATCGGGATAATCCTCTTTTTTACCTTTAAAAATGAGCTTCCCTTCTTTAGCTAAAGCGGCTACTTTCAGCCCCAGTTGTATGCTGGGAATACCATAGTAATTTGCTATTTCTTCCATCGCACTAGTCGAAACAGGCAGTTTTCCGTCCTGAATAATGGGAGCCATATCACCCGTTAGCGTATAGACGAAGCAGATATCTGTCTTGGGGTTATGTTTCCATATCTTTCGGACGATTCCTTCCATAGAACGATAAATCTGATCTGCTTGCTTACCATTATCATTCACGGCAAATTCAACAAATACCAAGTCAGGCTTATAATCCAGAATTTGCTTTTGTAGACGAAATACGCCCAGGTCGGAACCTGTTCCGCCTACGGCTGCCGGTAATTGCGTAAACGAAGCCTTAGGATATTGGCCTTTTAACCAGGCCAGTGATTGTTCCCGCCAGCCGTCCCCGGCTTCGGTGATGCTCCCGCCCAAGTAAGCAACCTTCAGGGACTGGCCCGATTTTATTTTTGAAAAGAAATTAGGTAAACCTTTTCGAACCTGATACGCCGGAATAGGGCCAGCATAGCCAATGGTACAGATCAGACAAAAAAGAAGGCAATATTTCATGGTTTAGAGCTTTAGTGACTAACTATGGTTACGCCAGTTTGGTAAGGGTCCAGGCCAGTAATAACCAGCCGATAATCATACCAGAACCACCAATAGGAGCTACCGCTCCGAACACCCGGAGCCCCGTAAAGCAAATGGTATATAGTGATCCGCTAAAAATCAGTACACCTATTAAAAAGGCATATCCCGACCAGCCCAATTCTTTGGCCAGCGTGGGATACTGATGAATCAAAATCCCAACTGCCAGTAACGCCAATGCATGATAAAACTGATACCGAACCGCCGTTTCGAAGGTATCAAACCGATTGGAAGCTACTAGCATCGGACGCAGGGCATGAGCCCCAAAGGCACCTAATCCTACTCCTAACGCCCCTAACAGGGCGGCACATTGTAACGCAAATTTAGCTGTCATATTTCTCTAATAAATTGTGATTAACCTTTTCGAAATGGGCCGGTTCCTCAATAAAGCCGTAAATTTCGCTGACGATTGTTACATTGCCTTAAAAAGCTTACATGCTCTTAAAGTTTTTTACTTCTTGAGAGTTCTTGAACCTGTTCCCATACAGACCTGACTAAATAAACAATGACTATTGAAAAAACAAGACTCAAGCAACGAAACGACAATAAAGGCTGGAAAAAATGGGGCCCGTATCTGGCTGAACGTCAGTGGGGTACTGTAAGAGAAGACTATTCAGGTAATGGAGATGCCTGGAATTTTTTTTCGCACGATGCCTCCCGTAGCCGGGCCTATCGTTGGGGAGAAGATGGTATTGGAGGTATTTCAGACAATAAAGGCCATATCTGCTTTGCCTTTTCATTTTGGAATCACCGAGACGGGATTCTGAAAGAAAGGCTCTTTGGTTTAACCAATCCTGAGTCCAATCACGGCGAAGACGTTAAAGAATTATATTATTACCTTGATTCTACGCCAACACACTCGTACATGAAAATGCTGTACAAGTATCCACAGCAAGCCTTCCCCTATGAAAAATTACTTCAGGAAAACCAACGCCGAAATCGGGAACAGCCCGAATATGAATTAGCAGACACAGGCATTTTTGATAAGGATGAATACTTCGATATTTATATAGAATATGCCAAAGCCGATGAAAACGATATTCTCATTAAGCTAACGGTTCATAACCGCGGCCCCAAAGCTGCCCCAATTACCATTTTACCAACCATCTGGTTTCGCAATACCTGGATCTGGGGTTATGAAAATTACAGCGTTCGACCCATGCTAACGGGGTATTCAAAATCGCTCATCGAGGTCAATCACAAAATTTTAGGAAAATACAAACTCTATGTAAATCAGGCTGATTCGCTGCTGTTCTGCGAAAATGAAACTAATTTCGAACGCATTTACGGTAGCCCGAATTATTCCCCCTATCCGAAAGATGGCATTAACGATTACATCGTTTCCAACGGAAAAAAACAGACCATAAATCCCAATAACATTGGAACAAAAGCCTCGGCTAAATTCACCAAGAAAATTCCTGCCGGAGAGAGCTTTACTGTAAAACTGCGTTTTGCCAATTACTCTAACCACGAACCTTTTGCGGACTTTGAT
>JASGGE010000027.1:0-30910 GCA_047605205.1 Siphonobacter sp.
TCCCATTACCCCCCGAAATTGCTACAGGTATTATTTTGGTAGGCTGTTCACCAAGTGGCCTGGCATCAAACGTGATGGCCTATATTGCCCGGGCTAATGTGCCGCTTTCCGTTACGGTAACGGCTTTTTCAACCTTGCTTTCTCCCTTTTTAACCCCCGCTTTGTTACAACTTCTGGCCGGAGCATTTCTACCCATAGATTTCTGGAAGATGGTTATGGAAATTTTCAATATTACCATTTTACCAATTGTTGCTGGTTTGTTGTTTAACGCATTAGCTTACCCTGGCCAAACTCGCAAAAGCATTATTCTTCAGATACTGATTTATTTCGGTATCATTCTGCTTAAAAATACCATTGCTTTAAAAGAAAGCTCTTCAGATTTTGCAGAAATGGTAATCCTAAATACCTTCTGGTTTTTACTATTACCTATGCTGGGAGGCTGGCTGTTTCAACGGCTAGCGGGTGGCCGTCGGGAAATTATGGACCAGATTCTCTCCACCATCTCGATGGTGGGCATTACAACCATTATCGTAGTCATTACCGCAGCGGGGCAACAAAGTCTGCTACAAGTGGGGCTTATTCTGGTAGTTGCCTGTTTCCTGCATAATGCGTTGGGCTATTTTCTAGGATACTGGAGTTGCCGTTTAGTAGGCCTTAATGAGCAAGCCAGTCGTTCGGTGGCTTTTGAAGTAGGTATGCAAAATGCCGGAATGGCGTCGGGTTTAGCCCTACAAATGGGCCAACTGGCAACAACCGGATTAGCACCAGCTGTATTCGGGCCTTTAATGAATACAACCGGCTCAATGTTAGCCAACTGGTGGCGAGGCAAACCTATTGTGGGCGAAGAGGTTACCGAATCGGTACCGGTTTCGCAGTCCTGATAGTTGGTTGATTACCGGTTTACTTTTTATCTCTACCTCTAAACAAGTACCCATGAAAAAGTATATTTTGCTAGCATGTATGGGCAGTAGCCTGGCTGCGACAGCCCAACATATCAATGCTCCGAAAGAGCTCATTCAGGTCTATACTTCCGAATGGAAAGGGGACCGATTTCCCGATGGAAGACCCAAAGTTTCTGACGATTTAGTCAAACGACTAAAAGATATTTCCCTGGAAGAAGCCTGGGGAGTCTTACGCAACGAAGGTTATACCAATCAGTTTGAGGCCGGCTGGGTTCGTATTGCTCCCGGAAAAACGTTGGCAGGCCGAGTGCTAACTGCCCAATACATGCCCTCCCGGCCAGACATGGAAAAACCCATAAAAGACCAAGGAAAAGCTGAAAACCGTAAAGGGGCTCCTAATTCCTGGCCGATTGATCAGCTTAATGAAAATGATGTCTACGTAGCTGATGGCTATGGGAAAATTATTGATGGTACCCTGATTGGAGATAACCTCGGGAATTCTATTTATGCGAAATCCAAAACGGGCGTAGTGTTCGACGCTGGCGTACGGGACCTGGAAGGTCTGGAAGAGATTGAAGGCTTTACAGGCTTTGTTCGAGGCTTTGACCCATCCTTCATTAAGGATATGTTGATGACGGGTATTAACTACCCTATTCGCATTGGTCGGGCGACGGTATTACCCGGTGACTTGGTCCTGGGTAAAACAGAAGGCGTTGTATTCATCCCGGCTCACTTAGCGGAAAAAGTAATTACTTCGTCGGAATGGATTGCCTTAACGGATGATTTTGGCCATCAGATGCTTCGCGAGGGCAAGTATACCCCCGGTGAAATCGACATGAAATGGTCGGATGCCATTGTAAAAACCTTTCGCGACTGGCTAAAAAACCATCCTGAAAAAGTAAAAATGACGTCAGCTCAGCTGGAAGAACGGATTAAGAAACTGTAAAGAATCATATCTATTTATTCTCAACGCTGACAGGCGTCTTAATCCTGTCAGCGTTTTTCATTTAAGACTTATCCAGAATAGACATCGTAATACGACTTATACAAACCAGTTGCTCTTTTTCGTTCGTAATACGAATCTCCCAGATTTGGGTTGATTTCCCTATGTGTAGGGGTGTTGCCCGTCCGTAGACATATCCTTCCCTTACCGAACGCACATGATTGGCGTTGATTTCCAAACCAACGGCCCTTTTGTCTTCAGCTAAGCAACAATAGGCCGCTACACTACCCAGCGTTTCGGCTAGCAACACTGACGCACCACCATGAAGAATACCAAAAGGTTGCCGGGTTCGGTGGTCAACCGGCATATGGGCTACTAAATAGTCTGACCCTAAATCCGTAAATTCGATACCCAGGTATTCACCAGCTGAGTTTTTGTTAAGCTTGTTAAGGCTATCTAAGGTAATATCAGAACGAAACATATTGTCAGGTTTTATATGTTTCCAGTAAATGGCTAACAAACACGCCTATTCCCGGTTACAATGGTATTATTCTAAGGTTTTTACCTACGAATGTAAGCAGCCTGAAATAATATGTTGAAAGACATAGTAATAAGCTGACAATGAAATGCGTAATTTTGCGACAATTTTCTTTTAAACAGCCTGATTACAAAGGCAATAGTTTTTAATTAATAAACTTAAGCGGGTCTTCCCCCCTAGCTACGTACGATTTTGAAAATCATTTATTTAGTTCGCCACGGAGAAACCGAATACAATCGACTAGGTATTGTACAAGGATCAGGCGTTGATTCTGATTTGAACGAGCGAGGCAGGGCACAGGCCCGGGCCTTTTTTGAAACGTATAAGAAGGTTCCATTTGATCGAATCTATACTTCTGCCTTAAAACGCACCGTTCAGTCGGTTCAGGGCTTTATTGATACGGGTATTCCTTTTGAGCAACACGCAGGATTGAATGAGTTTGGCTGGGGTGAAATGGAAGGAAAAACACCCCACTATACCGAAGACGAATACTACCGCAGTATGATTTACAACTGGCGGATTGGCAATACGGATGTTCGGGCTATTGGGGGTGATAGCCCACAAAGTGTAAAAGATCGACAATTACCTGTACTTGATCTGATCGTAAGCCGAACCGAAGAAAAAACCATTCTGGTATGTATGCACGGCCGGGCCATTCGGATTTTACTAACCGTTCTGTTTAATGAACCCTTGTCTGACATGGATCATTGGGAGCACTCGAATCTGTGTCTTTACAAAATCCGTTACGACGAAAACACCAAGCACTTCAGCCTCGAACTGGGTAATGATACCCGCCATTTAGCAGCCATTACCAAAGAACCTGAAGTTAGTAATTCATAACTTGTCTGAAAGATTTGAAACAGTCAAACCTTAATCTGTTTCCTGCATGCTTTACGATATTACGGTGATTGGCGGGGGGATCGTCGGCCTGGCTACTGCCCTGCAAATCAAGCGTCAACGCCCTGACTTGAAATTACTTCTACTGGAAAAAGAAAACCACGTAGCCGCCCACCAGACGGGTCATAATTCGGGAGTTATTCACTCCGGCCTGTATTATAAGCCGGGAAGTTTGAAGGCTACAAACTGTATCCGTGGGTACGAAATGTTACTTGACTTCGCCCGTGAGGAAAACATTCCGTTTGATCTCTGTGGGAAAATCGTGGTGGCAACCAAACAGGAACAGATTCCCTTACTTCAGAATTTATACGACCGAGGTCAGCAAAATGGACTGACTCAAATTCGGAAAATCAGCCTGGCTGAAATGCGGGAAATTGAACCTCATGTAGCTGGAGTAGACGCCCTCGTAGTTCCCTACACTGGTATCATTGATTATAAAACAGTCTGCGAAAAATACGCTGAAAAACTTCGCCAGCTCGACGGCGAAATTCACCTGAGTGAACGCGTCACGGGCTTTACAAAAGGAAATTCCCTTAGTATTGTCAAGACGGATAAAGCTACTTACGAAACCAAACTGGTAATCAATTGTGCCGGACTGTATTCTGATAAAGTGGCTCAGATGTCACAGGATCAACCTATTGATGTTCGGATTACGCCTTTCCGGGGTGAATATTTCAAGATCAAACCCGAACGGCAGTATCTGGTTAAGCACCTGATTTATCCCGTTCCTGATCCTAACTTTCCCTTCCTCGGCGTACACTTCACCCGCATGATCGGCGGTGGCATCGAAGCCGGTCCGAATGCTGTGCTGGCTTTCCGCCGGGAAGGATATAATAAACTCGACATTAACGTTAAGGAGTTATATGAAACGCTTAGCTGGCCAGGTTTTCAGAAAGTAGCAGCGAAATACTGGGAAACTGGCTTAGGCGAAATGTACCGTAGTTTTTCCAAAGCGGCCTTTACCAAAGCCTTGCAGGAGTTAATTCCTGAAATTCGGCAGGAAGATTTGATTGAAGGAGGTTCAGGAGTACGAGCTCAAGCCTGTGATCGGACGGGTGGTTTGCTCGACGATTTCTCTATTCTGGAAGATGAGAAAGTAATTAATGTACTCAATGCTCCTTCGCCAGCTGCGACTTCTTCCTTATCCATCGGTTTAACGATTTCAGAAATGGCTCTGAAGCGTTTCTAAGCTAGTTATCCTGCCAAAGACCTAAAACAAAAGCCGCTCCGGTATGACTGACTGGAGATTTTAACCAAATTATCCGGAACCAACTGAAGCCATCCGGCAGACTGCTGAATTGGTTTGACAGTTATCCGAACTGGATGAACTACCAAAATACGGGCAGCATACGCAGAAGCCGGAGGAAAGACAGATCCGTATCAGAACAATTTCTACTATAACCTGCTCTCGAACAGATTCATTCATAGTATTGGGTATCTTCCTTCCTGAACGGAACTGAAGCATGGGCTAACTTTCGTCGGAGTGGCTAGTCAAGAAGCCGATGACCTGGATACACGAGTCTTCTGGGATAAATCCCTAAAAAGTGCAATTTATAGTATTAAGTAGAGCTCAGCATAGGTATGCTGAGCTCTTTCTGTTTCTTCTGAATACCTTATCCAATAAATGATTTAGAAGGCAATTATTTCGGCAAAACAAAATATTATTTTGTTTTGCCGAAAATACGAGCTTCGTAAAAATTGGAATATTTCAATATAAAAGAAAATTTAACAAATATTAAAAAAATATAAATAATTGATTATCAAACAATTAATAATATAAACCATGTTCCTGAAATGAAGATATTTTAAAACATGAAAATGGTCGTTCAGACCCCGATTTTTGCCATTCATCCAAATATTATTCCGTTTAGTCTATTTGAGTTAGCGTTAGGAAAATGCTACTTATACCTTTGAATCATCAGCCACGGAAAAAAGGCCATACTTGAAAACAACTTAGAAATACCATGAAAACAATCATCAAATCATTCGCTCTTCTGTTTGCACTTAGTGCTTCTGTTTTAACGGCTTCTGCCAATTCAGATAAGCCAAAATCAGCCCCTGCTGAAAACGAAATTACTTTCAAGTCGAACGTTTTTAAAGGGAAAATGGCTACTCAGTACTATTGCTTTGTTGATAAAGAACCTGGTCAGCGTCTGACCATCACCATTCGGGACAATAACAATAAAGTCTTGAGTGAACAATACATATCTAAAAATTCAACCCACGTTGCTGAATTGCTGGATTTAAGCCAATTGGCAGATGGGGACTATTCTTTATCGGTTTCCGATGCCAATCGCATGGTGGTACATCCTGTTCGTATTGCTACGACACCGAAAGTGAAATATGTATACGTTGATGAAAATGTCGTAACTGACTAATCAGCAAGAATAGCTTCAAGCTAAAAGAGCGGCCTTATTAGTGTATAAGGCCGCTCTTTTAGTTGGATATCAAAAGTAGGTTTATATACGAAAAGATAACAAAAAAACCCGGCGGATTCCACCGAGTCTTTCCCGTAAAAGCCATGAAAACAATAAATGATTTCCAAACTTAACCTTTTCTTGGCAAATATCAAAAAGTTCGCTCTTACTTCTGCCAAATTTTTCATTTCTATAAACTGGTTTAACCAAAAAAAATGCGGCTTTATACTGAATAAGCCGCATTTGATCTATGATAAATAACGAATATGTTCTTATCGTTTGGGGTATGGAATGATTAATTTCTCTCCCTTAGCCGCATAATTCCTGGTCTTTCCATTCGCTTTCATCAGAGCATCTACCGTTACACCGTATTTTTGTGCTACTACCCGTAAAATATCCCCTGATCCAACCGTATGCGTCGCATAAACTGGAACTTTCAACGTTTTCCCTGCTGCCAATTTTGAAGGGTCAACTCCCGGGTTAGCTTCTTTCAATCTCGATTCCGACATGCCATAACGGCTAGCAATACTGTAAAAGGTCTGTCCACCCTGTACCGTGTAAGAAATTGCCCCACCTTTACTGCTTGCTCCCTTTGTTTTATTTTCTTCAGGTTTCGGTTTTACAGTGGGTTTCGCAGTCTCTTCACTACTGGAGGCAACCGTCGGCGTTGCATCAATAGCTTTCGCATCATCTCCAATCACATCAGGTTCTACCGCAGTCGGGGTGGGCACATCTGATGCTGTACTGGATTCTGAACCAACATCAACAACCGAATTGGTTTCAACTCGTTGCGGGGTTAACGTCACGGCATTGTCATCCATAAAGTAGGCATAGCCAATATACAGCAATGCTATCATTACTACTGCCAATACACCTAAGGTAACAGCTGGTAAACTGGAACCTTCCTTTGATCGTTGAGTCCGTTCTTCCATAAGGGGGTTATATCATTTTAAGGGTTGAGAAGGTCTGCGTGTTTGGGTTGAAACAAGAGTACATTAGGTCTGACGAATATTTTTTGGAAACCTTCCGGGTTACAAACCTTCCCGAGCCTGACGGCTCATTTCTTCTACTTTTGTTTCTAACGAAATTTTGTAAGCCTGCAATTTATCAGCGATTTCTTTATTTACAACACCTACTATCTGAATGGCAAGTAGTCCGGCATTTTTAGCACCATTTAATGCTACTGTTGCAACCGGAACGCCACCAGGCATTTGCAGAATCGAAAGGACAGAATCCCAGCCATCAATCGAATTAGAAGATTTTACAGGGACACCAATAACGGGCAAAGTAGTAGCACTCGCTATCATACCAGGTAAGTGAGCAGCCCCGCCAGCACCAGCAATAATTACCTGGATGCCCCGCTTGCGGGCCGATTGAGCATACTCCATCATTTTAACAGGTGTCCGGTGAGCCGATACGATATCTACTTCGTAAGTAACGCCAAATTCTTTACAAATATCGACAGCTTCCTGCATTACTTTCAGGTCAGAAATACTGCCCATTATAATTCCAATCATAAAGCTAAGTTGTATGGTTACACAGCATTAGGCTTTTACCTGTACTGTATTTTTTAATGTTTCTACTTTCTCTTTTAATCGATTTAGATCTTTATCTACCAAGGTAATATGCCCCATCTTACGGAAAGGCTTCGTGATTTTTTTACCGTATAGGAAAGGATGTACCCCTGGTGTTGCCAACAAAGTTTCCATCCCTTCATAGTAAGCTTTTCCCTCGAAACCTTCAGCCCCCAGCAAATTAACCATAGCCGCGTACGAGTGAGCCGTAGTATCACCCAAGGGCCAGTTTAAAATAGCCCGCATGTGTTGCTCAAACTGGCTCACATCATTAGCTCGAATGGTATGGTGGCCTGAATTATGCGGACGAGGAGCTACCTCATTAATCAGGATTTGACCGTCTTTCGTTAGAAACATTTCAACAGCAAGCAAGCCTACAATACCGAAAGCTTCCGCCGTTTGGCGGGCAACTTCCTGGGCCCTGGCATCAAGTTCAGCGGGAATGGAAGCCGGAGCAAATAAGTACTCAACCAAATTAGCTTCCGGATGAAATACCATCTCGACGGTTGGGAAGCATTTTACTTCTCCACTTTCATTACGAGCCACTATGACAGCTAATTCTTTTTCAAAATCAACCGCTTTTTCGAGTAACCCCGGAGCATCAAAGGCTTTATCAAAATCAGCGGGTGTGCTGATGCGTTGCACGCCACGCCCATCATATCCTCCTTTACCTAATTTATGGAAAGCAGGCAGAAAATCAGTGTATTGCCGAGTGTCGGCCTGATCATCTGTCAGAATAAAATCAGACGTGGGTAAGCCATGTTCTTTATAAAATTGCTTTTGCGTACGTTTATCCTGAATAATTTCTACAATCTGGGGCTGTGGAAAAACCTTTATCCCTTCTGCCTGTAATTTTTTAAGGGCGTCCAGATTTACCGATTCAATTTCAATCGTTAATACATCCAGTTCTTTCCCAAAATTATAAACGGTATCAAAATCACGGAACGACCCTACTACAAATTCTGGTGCAATCGACGAGCAGGATGCTTCTGAATCAGGATCAAGTATTTTGATCGATAAGTCAAAATCGATGGCTACCTGTAGTAGCATGCGGCCTAACTGGCCTCCGCCCAGAATTCCCAGACGAATAGAAGGATTAAACATGAATATATACTAAGGTATTCATGCAAAGATAGATACTTGTCAGTGGCTAAAGCGAACTTTCAGGAAGAAATCCCAAATACTAACCTTAGGATACATAGCTTAATCAGAACAGTCCTCCTTTTCTAAATGGTTCCGAAGAATTTATTACCTTTCAGCAATGTGGTTTTCTTCCACTGGTATATTATCTGGTTACATTTTTAAAATCATGCATCGACCTTATCGTTTTTTACGACATACCGGCTGGCCTTTAACCTTTTACTGGCCGGGTTTACGAATAAATGGTATTACGCTTTGGCCATTTATTATTGTTACGATGCCAAATCCTTCCAGAGAATTAATAAATCATGAAAAGATCCACCTCAAACAGGCCTTGGAGTTATTAGTATTTCCCTTTTATACCTGGTACGTTGGACTATATGGCTGGTATCGCCTGCAAGGAAAAACAGCCTATGAAGCGTATCATGCTCTCTGTTTTGAGCGGGAAGCCTATGCCCATGAGCATGATCTGGATTATTTAAAAAGAAGAAAACGCTGGGCATTCTGGCATTACTTAAAAAAATAAGGGCACTGCCGCAAAGCGGCAATGCCCTTAGAATAAAGTAAGGAAGTATTTAACCCTACATTATCAAGCACTTTCCTGATTAAAATTATGCCTCCCCAACAGGCCCGCGATAGTTTGGAGGTAACTGAAACTCAATTGATCCACCGCCTTCACTGATCGGGCCAAAGGTTTCTTCGTATTTAGCAATATTATCCTGCAAAGCATTGATTAATCGTAGAGCATGATCGGGGGTAATGATGATTCGGGCTTTTACTTTTGCTTTTGGGACATTCGGCATCAGTCGAACAAAGTCTACTACAAACTCACTTTGTGAATGTGAAATAATGGCCAGATTCGAATAGGTTCCTTCTGCCATCTCCTCCGATAATTCAATTTCAATCTGATCGCCCTGAGGCTGTTGTGCTTGTTTTGCCATGTCTGCGTTATCGTCTTATTGGGGGTCAACTTTTCATTTTAATACATTTCCAGAGCCTGACTACGGTTATAAACCTTCCTCTACCCAATGCTTATTTTTTGTTGATCCGAATTGTAGTTCAATGAATACTCTGGCCACAAAGTACATTAAAAGTAGACTAATGACAGCCGATTTTGCAAAAAGTAAAGCTTAATCCTACTAATTGGCCAAAAAGGTTCGTCTAACATCATATTATTTTTTAAAGATTTCAAGATCAGAAATTCTGACCAAAGGTTACTGGATTTAACGTACATTTGCATTCTCTTTCCATCAACATTATCATTCCATGAAGGTTCGCTATCAGGAACTCTTTGAAAATCGTCATAACAACGCGGATGCTACTGACCGTCAGGCTATGTTGGCTAAAATTGGGGTCAGCTCCATTGAAGAACTCATTTCACAGACCGTTCCGGCGGCAATTCGTCGCCCGAAGCCGCTCAATCTTCCAGTAGCTCAATCAGAAGCCCAGTTTTTGTACGATTTCAAGAAACTGGCCGAGCAAAATAAAATCTTCAAGAGTTACATTGGTACCGGTTATTACGATACCCATACACCCACTGTAATTCTTCGTAATATCCTTGAAAACCCAGGTTGGTATACCGCTTATACACCTTACCAGGCGGAGATTTCACAAGGACGCCTGGAGATGTTATTGAATTTCCAGACTATGATCATGGATCTGACTGGTATGGAAATTGCGAATGCTTCCCTGCTGGATGAAGCTACTGCCGCTGCCGAAGCCCTGCATTTGTTTTATGCATTACGGAAAGGGAATAAGGCTAAAGCTGATACGTTCTTTGTTTCGGATCGTTGTCATCCCCAAACCATCGATTTGATCAAAACCCGGGCTACGCCTATTGGTGTTCAGGTATTGATTGGTGACCACCGGACGGTTGATTTGACCAACGAGGCTATTTTTGGGGCCTTATTACAATACCCTGCAACGGATGGGGCAGTATTCGATTATACTGACTGGATTTCGTCTGCTCATGAATTAGGTATTAAGGTAGTCGTAGCGGCTGACTTATTAGCGTTAACCCTATTAACCCCTCCGGGAGAAATGGGAGCGGACGCCGTAGTGGGTTCGGCTCAGCGTTTTGGTGTCCCTATGGGCTTCGGAGGGCCACATGCCGGTTATTTCAGTACAAAAGACGAATACAAACGTCAGATGCCCGGCCGGATTATTGGGGTATCGGTTGATTCCGAAGGGAACCGGGCCCTGCGAATGGCTCTACAAACCCGTGAACAACATATTCGTCGGGAAAAGGCTACTTCCAATATTTGTACAGCCCAGGTATTACTTTCGGTTATGGCAGCGGCATATGCCGTTTACCATGGTCCGGAAGGGCTGAAAAAAATTGCCGAACGGACCCATGGCCTTACCCAACTAACGGCTCTGGCTCTTAAAGAATTAGGATACGAAGTCCTAACGGAAGCGTTCTTTGATACCATACAGGTTTCCGTAGCTGAAAAAGCCGCCCTGAAAATCGCGACTGAGGCCGCCGGAATTAACCTTCGCTATTTTAAAGAATCCGTAGGAATTTCGTTTGATGAAGCCAAAACCTACAACGACGCGGTAGAGCTGATCACTATTTTCGCTCAGATCACTGGTAAAACGCTTGATCTGGGAGCCATTGAAGAAAGCTTATGTTGGGAATTCCATGAAAAACTGACTCGACAGTCGGCCTTCCTGACGCATCCTGTTTTCAATACCTATCACTCAGAACATGAAATGTTACGTTACCTCAAGTCTTTGGAAAACAAAGATTTGTCTTTAGTACATTCCATGATTTCGCTGGGTTCGTGTACGATGAAACTCAATGCCACCACCGAAATGATTCCGGTAACCTGGCCTGAGTTTGGGAAGCTGCACCCTTTTGCCCCAAAAGATCAGTCTCTGGGATACCAGAAATTATTCAAAAATCTCAACGATTGGCTTTGTGAAATCACCGGATTTGCAGCCATGTCTTTGCAACCAAATTCAGGAGCACAAGGCGAATATGCAGGACTGATGGTAATTCGGGCCTACCATGAAGCCCAGGGGAATGCTCACCGTAATATTGCTCTGATTCCAGCTTCAGCCCACGGCACGAATCCCGCTTCAGCTGTAATGGCCGGTATGAAAGTAGTGGTAACCAAAACCGACGAAAACGGGAACATCGACCTGGCGGATCTGCGGGCAAAAGCTGAACAATACAAAGACAGCCTGTCGTGTTTAATGGTAACTTATCCTTCGACACACGGGGTATTCGAAGAAGCAATCATTGAAATTTGTAACCTGATCCACCAGCACGGCGGCCAGGTATACATGGACGGAGCCAATATGAATGCTCAGGTAGGGTTAACCTCACCCGGTACGATCGGGGCCGACGTTTGTCACCTCAACCTGCATAAGACATTCTGTATTCCTCACGGCGGGGGTGGCCCTGGTATGGGTCCTATTGGCGTAGCTGCTCACCTGGCACCATTCCTGCCCGGCCACGCGGTGGTAGAAGGGGTTGGTGGCAATCAGGCTATTTCAGCCGTATCAGCCGCTCCGTATGGTTCAGCCAGCATTCTGACTATCTCTTACGCATACATTGCGATGATGGGCGGCGAAGGCCTGCAACATGCTACTGAAACGGCCATTCTTAATGCTAACTACATCAAAGCTCGTCTGGAGTCATATTTTCCTGTGCTATACGTAGGTTCACAGGGTCGTTGTGCACACGAAATGATTCTGGATTGCCGGCCGTTCAAACAATCAAGTGGTGTTGAAGCCGAAGACTTAGCCAAGCGTTTGATGGATTATGGCTTCCACGCTCCTACTCTTTCATTCCCGGTGGCGGGTACGCTGATGGTAGAACCAACTGAATCAGAATCAAAGGCCGAACTGGATCGTTTCTGCGATGCAATGATCTCCATCCGAAACGAAATCAAGGAAGTAGAAGAAGGAGAAGTTGATAAAACTGTGAACGTCCTGAAAATGGCACCTCACACGCAGTTTGTGGTTCTATCTGACGAATGGCACCGCCCTTATACGCGGGAAAAAGCAGTTTTCCCACTGCCTTACGTAAAAGCCAATAAATTCTGGCCAACCGTAAGCCGGGTAGATTCGGCGTTCGGAGATCGGAATCTGATATGTGCTTGCCCACCGATTGAAGAATACGAAACAGCAGAATAATAGTTGGCTTGATAAAAAAACACCGCTTATCAGGTAGCGGTGTTTTTTTATATCTGCTACTGTATTTTAGTGAAAAATAAAGTTTTTTTTGAATTTAGCTAAGGGTACTTTCTTCATTCTGCGACTATGTTCATGTAGAGCATAGAGATCATGGGTTTTCTCTTTTTCTACTTACTGATTAGAACCTCTAGCGTTTACTCATGGTATGCAATCATTACCAGAACATCGCCCTAAGCGTAACTCTTTTTCTGAGGAAAAAACAGCCATTGTAGCCGATAGTGAATTGTTTATCCGTCAGGCCTTCCTGAAGGATAATCGGAAAGGATATGAGCTTTTATTCCGGCGTTACTACAAGGTACTCTGTAGCCATGCCGTACGGTATGTGTACTCGCGGGAAGTGGCAGAGGATTTAGTCAGTGAGGTATTTCTAACGTTTTGGCGAAATCAATCGTTCGAAACAATCACCAGCACCTACCGGGCGTACCTCTTTTCGGCCGTTCGGAAACGGGCTATTTCTCATTTACAGGAAGAGTTTAAACATCATACCACTGATTTACAGGAAGACAGTAGTCATACAGAAGATGATCCACAGCTTATTCTTCAATATACGGAACTCGCCCATCAATTGGAAAACGGAATCCGGGCCTTACCACCTCAATGCCAGCGGGTTTTTCTGATGAGTCGTTTTGAAGGTAAAAAACACCGGGAAATTGCTGATGAACTACAGATTAACCAGAAAACCGTGGAAGCTCACCTGCATAAGGCTCTGAACTACCTACGTCGAATCGCTCAAAATGGCTTTTTACTTGTGTTCTTATGGTTAAATTAATGAGTTGCCCTAAGGGATAAACGCATCTTTTTGGACTACGCATTATAAATGCGACATTATGGAGCAACCCATCAATAAACAGATCGTCTTCGAGCACTTTGCCGGGCGAACGTCACCTCTGCAACGTCGGCTTTTAGAAGAATGGCTGAAAACGTCTCTTCATCAGGAAAGCTATTATGAGTGGCTGGAAGAATGGGAGCATCAGAATTTACAATATGTTACGGATACAGATCAGGCCTTACAGGCGAATCTGTTACAGATTGACGAACAACTGGTTGAAGAGTCAAAACCCGTACAACGTTTCTGGTTTACCGTACGGCGGCTAAGTATAGCCGCGGTTGTATTACTCTGCCTCGGAGTTGGTTTTTACCTCATTCAGGATTTTCTATTCTATAAAACATTTGAAACCAGCTATGGTCAGGTGAGGCAGATTCAGCTTTCAGATGGTACGCTGGTAACGCTTAATGCTCATTCTACGCTGCAAGTACCCCGTTTTGGTTTTGGGAAGAAAAGCCGACAAGTATTTTTAACGGGGGAAGCCGATTTTGATGTACGCCATCTACCCGATAATCAACCATTTCAGATTAAAATTGAGCGGGGGTTTAACGTAACCGTACTAGGCACCAAGTTTACTGTATATGCCCGTTCCCGAAAAACGCAGCTCGTCTTAAAATCAGGAAAAGTACAGATTGATTATGACAAAGGGAGCAAACATCTGTTGATGAAACCCGGCCAACTCGTTCGTATGAACAGGCAAGGGCAATTATCACTTCAGCACATCAGAAGCCCTAAACCTTATGATGCCTGGAAAGAATATCGCTATGAGTTTGACCGAACCTCGTTAAAAGACATTAGTTATCTGCTTCAGGAAAATTATGGTCTTGAGGTAACTATTAAAGACACTCGGTTAGCGAACGAAACCACCTCCGGCTCGTATCAGGCTCGCACGGCAGATGAACTCTTGCAACTCATTTCGCAATTATTTGAAATCAATTACAATCGTCAGAACAACCATGTTACGTTTTCACAATAGCTAACCTGCTTATCACTGCTTAATCCTCTAAACCTTTTACATATGAATCAACGCTTTATCTGCTTTCTGAGAAGGTATGCGTTAGTAGGCAGCCTTTGCCTATTTTTCCAGCAAACCGTCACGAGTCAGACATTTGCCTGGATGCAACCTGCTCCCCAAACCCGCCCTGCAACTGCACTAACACCCCTGCGGGAAGCTTTACACGAGTTACGGGATTATTACCATATTGACCTGATTTATGCCGACAAACTGATTGAAGGGCAACAGGCTCCTACTATTAACTTCAGCCGTTATGCCTCTGCTGAAACAGCTCTACAGGAAGTTTTAAAGAATTTGGATCTACGTTTCCAAAAAGTCAAAGAAAAAACGTATATCATCAGACGTTCTAAAAAAGCCAAGTCAGAAAACCCATCTCAACGAGTTTTAATTGAGAAAAAATCAGAAGAAGCCACTTCGAACGAGCGTTCTGTTTCTTCTAATCCGGCGGAGACACCCCAGACTAAGGATGATGTTCAGGACCTCATCGTAAAAGGTCATATCGTCGCAGCAGACACAAGAGAAAATCTGGTTGGCGTATCCGTTTTATTACAGGGTACTACTCGCGGAGCCATTACGGATGCTGATGGCCAGTTTCAGCTTTCAATTCCTAGCCTACCCGCCACCCTTATTGTCAGTTACGTCGGATACGAAAAACAGGAGATTAGTGTCACCACCCAGACCAGTCTTGAAATTGACCTCAAGGCAAATCCGGAATCGTTGAATGAAGTGGTGGTCATTGGCTACGGACAAGTTAAGAAAAGTGATCTGACGGGTTCGGTTGCTTCGATTAAATCGGCAGAAATCAACGCCTACCCTACCACCAACATGATCCAGGCCCTTTCGGGCCGGGCGGCTGGGGTCTATGTATCACAAAACAATGGTTCCCCCGGCAGTGCCATTAGCGTACGGGTACGGGGCACAAATTCCATTCAGGGCAGTAACGAGCCACTCTATGTAGTAGATGGCTTTCCGTATTCGGGTAACCCAACGCTACTCAACAACTCCGATATTGAATCCATTGAAGTCCTTAAAGACGCCTCAGCTACTGCCATTTACGGTTCCAGAGGAGCTAACGGAGTGGTACTTATCACTACTAGAAAAGGAAAAAATGGGCGTACGAATGTAAGTTACGAAGGATACTACGGCATACAGACCATTCGTAAAAAACTGGAGCTCATGAATGCTCAGGAGTACGCTAACTTCTACAATGAGCAGGCAACTAACGACGGTTTGTCTCCGCACTTTACTCAGGACCAGATTGATCAACTAGGTAAAGGAACCGACTGGCAAGATCTGGTTTTACGGCAGGCTCCTGTGCAGAGTCATTCGATCTCTGTTAGTGGAGGAAACGAAAAATCACGTTTTACGATCCAGGGGGGTAATTTCAACCAGCAGGGAATCATTATTGGCAGTAACTACGTGCGGAACTCGCTCCGAACCAACCTGAGTTTTGATCTAAGCAAAAAATTCAGACTGGACGTCAGCAGCATTTTAAGCAAAATTGATTCTGATCGTAAGAATTCCGAAAAAGGAAATCGGGGAAGTTCACTGATTTCAGCCATGCTTTCCGGGTATCCAACGGCTCCTGCCTATAACAGCGATGGCAGCTACACAAATCTGGGACAGTTTTATTCCTGGGGTTCTAATGCCATCGTAAATCCGCTGAACTTTATCTATCAGCAATCCGATAAAATTCGCTCCAACAAAGTTTTAGCCAACGCTGCCTTATCTTACGAACCTATCAAAGGCTTAACCCTGAAAACCTTAGGCGGTATTGAAAGTACGGATGACCGCACCGATGGCTATACCACCAATCAGTTTGTGAATTCTACTGGGGCGGCTAGTATTTCGACAGCCAGAGTAACCAGTTTACTAAGTGAAAATACGGCCAGTTATGTAAAGACCTGGGACAAGCACTCCATTTCGGCGGTGGCGGGTTTTACGTACCAGGATTATACTACTACTGCCTTTAGTGCTTCAGGAAGCGGCTTCATTAGCAATACCCAGCAAACCTACGACATCGGAGCGGCAGCAACTCAGAATGTACCAAGCTCAAGTTATTCGAAATGGGTATTGCTTTCGTATCTGGCTCGGGTCAATTATACCTTCAATACTAAAATTCTGGCGACGGTAAGTTTCCGTTCGGATGGTTCCTCCCGGTATAGCGAAGGCCAGAAATGGGGTTCATTTCCCTCCGTAGCCTTAGCCTGGCGGTTGTCTGAAGAAAAATTCATTCAGAAGTTTTCGTTTATCTCAGACTTAAAAGTGCGGTTAGGATACGGTGAAACGGGCAATACGGCCATCAATCCCTACCAAACACTAAACCAGTTAGGTTCTGGTCAGGTTGTTTTCGGCGATGCCCTCACTACCTACTATGCTCCCGGCACCCGACTTGCAGGCCCACTTAAATGGGAAACCACCGCCCAGAGCGATGCGGGTATTGACATCGGTATCCTGAATAACCGCTTTACATTTACTATTGATTACTACATCAAGAATACCCGTGATCTTCTCAATACCGTTCCGCTGCCAGCCTCTTTGGGTTATACAACCACCATTCAGAATATTGGTAAAATCCAGAACAAGGGACTTGAACTTTCCGCCAGTGCACGGGTATTACAGGGTGCTTTCAAATGGGATCTATCCGGTAATATTTCTTTCAATCGCAACAGAGTCATGAAGCTTTACGAAGGTAGTGACATCCTGGGGGAAGCCATTAACATTTCGGTAATCAATGATAACATCAATATCCTTCGGGAAGGCGAGTCTTTAGGAGCGTTTTACGGCTATGTGTCAAAGGGATATGATGAAAATGGAATGGTGGTTTATGAAGATTTCAATAACAACGGTACCCGGGATGTTGGTGATAAAAAAATCATTGGAAACCCCATGCCCAAGTTTACCTATGGCCTGAACTCCAGTATGTCTTACAAAAACTTCGAGTTAACGGTTTTCCTACAAGGCAGCCAGGGTAATGATATTTTTAACCTCAGTGCTGTAAACCAAACCAACGACTATGGGCAGGCTTTAAACATGCCTCGCGAGGTATACCTCAACCACTGGACACCTGACCATACCAACGCCAAATATCCCATCATCAAAACTTCCTCACAACCTCAGGTATCTGATCGTTTTATCGAAGATGGCTCTTATCTGCGGGTAAAGAATATTCAGCTTAGTTATACCCTTCCGGTATCTAAACTAAACCTGAAGTGGTTGCAGAACGCTCAGATTTATGTAAGCGGCCAGAACCTCTTCACTTTCACGAAGTATTCCTGGTACGATCCGGAAATTAACGCTTATGGTGGCTCCAATTCACTTCAGCTCGGTATAGATCACTATGTCTATCCAGTAGCTAAAACGACTACCGTTGGGTTACGCGTTGGTTTCTGATTCTCCAAACCTGTTTCTTATGAAAAAGCTATTCATATTCCTCTTCGCTCTTTTTTCACTTAGCTCCTGCTCGGATTTACTTGAAGAAACGCCGAAATCACTGGCCTCGGAAAACTTCTATAGTACCGACGCCGAGGCAAAAGCAGCCGTGAACGCCATTTATGGCCCGATGCGGTCAGACAATGCCCTCTCTATTAACTACCCTGCTCAATTGGAAGGACTTGCTGACTATGGAAATTCCAGAGGTAGCCAGACTCCCGTTAGCTTATACCAGGGTTTAGACAATACCAATATCAACCGCGTCGGGGTGATCTGGGATAATTTCTATCAATCGATCCGAAATGCTAATCTGGTGATCAAGAATGTGCCTAATGCAGTGAATATCACGGATGCCAATAAGCAACTATACCTTGGAGAAGCTAAGTTTTTACGTTCGCTAATTTACTTTGCTCTGGTACGCAACTGGGCCGGTGTGCCTATTCGTACGGAAGACAATATGGCCGTTTCAGATGTTGCCCGGTCAAGTGTTGCCGAAGTATATGAGTTAATCTTAAGTGATGCTCTGGCGGCGGAAGCTTCATTACCCGATACGCCGACTGATATCGGACGACCTAGCAAATGGGCCGCAAAGACTTTACTTGCTGAAATTTATCTTTATCTTGAAAACTGGCAGTCCTCGGCAGCTAAAGCCAAAGAGGTAATTGATTCGGAAAAATATTCCCTGGTAGCAGTCAGTCAATCCGAAGACTTCCAGAAAATTTATGGCCCGGATATAGTTAACACAACAGAAGAGATTTTTTACTTCAAGTATAATCGCCAACAGGGTTTTGGCTTAGTCAGCTATGCTCACCGAAAAACCGATCAGTATAATTATTATGGTCCTGGGGGGGTATATGCCCAATACACCGATTCAGTAGCCAATTCGGTTATTAAAAACTGGGATCTTAAGGACCTGCGTAAAACACATATTTTATACAACGTCGACATTGGCTTAGGCTCAAATTCCTGCTTATACCGTAAATTCAGAGATCCCGGAGCAACCAGCGGTGCCGCTAATGATTATCCCTGGTATCGCTACGCTGACCTGTTGTTATTCCACGCGGAAGCAGATGCCCGGGCAAATGATTCTCCAACTGCCGAAGCCCTGGAGAGTTTAAACAAAGTACACCGCCGGGCCTATGGGTATCCGGCAACCACATCGTCAGCTGTAGACTTTAAGCTTTCTGATTACAATCTGACTACTTTTATTGATAAGGTGGTACAGGAACGTGGTTATGAAACCATGTACGAAGGTAAACGCTGGTTAGACCTCAAGCGGCTTGGCATTGCCAAACAGCGGATTCTGGAAGTAAAAAACATCGTAGTCGCCGATAAGCATATGCTTTGGCCCATCCCCAGCTCTGAAATTCTGTATAACAAATTGTTAACTGCCGCTGATCAAAATCCGGGTTATTAGCAGAAAAGGAAGAGTATTCAAACAATACTCTTCCTTTATTTCAAGTACTTTCGTTGAATATCATTTAACCTCATTGCCTTATTATGCATCAACCTCGTCGTCAATTTCTGAAGCTTACTGGCTTAAGTGGACTTAGCCTGGCACTCGGCCTGCCGGCTCTGGCCGAAACCGAGTATGACCTTATCATCGTAGGTGGAACACCGGCAGGAATTATGGCAGCTGTTGCCGCTGCCCGATTAGGCAAAAAATCCCTCTTACTCGAACGAACAGCCTACATCGGCGGTTTGCCCGCTAATGGGTTGGGAGCTACCGATATTGGTACGCGTGGAGCAACCGGAGGTCTGTTTATAGAATTTGTTCAACGCATTAAAAAGCATTATACTGATACATACGGGGCCGATTCCCAGCAAGTGAAAGACTGCTCAGATGGCTATCATTTTGAGCCTTCGGTAGCGACTAAGGTTTTCAACGATTTATTAAGGGAACATCCGGCTATCCACGTATTGACGATGCGTCAGTTTGATTTTGAACCCGAAAACCTGATCATCGCTCAGAATCGCATTCAAAGCATTCGGGTATTAAATCGTTCGACCAAACAGACTGAAATCTATTCCGGCACCTTTTTCCTCGATGCCACGTATGAAGGTGACCTGATTGCGGCTGCGGGCGTGCCTTTTTTTCTGGGCCGGGAAGGAAAAAATCAATACAACGAAGTCGGTGCCGGACGCGTCTATAAATACTGGGGTGGGCCCGAAGGAGAAGGCTCTACCTATCAGGAAGATAATGCCATTGAGTCTTATAACTATCGCCTTTGCTTAACCAATGACCCCAAGATTCGGGTACCGATTCAGAAACCAGCTCATTATAACCGTGACGAATACGTCTCGATGATTGAAGATGTCAAAACGGGCCGGCACACAGGCGTTCAAATGCAGTCGATGACGGCCGAACAGAAAGCCGAAAATCAACGTCATATCGCAGCAGGGCAGCCGCCAAGCGTGCCCGGCGTACCGCAGGGTATCGCCCGACTAACCAATATGGTGAAGTTACCCAACCAGAAAACAGATGCCAATAATCAGCACTTAGCATTTATTTCCACGGATTTACCGGAAGAAAACTGGCCTTACCCAACTTCTGGCTGGGAATGGCGGGACCGGTTTGCTCAACGCCTGCGGGAGTATACCGAAGGCTTGTTCTATTTTGCCCAGAACGACCCTGAGTTACCCGAATGGTTTCGCAGACAATGCATGGAATGGGGTTGGGCCAAAGATGAGTACACTGACAACGGGCATTTCCCCAGACAATTGTACGTACGCGAAGGCCGCCGGATGAAGGGTAAGTATATTTTCAAAGCACAAGATGCCTTACCAGTCGGAGCAGATGGCCGTCCACCCATTCACCCCGACAGCATCACTGCCAGTCATTATGCTCTGGATTCACACGCCGTACGCAAGCGGGAAGAAGGCCGGGTGCACCTGGATGGCTTTCTGAGTTATCCTTCCAAGGTATACACCGTTCCTTTCCGGGTAATGGTTCCCGACTCGCCTTTAGAAAACCTGCTGGCTCCCGTACCGGCTTCAGCTACGCATATTGGTTTCTCAACGTTACGGATGGAACCCTGCTGGATGGCCCTGGGCCAGGCCGCGGGAACGGCGGCGGCACTGGCAGGCAAACAATCCATTCATAAACTATCCATCCCTCAACTTCAAAAATCGCTTCTGCAGCAAAAAGCCATTTTGGTATATTCCCCTGACCTTGATGTCAACGCCACTGACTATGCCGCCAAGCAAATGGCGAGTTTGAAGTGAAAAATCTTATGTTTAGTAATTCTAAGTTCGCTCTGCAAACACGGCTATAGGAAAACTTGTAAGCCTTTGCACCACTAGTCTCTAAACCTTATGAAAAAAGTACTTATTCTGTTTCTGTTAACCAGCACTATAACCTTCGCCCAAAAGCAGGTAGATATCTGTATTTACGGGGGAACCTCCGGCGGGGTGATAGCTGCGGTGGCTGCCAAGCGGCTGGGAAAATCAGTGTTACTAATTGAACCCGGCCGGCATTTAGGAGGTATGACGACCGGTGGTTTAGGCTTTACCGACATCGGTAATAAATACGCCATTACGGGCCTATCACTGGAATTTTACCGCCGTCTTGGAAAACACTATGGCCATTTTGAACAGTGGATTTTTGAGCCACACGTAGCTGAAAATCTGTATAAAGCCTACGTACAGGAAAACAAGGTTGACGTTCTGTTTGGGCACCGTATTCAGTCCGCTAAAAAACAAAATGCATCCATTGACGAGATCACGATCGAGCCATCTACTGGCGGGAAGACCCTACGCATTCGGGCCAAAATGTTTCTTGATTGTTCCTACGAAGGTGACTTAATGGCTAAGGCAGGTGTTTCCTACGCGGTTGGCCGCGAAGCCAACAGTCAGTATAATGAGAGCTACAATGGGGTTCAGCTCTTGCATGGGCACCAGTTTCCTGATGGAATTGATCCCTACCGTACGCCGGGCAAACCCGAAAGCGGATTACTTTGGGGCATTAGCCCCGAACCCCTGGCAGCAATCGGCACGGGCGACAAAAAAGTACAGGCCTACAACTATCGGATTTGTTTGACGAAAAACCCAGCCAATCTGATTCCTATTACCCAACCCACCGATTACGATCCGAGTCGGTATGAGTTACTGATTCGGTTAATGGAAAAGAAACCCTGGAAAACCCTTAATGATGGCTTTATCTGGAGCTTAATGCCTAACGACAAAACGGATATCAATAACCGAAACGGATTTTCAACCGATATGATCGGTATGAACCACGAATATCCTGATGCTTCGTATGAGAAACGGGTCGAAATCATTCGTCAGCATGAAAACTATACAAAAGGCTTACTTTATTTCGTAGGGCATGACCCCCGCGTACCCGAGGCCATTCGCCAGCAAATGTTGCAATGGGGATACCCAAAGGATGAGTACCCCGATAACGGCAACTGGTCACCGCAGCCGTATGTGCGGGAAGCCCGCCGATTGATTGGAGATTACGTTATGACTCAGGCCAATTGCGAAAGCAAAGAAGTCGTAGAAGATGGAATCGGCCTGGCCGCTTATCAGATGGATTCACATAATATCCAACGAATTGTCATTGAAAAAGACGGTATGAAGATGGTAAAAAATGAAGGAAATGTGGAAGTAAGCGGATTCCCTCCTTATCCGATCAGTTACCGATCGCTCATTCCGAAATCGAGTGAATGCCGCAACTTACTGGTGCCGGTATGTATGTCGGCCACACACATTGCTTATGGCTCCATTCGAATGGAACCCGTCTTTATGGTATTAAGCCAGTCGGCTGCTCTGGCAGCCAGTATGGCTATTGACCAGAAGAAGTCGGTACAAGACATCAAAGGGCAAGACGTACAGGCTTTCCTGATTAAAAATCCTTTATTAAACGGATCAATTCCTGATGTGATAGTAGACGATGCTCAATCAGAAGGTGTTACCATTACGGGTGACTGGACGAAAGAAAAAGCCGGAGCCTATGCCCATTCCTTACTCAGCACGAAATCAACCACTCCGGGAGCCGTACGTTTTACGCCTACTTTAGCCAATACGCATTTGTATGAAGTATACGTATATTTCCCTAAGCGGGCCGATGTTAGTTCACAAACCGTTTTTCGGGTGAACAATGGCTCTAAAACACAGGACATTACCCTGCGGAAAGATCAGATTGTTATTGAAGGTCAAACCTCTGGCACCTGGATTCCCCTGGGAAAATTCAACTTCCCCGCCGGAAAAAAGGCTTACGTAGAAATCACCAACGAAAAAGCCGATGGGGTAACAGTAGCGGATGCGGTTCAGTTTATTCAGGCTTCGGGGAAGTAAGAACCTTTTATATTCTGTCTGACTGCACCCAGGCAAGTACAAGACAATATCCTACCATAATAAGCCCTAAAACATACTCTATGTCCATCTCAGTAACACAGCTTCCTGAACACTCGATTCTAAAAACCATTCATTACGATTATGTTGACAGCTTTGCGGGAGATCTCAACGACAGGCGGCAGGATATAACAAGCACCGAAATTGGTAAATCTTTTTTTAAAAGTGCTCCTAAGTGGGTCGAACTGCTGTTTGCTCTCAGGAACAAACTCGTTGGTACGTTTGGTCTAAAAACATCAGAAAACATGAACGATCGACAGCTTGACCATTTCAAGTGTACCCCTGGCGAACAATTGGGAATTTTTAAAGTTTACAACAAAACAGAAAATGAGGTGGTTTTAGGTGAGGATGATAAACATTTGAACTTTAGAGTATCCCTGTATCTTGACCAGCAAGCAGCGAACTCAGAAAAGAAGACCTTAACAATTAGCACAGCGGTAACATTTAATAATTTTTTAGGTCGACTTTATTTTCTCCCCGTGAAACCTTTTCATAAAATCATCGTCTGTAAAATGCTGCAAGGCATTATTCATCAACTCGAAAGTAGCAAATAAGACGTTCCTACGGCATCTTCAGGAATTAATCAGATTCGCAATATCTACGTGAGCACCAAAAGCAGGCCGGTTAATCGCTTTGATGAATTTCAGGTAAGAATCTGCACTATCGGGCAGGCTCCAGCCCATCATTTCCAGGGCAAATTTGGTCCGTTTGGGCTTCACTCCCTCAATCACGTTTCGGGCGTTTTCTACCGACGGGTTAAAGGTACTTTCTGATCCTTCACAATTACCCGATTATCTATAAAAAGTATCGCCTCTATGCCTGCACCTTATGTAGGCATAGAGGCGATAAAGCCTTACTACTATTATTTAATCAAAGATGGCCCGGTTGGTTACAATTTCACTGTTTGAAATAGGCCAGATATAGTTAGCAGCCGATGGCTCTACGGCTGTTGCGTTAAAGGCTGGGCCTGCCTTAGCTGGAATGGTTAACAGACGGCGATGCAAATCATTCGAGCGGAATCCTTCACCTAATAACTCAATTCGTCTTTCTGCCAGAATAGCCGTTATCAAAGCATCTTTCGTAGTTAATTCAGAGAACGTATACGAAGCATCCGAACGAGCGTGGACGGCTTTGAGCAAGGCAGCAGAGAGCGTTAAGTCACCCGTTTCAGCCGCGGCTTCTGCGTAGTTCAGTAGTATTTCTGAGTAACGAATCAGAGGCATGTAAATTAAGTAGGGAGCATTCTGTCCGAATTTGGAAAGATAACTTCTACCCAAGGTTGCATTTGTTCTGAAAAATCCTCTTCGTGCATCTGTACTTGCAAACTGGGCAGATCCAAAGATTCCACTCGGATTCATGTAATATTCTGAGTTACCGTTATAAATGTAGCCAATCGCAGACTGCCCGCTATACATATCCTGCGAGCTAAACGGTACTGACAAGATCGATTCTACGGTGGTAAAGCTGGACATCAGCGTTGTCACAATATTTGCTTGCAGAGCATGTTTAATGTTTATCGTAGAAGCAAAGGGAGCCGTTGTTTGTGGAACAATTTTCTTGGCTTCCTCTACTACCTTAGCATAATTAGCCATATTCAGATATACCCGCGTTTTCAAGGCAATAGCCGCATTTTTATGAGCACGCGTTACGTTCAATTCTTCAGTTGAGTAGGAAGCGGGTAAGCCTGCTTCGGCTTCATCGAGATCTTTGATAATCTGAGTGTAGATTTCCGCTACCGAACTTCTCTTTAAATCGTTGTTTTCCGTATTAGTTTCGGCAACCAAACGTAGCGGTAAACCAGGCGAAGCTCCGTTGTCTTTTGCATAAGGCTGGGCAAAGATGGTAACCAAATTAAAGTATGAATACGCACGCAAAAATTTGGCCTCGGCAGTATATTGAGTAGAAAGCTCAGCCGTAATTACGTTTGTGTTTTTCTGCAAACCATCAATCAGAATATTCGACAGGTTAATGGTGGTATAAGCCGCCGACCAGGCGTTTATCACATCATTAGATCCTGAAGTATACGAGTGGTTCCAGCTTTCATACCCAGTGAAGCTGTTGGCAGTGGTGTTGATAAAATCTTCCCCACTCACGTCCAGATAAAACTGAAAGCGGCCACCTAAGTAACTGGAGCTCTTTTGAGCCTTATAGATCCCATTAACTAATCCTAAAATCCGGGCTGGGGTATCAAAAACGTTAGCCGCACTGATTTGAGTAGGGGGAACGGTATCCAGGTATTTTTCTTCACTACAAGAAGATACCGCCACTAATAATCCGCTTGTGATCAAGCAGGTGATGGTAGATAATACTTTATTTTTCATGTTTAAAGCCGGTTTGAATGGTTAAATCCTTTCTGCTAGTGATAGATCTAGAAGGCCAGATTCACACCTAATGTGATTGTGCGACCATTACCCAACGAGTTATACTCAACACCAGGCGAAGTATTGGTGTTACCGTTAACAGAAGACTCTGGTTCTACGCCCGTGTATTTAGTGAACAGGAATACATTGGTTGCCTGAGCGTACACCCGCAATGAGCTAATACCCGACTGGCCAAACAGAGCCGATGGGAGTTTATACCCCACCACCACGTTTTGTAGACGTACAAAATCTCCTTTTTCTACGTAAGCTGAGATATTCGGAATATTGGCAGAGGCAAAATTGTCTCCATATACCAGCCGAGGAACATCCGTAATTTGGCCCGGAGTAGTCCAGCGGTTTAATACCTTCCTGGAGTTATTGAAGTAACGCTGATCTAACCAGGTACCTGTGTTTCCATTCAGGATGTAGTTACCACCTGAATAAGAGAAGTTTAGGTTAACATCGAAATTCTTATACCGGAATGTATTGTTAAAACCACCATACCATTTTGGAAGAGCATTCCCCATGGGCTTATAATCAGCAGCAGAAATAGCCGTAGCAGGTGTACCGTCCAGATAGGTCCAGCTGCTACCTTTATCTGGAGCAATTGCCAAGCTGTATTGTACTTTCTCACCCGCGGCATTAAGGTAAATCCGTTGCCCATTTTCAGGGTTGATGCCATCGGTAATGGCTCCGTATAAGGTCCCAACGGGTAAGCCAACCTGAGTTACGTTAAAGATATTCGCGGAGCTGGAAGTTGTACTCAGAATTTTATCCCCTTCGCCCGCGAGTGACGTAACTTTATTAGTCAGGTGTGTATAGTTAAAGCTAATATTCCAGGAGAAATCTTTCTTACGAATTACCGTTGTGTTAATGCCTAATTCCAGACCACGATTGTAAAGAGAACCCACGTTAGCCAGAATAGCATCCCCCGGAATCCCTTTAGATGGCGACTGAGGCACGCTCAGAATCAAGCCATTAACATTGTTATTGAAATACGTAAGTTCAAGTTGAACTTTGTTATTCCAAAGGCCAAGGTCCGCTCCAACGTTTGTTTGCTCTGACGTTTCCCAGCCTAGATTTGGGTTACCAGCCTGGCTGATTGCCCACGTTGGCACGGTGCTATACAGCGAAGAAGAGTAAAGATTTAGAGACGCATAGGGGCTATTCAGGTTTCCATTACCAACCCGGCCCCAGCTTGCTCTCAATTTCACACTATTCAGCACCCTACTTATTTCTGAGGTTTTATAAAAATCTTCCTCAGACAGTGACCAACCAGCAGAAATACCACCGAAGTTACCCCACTTCTTATCCGCTCCCAGTGATGAGTTACCGTCTCTTCTAAAGTTAACGGTGAAGAAATACTTGTCGTTGAAGTCATACGTTACCCGTGAGAACATTGATAGGAACGAACGCGAAAACAAGCTATTCCCTGAAGGCGTAATATTACCCCAAGTTCCCTGATAATCATCAAAGTAAGGGTCAGCAGCTTGTGTAACGTATACCCCCCAGACGTTGGTATTAAAGATCTGGGCGTCGTATCCTAACAGAGCGGTCAAATGGTTTTTACCAAAGCGAACGTCGTAGTTAAGCGTATTGGTAAAGTTCCAGTTATTGCGTAACCCGGTAATGTTAGTTACCGAACCATTGGTAGAAGATCCACCACCTGGCTCTGCACTCGTTGAGTTAATGTTTTCTGTTCTTAGCCGGTCAATCGAATAGTTCGTAGTGAAATCAAGGCCTTTAAACAGCGTGACAGTAGCTCCGATATTTGCCAGAATACGATCATTTTCGGAAGTATAACTAGCCAATTTGAAAAGAGCAACCGGATTGTAATATACGCTCGTTACCTGATTATTTCCATTACCAATCGGGCCACCCGCAACGGCCAGATTCAGGTGAGGCGTACCATCCTCGTTATACGCAGGTACGTTAGGGGCCAATGTGTATGCCATCCGGGCGGCTCCTACAATAAGCTGAGCGTTTCCTTCCAGCGAACCGGAGTTCGGAGCTTTATTATACGAGTTCGTATAGTTAAGATTTCCTCTCACCTTCAGCCATTTCGTAGCCTGATGATCCAGGTTTAACCGGATACCTTTCCGCTTGAAGTTGTTCGTTTGTAGAAAACCGTTTTGATCGGAGTAGTTAGTAGAGAAGAAATAACTAGTTGTTTTATTGCCACCGCTAACATTTACTGCATGGTTTTGCGAGACGCCGGTTTGGAACATGTAATCATACCATCTTGTGTCTACGAGCGAACCATCCGAACGGTACGTCGGGAAAAACAACTCGCCGGCAATACTTGAGTTGTTGGCATTTCCTTCGATCACTTTTTTGTTCATGACGGCTTCGTTCTTAATCATCATGTAGTCTTCTGCATGCAGAAGTTCAGGTAATCGAACGGCACTCGTTACCCCTACCCAGCCATCATAACCTACTTTTACTCTTCCTTCTTTACCTCTTTTAGTGGTAATTAACAAAACCCCTGCGGCAGCACGTGATCCGTAAATAGCCGTTGATGCCGCATCTTTCAATACGTCAATCGACTCAATATCAGACGGGTTAATATCCCCTAAGGGGTTATTCGTTACGTTTGAGTTTCCTACGTTACCAGTAGTCAGCGGAATTCCATCTACCACAATCAAGGGATAAGAACTCAGCGAAATGGAGTTAATACCCCGCACCCGAATTACTGGTGCGTTGTTGAGAACCCCATTCGCCACTGAAATATTTACCCCGGCAGCCCGGCCAGCCAATGCCTGTTCGAAGCTTTGTACCGGAATTTCTTTTAGTTTTTCACTGCTAATACTAGCTGCTGATCCCGTAAATTCTTTCTTACTCTGTGTACCATATCCAACCACCAATACTTCCGTCAGATCTTTTGAATGAGCGGCAAGCTCAACATTTACAGTCGTTTGTGTGGTTATTGGCTGCTCAATTGTTGTATAACCAATGAACGAAAACACCACTACGCTTTGCTGATCAGGAATGGACAACCGGTATCTTCCCTGAGCATCTGTTGTTGTACCCACATTGGTACCTTTTATCTGAACAGTCACCCCGGGCAGACCTTCTTTAGAATCCTGAGCAGTAACTATCCCCGTAATGATTCGATCTACTACGGTGTCCTTTATCCGTAGGGTCTGTGATTTTGTCACCGGACCTGCCGCATAGGTTAATGGTGAAGCTAAGGCCAGGAGTAAAGTCGACAGCATCCATTTAGGAATAATGTATCGCTTTCTGACAATCCCAAAAGCTGTTTGGTACTTTTTTTCCATACTATTATTTTGGTTTTAACGGATAAATACAAAGGATATCAACCTGATGAATGCACGATACACCTTATGCCTGTAGCACAGGAAAACACGTAATTCTAAGGTTATAGCCAGACGAAGGCTATTTCACAAACTGTATCAGGAAGCGTACACGAACTTATTTGCTTAGCAGACAAATACTAAGCTTAGCAATAGACAAGACAACTCCTGAGCTGGCGTAAGCTCACAAGTGTCCATGGACAGGCAAAAAACTAAAGCAGGGCAAGCTCAACCAAGGAAGAGAGTGGCTAAGACCTTAGGACATCTTTCGATGTAAACTTTTTGGATTAAAAAGAGCTTCATTCGTCAAAATAGTTTTATAGTGGAGAGAAAGGTAGGTACCATATCAAATTGGTGTAATTAGTTGATATCTCAGAACAAACATATGTTTATTTTGTTAATCAGCTAACATTTACCCATTAAACAATACAAATACCCGCATTAAATTTTGTACAAAAGAAGTTTTTAAATTGATATGAACAATGATTTTTCAGAAAAAAAGAAAAATAAATTATTGATCTATAATTAGTATAAGTTTTTCTGTTTAGAATAGACTTTAGCCAAAGCTATAGTAACCACTACCCGATCTGACCGTAAGGGGGGGATTTAACGGCGTATTACTTGCGGACGGCACCTTTTTTATTACGCAGGATTCCGGCTACTCAGGTGGGCCCTTTTATGGCCGAACCGAATTTCAGGGAACGATTTATTACTGGTATCCAAAACCTGCCGGAAGCACTATCCCGAATTATGCGGGCACCCTTTAGTATTATATACCAATTGTAGCAACGGTTCATTCGCATACTCCCTGTATGTATGAAGGCGGCGATGGCGTTACCAACCAAACCAGCCAGGATGATCAGATCATGGCCGATAAGTGTTACAACATAAAGCACTATGTTGTAAGATGCAACGGGACTGTGGGCCAATTTAATGGCACAATAACGGATATTTCAACATTCATTACGTCTCCCTATCATCAACTTGCTCATTTATTACTCCTTAAGCAAACAACATTCGTATACATTTCGTTTTTCTGACCCCGTTTGGCCCTGTGCCAAACGGGGTCAGTCCGGCGTGAAAAAAATAAAAAACCTTCCTTAACCCTTCAATTCATCTCCCTTCGTTATTCACACCTGTATCCATTCCTAAAACAATACATTGAAAAATCGGCTAAGGAGTATCCCATTTTTAAAGAGGGGTTTGGATATGTTACCATACGCTACACTGTGGTAAACAATTACAGTAGGGCTCCGGTTGAGGTAACGAAAGAAAATGACGAAAAAGTAGATGATTGGATGGACCCTCTGGTTGCACAGTTTTCAGTCAGTCTGGAAAGCCTTCCCTTTATGTCCGACTCCAAAGGTGACTGCTGGCTTTGTTCGGATCATCCGCTTATTATTCCTACGTCGAAGGCAAATTGATATTGATTTACGACGGAGGCGATGAGAGAAGTTTATGCCAGAAGATGGCGTGATTCTCTCAACAAAAAAAGCGTCAGAAAATTGAGCCGCATTACCGAACCCTATCTCAGAAAAGCACTCCCCGATGATTTCCTGTTTGTAACCCCTTTTGAACCTGTCTATCGATGGACGCCAGGCAACGAAAAGTACCAAGCAAGCATGAAATATTAAAAAAAGCTGCGTTTACGCTGGCTACGCAAAGGGACGAGTACATTTTAACGCGGGGCCGCACAAGTAATACCTGGGAGACGTTGAGGTCAATTTCTAAATACGGTTATGAAAAACATTGTCAACTTCACTTTTGATCCGCTGAATTGAGTATGCCTGGCCTGTTCATCTTCTCTTGTATTGGCCTTATCGATTGTTTAAAGTTAGAAACTGTCAGAGAGAGTAAGTCTTGACTAATACACCAAACCAGGTTGCCAATTAGGTGAATACTAAAAAAGCCCGGCTCACCGGGCTTTTCCTATAGTTCCATTGCACCGTCCTGAAATAGGTTGACATCAAGAAGATTAACTTATGGAAGAGCAA
>JASGGE010000028.1:0-30259 GCA_047605205.1 Siphonobacter sp.
GACATAAACCACCCCTTTTTTCACCTGAACCTGCACGTCTTCGTCGTTTACATCCACTAGAGAACGCTTCAGATTCGTCACTAATACCAGGTTGAGGGAATCTTTGCGTTGAATGGATCCGTTCAGGTTCTGAATGTATTTACTTTGCTGATCAATGGCTTCCAGTGATTTCCGAATGCTTTCAGCCCCCTGCTTGGACACAACCGAAAGATCAGCCATTCGATCTAACAAATTGGCATTTGTTTTCTTGAGATAATCGAGTTGCTCTTCTAACTCTTTTACCCGGCTAACGCGAGAAGCTAACTCACTGTTACGCCCATCGAGCTGACTTTGCAGACTTGCCGACTTCTGCTGACAATCAGCCAGATCCACTCTGATTTTTTCGCTCAGCTTTGTGTTTTCAGCTGTTAGTTCATTAATGCGAGCCTGAAGGCCTGCGGCCTTTTTCTTACTTACACAAGAACTGATGGCTACCATGGCCGATAGTAAGGCCACCACAACCCATACTTTTTTCATTGTTCGTGGAAGAGTTATAGTTTATAAATAGACTGTATGGCTCAGATTATATTTCTTGCCATTCATTATGTCAAACCAAATATCTAAACTTTTTATCAATTTATATCGCTATCAATCAACCGATTATCTAGTAATGAACGAAAGTAACAACTATCCATTACTTAAGGTCTCCTTAGTTAGGCGGGTTCAGCCTGGGCTCAGTTAGCCCCTGATCTTATAGCATAAAACTGGCCGGGTACAAGCATATCCGGCCAGTCCATTCCCAATTTTCTTGTTACTACAAAGTGACCTATAAAGCTGAACACTTTATGAAAAACGAGTAGCTTAAAACCGGTTAGAAATTTATTAGATTCCTATTTATGGCTTCACTTATTAATGGTTGAAGGGCTCTTCAACGAACCGGGCTATCTATTTATAGGGCAAATTAAGCAGGGTACGTGCTGCTAGTAACTATTTTATTTGCTTTAAAGCAGATATTAATACATATTAAAACAAAAGCGTCTAGTCGAATGACTAGACGCTTTTGTTTTGAAAAATCACTACTTATTCTTCTTCACCAGCATCTGCTAATCGAGGTGTTTTTTCCTTTAGGGTTAATTCGTACCCACTAATTTCATCTTCTTCGTAATCGAAGGGCTTAATTTCGTAGGTATAATCATACGTAACGTAATCAAGACCTAATTTCATAAAACTGCTTCCAAGGGGAATTCCGTGACCACGACCACTTTTTGCAACAGCAAAAGCTTCACTATCATCAGAATCTGCTTTTACTAAGAATAAAGAGCCAATGCCTCTTTTTCTGTCTTCGGTGCCTACTTTAAATTTCGCGTCGGCAGGGTCTACGTCTAACAATTGTAATATTGCTGAAGACAAAAGAAGTTTACCTTTTTTAGAAATGGATATAGTAGGCACTTCTTTTACTTTACTTTCTTTTTTCTTTTCTTCTACAGGTTCATTAGGAGAAAAGAAACGAATTGACTTTTTCTTCATGGATAAATTGATTTATTGTGCAGCTTGCATAAGTTTACAGCAGCAAATATCTATTTTCTAGCTTATAAAACAAATTTCATACTTAAATAATTGAATAAAAGATGTTTGGGGCTTTTCTTTTTTATTAAATCCATACCATTCATTTTAATTTACCTCTTAATTTTTCTGAAATACGTATACAATAAATGTATCTTAATCATTTTTACAGAAATAGCCGTATACAATAAAATTATAGAGCAGCCTTAAGCAGTGGCGGTACGTTGTTTTAAGGGAAAGATATACTTTAACAAGGAATGTATTTTATAGATTCTGCTTTATTAAGCTTTTGGCATTTGTCAATTGTTTACTTAAAACAATCTGTTAATGGATTTTCTAAATGATTGAAGTATTCCCTAGTGAGCCCTATTATTATGATCACGTTTCTATATTCAAAAGAGTTACTTCAAATAAAAAACAAGCTCATTCCATTATTTGTTTAGCGTAGCATACCCTACCTTCACCCGTAGTTGTAGGCTTGATTAAGGTCTTTTTTTATACCAAGAAGCACTATCCTATTGATTTTCTTGTTATTATGTAATACCTAAGTAAAGCAGTTCGTGGCTACTTTTGGTCTGCCAATTTATAAAAACACCATCACGGAAACCAGTCTATGAAACACTTTCTGCTTCGTTCGGGATTTTTTTTAAGCATATTAATTATTTATCTGGTCAGCTGTAAAGGCAGCGAACCTTCTTCCGAAGAAGCCGATAAATACCTGGTAGAAGCAACCTCGGTTGGGACTTTTACTAAAGATCAGGTAGTTTCCCAACTCAGTTCTATTTACGGAGCTTTGGTACAATATGGCGTAAAAACCTACCGAATTACGTATAATACTACGAATACCGACGGAACTACGATTCAGGCTTCAGGAGCATTAATTATTCCAGCTATTGAAAGTGCCGTCCCCATGGTTAGTTATCAGCACGGCACTATTTCGAGTGATTCACAAGCCCCATCGTATTTTGGCACAACGACAGACAGCCAATTTATAACGATGATGGCTTCCTTAGGGTATGTTATAGTCGCTCCAGACTACATTGGGTATGGAGCATCAAATGCGTATCCACATCCTTATGAACACCGCTCAAGTTTAGCTCAGGCTAGTCTGGATTTACTGCGGGCAGCTAAAGAATATTTCAAAAAAAATAATACGTCTTCCTGGGATGGTCGCTTGTACCTGACTGGTTATTCAGAAGGAGGCTATGCAACGATGTCTCTTTATAAAAAAATGCAGGATGAAACATCAAGCGAGTTTAATCTGCGGGCTGTTTCGGTTGGTTCAGGAGCATACAACAAAACTGCTTTTATGAATTATCTGGTAAACACGTCAACGGGCACTACCGTAGAGTATAACCGCTTATATGCCTGGGTGTTAACGACTTATAACCGTGTTTACGAATTAAACCGCTCTATGAGTTACTATTTTAAAGAGCCTTATGCTAGTCAGATTGAAGCAAATGTTAGTACGGCTTCTTTAGGGGTAAGTTTCAACACCATTTTCACTGATTCTTTTAAAACGGCTTTGAATGATGGCACGGATACTGCCTTTATTAATGCCGTTAAGGATAACGATGTATATGACTGGAAACCTAACACAACCCTGTGGATGTATCATGGTACAGCGGATGATTTAGTACCTTACTTTAATTCAGAAACGGCTTATGAGGCGATGGTAGCCCAAGGCTCAACCGTTGTTACGTTTTTCCCTCAAACGGGCCTTGATCATTCTACAAACATTACGCCTTATGCCCTGGGCACGCTAAATATGGTATCGAGTGTGGAGTAGTATGGAAATAGATGAATCGGCCCCGTTGAGTATAGAATTTCAACGATTCTTCTATGGTATAATGCTCTGGGGTAGGGAAAGTGTACCCGCCCCCGCCTGACTGTGTACCAAGTCGATCAATTCTCTGGGCCATCCCGTACTAAGTAACGCTCCGGAACACATACCTGCACATTTTCAGAAGATTTTGTCATAAGGACAAATCACTGCCCGAATATCCCTGATTCTTACATGTTATAAACAAAAAGCTTACTGATAGGCTTTCGTTCATACCTGTTTGTTTACTTCCTGGCGACATTTCTAAAATTCCGAACATTATACGTAAACGTCAACATGAAGTACCGTTTCAGCACGGTCGTTCGGCTATCTTCCAGATAGGTTTCTGTACTGGTACGGCTAATACTATTGTTCTGATTCAGCAGGTCAAATACGGTCAGGCGTAATTCACCCCGTTGTTCTTTAAAGAGCTTTTGTCCAATTCCTAAATTGAATAAGGTGAAGTTCCGATCATAACCAGCTCCCAAACCGCTATATAAGGTATTCGTTACGTCTGGACTGATAACGAAACCTTTTACACTAATCCAGTTCATGCGGATACGGGCGGTATGCGAGAAGTAATTACTGTTCTGGCTCGGCTGAATGGTATATCGTATAATTGTATAAGCTCCATTATACGCCACAGAAAAGTCCATTCTTTCACTTATGTTACTGCTCAGCACTGCTCCAGCATTCATTGCCAGGTTATTTGTAAAGCTCTTTACTTCATTGATCAAACCGGGGGTCCGGCTGTAGGTAATCCCCCCATTCAGGTTCAGGTTGCTTTTCAGCGATTTAAGTGGTAACCCCAGATTACTAAATGCCCGAATACTTTGGGTTCCGCTCAGGTTAACCGGACGGCTATATTGTGAACCTTTGCTTAGCAATACTCCCTGAATCAGCGTTGTATCGTTGGTAGCGATAAAGGTGGAGTTAGTAATGTTATCCATCGTGAAGGTTGCAAACAATCCTCCAAAGAAATTTACTGACTTCGTTAGGTTGGTGCTATTGTATCGTAACGAAATAGTATGGGTGTACTCCTGCTTCAGATCCGGGTTGCCACTGGAAATAAACAGTGGGTTAGAGTTATCATACACATTTTGAAGCTGTGTAATAGATGGCGGTGTTGTAGCAGTACGATAATTAAACCGTAGATTCTTCGTAGACGTAAACCGGTAGTTTACGTCTACGTTGGGGAGCAGATTCGAAAAGGTTTTTTGGATAGACAATGTTTTGGGAAACAACTGATTCCCCGTTAAGTCTGCCATTTGATAGTTTAGTCCTAACGTAAAAAAAGACTGCTTACTGCGTAGCCGATAGGCTAATCCCCCCTGATGAGTAATATACTGATTTTTAAATTTATTGCTAAGAATCTGGTTTAGTGAAGAATACGAGCCCGTGGAATCTACGTAATCTCTGGTTTCTTTATTACTATTGCTGTTTGTCAATGAGCCATTATAGCTGAATTGCAACTGGCTGCTTTTTGATAGCGGCTCGGTATAATTGATGTTTACAGACCAGTTATCGCTATTGGTATTGGTTACTGATTTCTGGTTAATAAGGGCTGTTGAGTCTGTATCACTGTAATACTCATTTCTAGACTGCAACAGGTTGTTTTTGTCGTTCTGATTTAAAGCCGTTCCGACACCGAATGCGATGGTTCGTCCCTGTTTAGCAAATTGGTGCCGCAGCAAAATGTTATTATTAATGGTAAATCCATGCGAATAAGAGGTATTCTCGGTACGGGTCTGGCTTAACAGTACATTTTCTTCTTCCTGACTGTTTACTCCACTCACTAGGCTATGAGCATTATTTTCCTGGAAACTGAGTCTGGGAGTAATAATCAGCGACGTTTTCGGATTGATGGCATATTCAAACCGTAGGCTTACCCGGTGGTTATTATTCCGGTTTGAAGTTTCGCTGTCCTGATTATAGGTTTGGCCACTGCTGGTACTTGTGAAATAGTTACGGGTTAAGACGGTTTCGGTATTATTATTAGCCTTGTTGAAAAAATAGCTTCCCGTAATCTTGATTTTTTTGCCCCAGTTGTCCGTATAGTTTAACCCTAAGGCATTTGTTGAGGTAATGCCGCCCTGCTGTCCTACAATAAAATTAGAAGCTGCACCACCGCCACCGAAGTTTCCGCCTGATCCACGAGCCCCGCCGCCGCCTCGGCTGCTACTGCTGCTTGTTCCTAATGCTCCCAGCAAATCCTGCATGGCAAAATTCTGCTGGTTAATATTGTTAGACTGACCAATAACCGAAATACGGCGTTTGCCATTAAAGAAGTTGATGCTGCCCCCTGCCGAATACCGGTCATCAGTACCATACCCGGCGTATACCTTCCCAAACTGCCCATTATTACGCCCGCTTTTGGTTGTGATGTTGATCGTCCGTTCAGAATTACCATCATCAAAACCCGTAAACTGAGCCTGGTCACTCAACCGATCAAACACCTGAATTTTATCAACTACTTCTGCTGGTAAATTTCGTAGAGCCAGGGTAGCATCATCACCAAAAAATTCACGCCCATCTACCAATACCCGCTTTACATCCTGGCCTTGAGCCTGTACTGTTCCGTTACTAATGGTAATTCCCGGCATTTTGGTTACCAGATCCTCTACGTTTGCATCTTTTGTAACTTTATAAGCATCCGCATTATAGATCAGGGTATCCGATTTCTGTTCCACACGATCCTGCGTTCCTTTTACTGTTACTTCTTTCAGGTTTTTTGCATTCGAGCTTACCTGAATTTTTCCCAGATCCATAACAGGCTGATACGTTCTGAGCTGAATTTGTTCGGCGGTATACCCAATATTTGAAATGCGTAAGGTATACGTTCCCTGATCTACGTTGTGAAACGAAAAGGCTCCGTCAGCATCCGTTGTGGTGCCAAGACGTTTGGTAGAATCTGCCCGGTCAAATAATTGCACGGTTACACCAAACAAAGCCGAGCCATCTGCCTTATCTGCTACTTTACCTTTTACTTCTGAGCCTAATCCAGAAACAGGTTGCTGTGTTTGAGAACGGCCCGGAGCCGGAATTGTGTCTCGGCGAGTGGTAGAGTTAAGGGGTTGCTGTATGGTTTGGGCAGATTTTTCATTACCAGAAACCGGTGTATTGACTGGTACTACAGCTGTTGAAGGTGCAGCCGCAATACGTTGGGGAGTTGGAGCAATCGCAATGGTTCCTATGTCAGCTGTTCCCTTTACCGGGGAGACATTAATCTCTCTGGATTGAAAGCCCTCTTTAGTAATTTTCAATCGAAAGGTAGGGCCTTGCTCTAGTCCTTTAATTATAAAATGACCCGCAGTATCCGTTTGGCTGGTTAATCGTTTTGTACTGTCTGCAGCCTGTGTTAATACCAGTTTTGCCTGGACAACGGCTTTCGTAGTATCATGTACAACCCTACCTTTTATACCTCCGTCCTGAGCAAAACCCAGACTAGCATTTAATAAGATAAAACATAGAAAAAGAACAGATAAGAGGTAGGGTTTCATGGCACAGAAAGTAAAAAGCCTGTGTCGCAGGCAATCAGGTTGTTTCGGGTATTACTCGTAAATGACTGATCCATAGATTGTAGAATCATCCATGGGTTTAGCGAGCCTTCGAAGCGGAATGACTCATTTTTAAAATTCAGCGATGAAACGTACGATTAAGTCGATATGAAGCAAAAGATGAACTAAAGCGTTCCATTATTGTTTACCAGCTCGTACACTTCCCCAGAAACTTTCATTAAATTTATAGGTAACAGCTTGGGTATTCGCTTTTTAAGCCTACGTTTGCAACCCAATTTCTACTAATCCGATAGAATAAAAGTTAACTGCTTTTGATTAGCTATGCAAAGTTTTCGCACTGAACTGGAAAATCCTCTGGTAGAGCAAGATATCATCGATCTGGAACGGAAAATCCGTCTGTTCCGGGAAGGCAAGATTCATGAGGAAAAATTCCGTAGTCTGCGTTTGGCCCGTGGCGTATATGGTCAGCGGCAACAAGGCGTACAAATGGTACGTATTAAGCTGCCACTTGGCAAAATGACGTATCAGCAATGGAAGCGTATTTCGAACATATCAGACGAATACTCAACTGGTAATCTGCACTTAACTACCCGGCAGGATATCCAGATTCACTTTGTCAGCCTCGATCGTACCCCAGAGTTATGGGCAAAACTGGAACAGGATGATATCACCCTGCGGGAAGCCTGCGGCAATACCGTTCGTAACGTGACGGCTTCTCCTGCTACTGGAATTGACCCCGAAGAGCCTTTCGATATCACGCCCTATGCCGATGCAACTTTCCGATATTTTCTACGCAACCCAATCTGCCAGGAAATGGGTCGGAAGTTCAAAATGTCGTTTTCAAATTCTGATGCCGACACTGCGTTATCCTACATGCACGATCTGGGTTTTATTCCTAAGCTTCAGGACGGCAAACGGGGTTTTAAAGTTATGCTAGGCGGCGGGCTGGGGGCACAGCCTCAGTTAGCTCATGTATACCACGAATTTTTGCCTGAAAATCAGGTTATTCCAACTATTGAAGCAGTTCTTCGCGTATTTGACCGGCACGGCGAACGAACCAGCCGGAATAAAGCCCGCCTGAAATTCCTTATCAACAAAATTGGTTTTGAGGAATTTAAACGGTTGGTTGAAAACGAATGGACGGCCCTGAAAGCTAAGGAATTTGAAATCACTATTCCTGAATTAAATGCCCCTCAGACGCCCGCTATAACTGATGTTGAAGCGTTTGCCAATGATACCCAATATCAACGCTGGCTAGCTACCAACACCTTTGCTCAAAAACAGTCTGGCTTTTACGGTGTTTATGTTCGGGTTCCGCTCGGTAATATTCGTTCAGAAGTAAGCCGAAGTTTGATTGAACAACTTAAACCCTTAACCGCTGACGACATTCGGATTACAATTAACCAGGGTTTATTATTCAGATTTGTACAGCAGGCTGACTTACGAAAGATGTACGAAATTCTGAAAACTCATAACCTGGCTCAACCTGGGGCCAATAGCACGATGAATGTAACGGCTTGCCCTGGCACCGATACCTGTAATCTGGCTATTTCAGATTCAACAGCTATCTCACTGGTATTTGAGCAAGTGATGAACGATGAGTTTCCCGATCTGATTTTCGATAACCATATCCTGATTAAGATTTCGGGCTGTATGAATTCTTGCGGTCAGCACGGTATGGCTAATATTGGGTTTCATGGAAGTTCGATGAAATCCCCCGATAAGCGTGTACTGCCAGCCTTACAGGTATTATTAGGCGGAGGAACCCTTGGAAATGGCGAGGGACGCATCTCAGATAAAGTTATCAAAATTCCTTCCAAACGAGGCCCTGCCGCTTTACGGCTAATCCTGAACAACTACGAGCAACATGCCGAAGAAGGCGAATACTTCAACGATTATTATGACCGTCAGGGGGAAAAGTATTTTTATGCTTTACTGAAACCTCTTACTGATTTAACCAACCTGGAAAATGATTTATTTATTGACTGGGGACAAACGGATACTTTCCAGACTGAGATTGGAGTAGGCGAATGTGCCAGTGTAATTGTTGACCTGGTTGCTACTTTACTCTTTGAATCGGAAGAAAAATACGACTGGGCAGCAGAAGCCTTTCAGCAAGGCCGTTTCGCTGATTCGATTTACCATAGTTATAGCGTTTTTGTTTCTGCAGCCAAGGCTTTGTTACTAGACAAAAGCGTGAATGTAAGTACGCACCACGGCGTTATCAAGGAGTTTGATAAGCAATTTGTAGAGACGGGCGAATTATCTTTCAATGGAAAAACCTTCGCTGAAGAGACCCTGCAAATCAATCAATATGAACCTTCGGCAACATTTGCAGAACGTTTTCTGACCGAAGCCAATGATTTCCTACAAAAAGCAAAAGCCTATCGCCAGCTACCGCTGACGGTAAAGGCTTAATTTGTAGAACAATGAGCAACAAAACAACGTCTGGAATTGTTCTTCCTAAACTTACGGTTGTAGGAGCTGGGCCAGGAGACCCCGAATTAATAACCTTAAAAGCTATCAAGGCTCTGCAAAAGGCAGCCGTTGTTTTATACGATGCCTTAATTGACCCGGTTTTGCTGGAACATTGTTCCTTTCAAACCGAAAAAATATACGTCGGTAAACGGCCCGGCCAGAGCCATTCTCAGGATATGATTAATTACCTGATTGTGGATAAAGCGTTTTCCGTAGGCCATGTAGTCCGATTAAAAGGCGGTGACCCCTTTGTATTTGGTCGTGGCCAGGAAGAAATCGAATATGCTCGTCAATACGGAATTGAAACCAGTTACATTCCGGGTATTTCGTCTGCATTAGCCGTACCAGGTCACGCCGGTATTCCGATGACTGCACGTGGTACCAGCGAAAGTTTCTGGGTAATTACCGGAACAAAAACAGATGGCTCGCTTTCAAAAGATCTTTGTCTTGCCCTATGCTCAACGGCTACTATCGTTATTCTAATGGGCATGAACAAGTTAGATGAGATTGCCGACTTATGTCATAAAATGGGAAAAGCAGAGCTCCCGGCGGCTATCTTACAAAACGGCACAACAGCCGACGAACGTACTGCCATTGGAGTAGCCCATGAGCTACCTCGCCTGGCTCTGGAACATAAATTACGTAATCCAGCGGTAATTGTATTGGGTGACGTCGTTCGATATGGCTACCATACCCATACGGCTGACTGGCAGGATTTACTCAAAAACGGCGATTTGTTTTCGTAGCTTCCACCCATAAAAAAGCCTCAGTTTTAAAGTAATTGAGGCTTTTTTATGTTTTTCAAAACGGTTTTGTCAGAACATTTGTCTTGTTTCCATAACGAACTATTGCTTATTTTCGGTAGTTTAGAATACAGTTATGAATAAGCAAGTCATTTTTCAGGATTGGGGGCTGCGAGACTACCAGTCAGCCTGGGATGAACAGGAACAGATTTTAGCAGATACAGTAGCCATTAAAGTAGCCAACCGCCAGCAGGTTACTCAAATGGAAACCCCCAATTATCTCTTTTTTGTCCAACACCCACACGTCTATACGCTTGGGAAAAGTGGTAAACCCGAACATCTTCTGGAAGATGAAGAAGGCCTCAAAGCATTAGGAGCCCAATATTTCAAAATCAACCGAGGTGGTGATATTACCTATCATGGCCCCGGCCAGCTAGTTGGCTATCCTGTTTTTGATCTGGAAAATTTCAAGGCGGATATTCACTGGTATATGCGTACGCTCGAAGAAGCCGTTATTCGTACTTGTGCCGACTATGGCATTGAGGCAGGCCGCATTCCTGGTTTAACGGGCGTCTGGATTGATTATATTGAGCAAAAGAACCCTAGAAAGATCTGTGCGATGGGCGTTAAGGCGAGTCGTTGGGTAACAATGCACGGATTTGCCCTAAATATCAACACTGATTTAAGTTATTTCGACCATATCGTTCCCTGCGGAATCCAGGGAAAAGACGTAACGTCTATAGCACATGAAGTAGGCCACCCGGTTGATTTTCAGGAAGCGGCAGTACACATGAAAAATCATTTAGGAGAATTATTTGAAATGGAGTGGCACCATCCGCTCCCCTTAACTTCCCTAATCAACACATGAGAAAAGATATTTCATTCTTACCCGTTGAAGGTGTAAAAGTGGCGGTTACCCGCGAAGTTGACCAATATAGCCAAACAGCATGGCGGGTATTTCTGATTAATCGAAATGATACCCCCATTCGAAATGTAATGATCACCTCCAGTGGTTATAGCACCTCTGATCAAACCGGACAACCGCAGCGGACTTCCACTTTACGGCATTTTTTCCCTGAAGTAGCCGGCCAGAGTCATCAAATGGTTGAGCCCATTGACTCATCCGTATTTCATTTAACCAATGAATACTGGGTAAGCTACTATATCGGAAATCAGGTTTATGATAAACGATTCATTTTTGTTCCGGGAAGTCTGGATGAGGCTAATCTGATTAAGATAAAGCAATTAGAACAAGAAGGCATCTTACACGAATAGTATTCCGTTTTCGGCAATAAATCCGTTTTAAAGCCTACTGGTGTCATATCAGTAGGCTTTTCCGTTTACGAAATGCTCCGGTAAATAATTGATTTGTCAAATTATTCAGAATATCTAGCAAGTCCGTTGTAACCGAATCCGATAATGACTTCAACCGATACCCAATTCAAAAATCTTTTATTCATCGATATTGAAACCGTTTCTGGAGTTTCTTCTTTTGAGGAACTTTCCGAACGATTCAAAGCCCAGTGGATACGTAAAGCCCAAACCTTAAAATCAGGGAAAGAGCTTTGTGAGAAAGAATTATATTTTCAAAAAGCTGCTATTTATGCTGAGTTTGGTAAAATTATAGTGATCGGTTTAGGCTTTTTTCATCGGGATAGCAACGATCAACTAACCTTACGAACCCGTATCATCCAGGGACACGATGAGAAAGAAGTGTTACTGGAGTTTATTCGGCTGCTGGAAAAAAAGTATCCTAAGAAGTTAGCCCTTTGTGCCCATAACGGCCGGGAGTTTGATTATCCTTACTTATGCCGGCGAATACTGGTGAATGGTTTGCGTATTCCAAAATCTCTCTGGAACCCAACCTGGAAAAAGTACGAAATTCCTCATCTCGATACTATGGATATGTGGAAATTCGGTGATTACAAAAGTTTTACAAGCTTAGAGTTATTGGCTGCTTTATTTGATATTCCATCCAGCAAACAAAACATGTCAGGCGATCAGGTGAATGCAGCTTATTATCTTCGAAATCAGCTCGAAGAAATTGCTCACTACTGCCATGAAGATGTTATCGTGCTAGCTCAACTATTCTTACGTCATCAGCAACTTCCGCTTATTCATGAAGAGTGCATCGTTCGGGTGGATTAGCCCCTAGCTATCTCATCTCTATCAATCAGCCCAATTGAACTATTTTATTACATGTAAACACTATTATTTTTGTATGCATATTGTTTTAACCCCAGTTCAATGAAACCATTTTATTACAATATATTTTTCTGTATTGTTTGCTTGCCTTTTATTGTTAATGCCCAGGTAACTATCACTTTTCCTACTACTCGAGCTGTTTTTCAACGAGATGTAAATAATCAGGCCTCTTTATACATTGCCGGTACGTATACACAATGTATCACTGAGCTGAAAGCCTGCCTGATCCCTATCTCTGAAGGAGGTACTGTTGGCCCTAATGCTGGCGTTAGTACAGGCTGGGAAACCATACAAACTAACCCTTCAGGCGGTAATTTTCATGGCACAATTACGGGAAAAGGAGGCTGGTATACGCTTAAAGTAGTAGGTCTATATAACAATCAGACGGTAGGTGATACTGCGGTGTTGGATAAAGTTGGGATAGGTGAGGTTTTTGTTATTGCGGGGCAGTCAAATGCAACGGGTGTGGATGACCCCATTAACAACCCAGGCCCCTCTGCCGGATACGATCAGGTTAATACAGTTGCCATTGGGTATAAAACTATTTTACCCGAACCAGATCGAAATGATCCTACTACCTGGGGGCCCTGGGCCTATACTGTTTTAAACGATCGGGTAGCTCATCCTAATTTTGTTCACCTTGACTCTGCTACGCACATGGCACCCTTCGGCATTACAGCCTGGTGTTGGGGAGCCCTGGGCGATACATTAGTAAAACGCTGGAAGGTTCCTGTTGCTTTTTTCCAGGGAGGCTGGCCAGGCACTTCCAGCAATAACTGGGCGGTGAGTACCGATCCTGATTCTGCCTCTAGTTCACCTTATTGTTCATGTCTTGTTTATCCGAATGGGCAACCTTATGGTAATTTCAGGATTGCTTTAAATAACTATGCAGCCCAATTTGGGATCCGAGCCGTTTTATTGCATCAGGGCGAATCAGACAATCAGATTCAGACACCAGCTGCAACCTACACAAGTCGCTGGAATACCGTTATTAATGCTTCCCGTTCACATACCGGAAAAAGCAATTTAGCCTGGTTTATTTCCAGGGCATCCATGACCGCCTACGTAACCAGCCCAGACGTAATTCAGGGGCAAAATGATCTGGTTAACGCTTCTAATTATACCTATGCTGGCCCAGCAACTGACGTCCTTACCGGAGATACTATTCGTTCCACAGACGGAACCCATATTACCGGGGTAGGTCACCGCTACCTGGCAAAACTTTGGATGGACGCCTTAGACGCAGCAAATGCCTCTACCCAAATTACGCCCTTCTCCGCTATTATACCTGCAGAGGTTACAGCTACCTGTGCAGGAAACGCATTAACTCTTTCTTCGCCTGGAGACTGGAGCTCCTATCGATGGACTGACGTAAATACCAATTATGGAGTAAACATTGTTGCTACAGGCCAGACTACTACTTTGAGTCAAGGGGATTATCGCTTACGTGTCACCGATGCCAGTAGTAATGTAATTCTTTCTCCTTCCGTTAGTATTCCGGCTGAGATTCCTTCAGTAACGGCAACGGCTACTTCTAATAGCCCGCTTTCTGCTGGCAGTACCCTCCAACTTACCGCTTCAGGAGGCTGTTATTATACCTGGAGCGGGCCAGGAGACTTCACGGAAACTACTCAGGCCCCATCCATCCCTGATATAACCACTGAAGGAACCTATACCGTTACGGCTACTAACCTATATGGCTGTACTGGACAGGCTAGCACCACTACTACATTAATCACTACCTTCGAATCTGCACAAACAGGGAGCTGGGATCAGCCTTCTACCTGGACAAGTAATTGTGCTAATTGTTTACCCACCGCCCGAACAAACGTGCTCATTAATACCAATCATTCGGTAACTATTCCGTCTGGTTCTTTTCAAGCCCGACAACTTACACTTAATGGTGGCCTTAATTTCAGTACTTCCTCCAGTATACTTACACTTAACCCCTAACAACATACCGAAAAGAAAAGAGTCCCGGAAATTGTAATTCCGGGACTCTTTTCTTTTATACTTTAATCCGGTCTGAGCCTAAAAAATCGGGTCTGTCTACCGGCTCTACACGCCGTTCACTTTTCATCTGAGCTTCCAAACCAGCCAGCGTGCTAACCCGATGAGCCAGCAAGGCCTGCTGCTTCGGAGATAGCTTACAAAATGAAATAATAGCTTTCAGCTCCCCTTCATTAAGCCGCCGACTTTCAGCTAATAAATAAGATTTGTGCATTACCCGTATACTAAGATAATTCAGGATTACCAGAGCCGGCCCTGATCCATATCTAAATGCCCGTTGAAAATAGGCCGGGTGATAGCGTTCGCCCTTCAGCTGAAGCCGAACATGGCAATGTGGGAAATACAGTTCAGTAACTTCAGTAAATCCACTTTTAATCAATAATTCAATAAGGTTGTCGGAAGCTATATATTCAGTCATAAAGGGTAGAAATACGTAATAACAAAGGGGAAATCATTGAATGTTCATCGATCTATGAAAAAGCTTAACCCCTTTTCCATATAGCTACAACACAAATGAGTATTACTCGCTCATCCTAACTTTTCATAGGAGTTTATGCTCGAATATACTTGATGAACTTCATGTAGTTAATCATTATTTATATTTCTACGAAATATTATAATAAATTATCATTATTTACTATTTTTTTAATTCTTCAACCGATCAATAGAACAAAACTGCGTTGAAAAAACAGAGGCCGATCAACCGTTAGCTAACTTATCAGTCGACTCAAGAATTCGTTGATCCGTAAGCGATGATTTGTATATATTTTTAATCTAAAAACTCTTACTCCCTAAACGGGAGTCTAATCTACGTTTGCTAAAAGAGCCCAGATCCCTGCTGTATTCTTATTTCATTAGTTCATCTGAAACGATTATTAATTATCCATTCAAACGCAAGGAATCTCTGAAATGCAAAAATCTGTTACCTCTCAAAAGGAGTAGAAGTAAATTTCATTTTTAGCAAAAAGGCATTATTTTGATTTAAACGCTGTTTTCAAAACAAGAATATTTTTTTTGTCCAATTTGCTTTTAAAAATACAATTATTAGTTTTGTCCAACTTTTAGAAAGGCCAGCCCTTCGAAATTCACCAGGCCTTACCCCATCGCAATGGAAGATTACAATAAAATCATTGAGTCGCTGGGCGTCCGATTCATCAAGGCCCGGCATATTCGGATGCAGCAAGCCATCCGGATTAAGAATTTTTATGACATTGAAAATTCGCTTCTGATTCTTTACGATGGAGAGGTTTCCTTCGGTGAAGAGGGTATTCATGCTGAGCCCGGCGATATGCTTTTTATTCCAGGCGGCAAGTCACTCAATATCACATACGGTAGTAGCGAAAATCCTAAAACGATCTCGAATGAAGAGTTTCTGACCTTCCGGGAGCGTTACTTTGATTCACGCCGTGATCCAGCTGAAATCGGGAAACTGCCTCATTCCTTTGGCTTAGTAGCTTTTGAAGCCAAAGTTTTTGATTCCGTAAACTTCTTTACCTCTCTGGACGTACCTCCTTTTCTTATCAAAGGAGAAGAATCTCTGGCTCATGCTATTAAGGAAATTCTTGCTGAAGATTTTCGGGATGAAGCCGGGCGGGGCCGTATCATTAAGATCAAAACGGAAGAGATCGTCATTAATATTATTCGTTATATACTGAAGCATCGTTTGTTTGTAGAGCAACTCGCCACAAACAGTACGTACTTTAAGGACCCTCGACTGATTGATATTTTTACTTATATCAAAGACAACATTGGCGGCGATCTGTCGAACAAAGTTTTGGCAAACGTTGCTAATGTTTCAGAAGATTACGTTGGACAATATTTTAAAATGCTGACGGGCATTAATCCACAGGATTATATCGAATACCAACGCATGGAAGCAGCCGTAAACCTTTTACGCACCTCCAAGAAGAGCATTCGTGCTATCGGAGCTGAGGTGGGTTATAAAGACACCGCTTATTTCTGCCGTCGTTTTAAGATGATGTTTGGTATTCCGGCCGGTAAGATGCGTCGCCGTGAGTCGTTGATGAATTTGTAAATTCATACAAACCTGTTAACAAAAAATTCCGCTGAAATTCAGCGGAATTTTTTGTTAACAGGTTTAATTATCTTATTTTCTATAGTTCCCTCAGTAAAGTAACTTTTGGGGGAAACAAAACCCGTTCTTTCGAGACGGGTTTTAAAAAATCTAATAAAAAACGATTTCTACGATCCACACATTTCGCAACCTTCCGGATCATCTAATGAGCAGGAAATGGCTGCTTTCGCATCTTCCTCCGACCACTGAACCATTTCGGACTCTTTAGAAAGAGCGGCCTGTGCTTCAGGAGTAGCCAGATAGTTCATCGCTTTTTCCTGTACAGTAACGGTTGTTGGCTGGATGGATACCTGTGCCTGTGTTTCCACTGTGAACTTGATGGCATCTGCAGCTGCTTTCGTACGCAGGTAATACATACCGGTTTTCAAACCACGTTCCCAGGCATGGAAGTGCATGGAAGTGATTTTACCGAAATTGGCATCGGTCATGTGAATATTCAGCGACTGACTTTGGCAGATGTAAGCTCCGCGGTCAGCTGACATATCAATGATGGTTTTTTGCTTGATTTCCCAAACGGTTTTATACAATTCTTTCAGATTCTGGGGAATCTCAGAAATTTGCTGAACTGAACCATTGGCAGCAATCAGTTTATTCTTCATGCTTTCGTTCCACAAGCCCATCTTCACCAGGTCACGAAGCAGGTATTTATTCACTACAACGAACTCGCCTGATAATACCCGACGAACATAAATATTAGACGTAAAGGGCTCAAAGCATTCGTTATTACCTAAAATCTGGCTAGTAGAAGCCGTAGGCATTGGAGCGATGAGTAACGAGTTACGAACCCCATGGGTTTTTACTTTTTCACGAAGCTCTTCCCAGTTCCAGCGGCCAGAGCTTGGTCTTACGCCCCACATATCAAACTGGAATATCCCTTGTGAAATAGGGCTACCTTGCCAGGTTTCATAAGGGCCAAATTTCTGAGCCTGCTCCATCGAAGCTTCCATTGCTCCGTAATAAATGGTCTCAAAAATATCTTTATTTAATTGTTTAGCCTCTTCACTTTCGAAAGGCATCCGTAATTGAACAAAGGTATCGGCAAGCCCCTGTACACCTAAGCCGATAGGCCGGTGACGTTTGTTTGAACGCTCAGCTTCAGGTACTGGATAGTAGTTAATATCAATGATTTTGTTGAGGTTACGAGTAGCTACTTTCGTAATCTCATATAATTTCTGGTGATTAAACCGGAGGAATCCGTCTTCACCTTTTTCAATAAACTTAGGAAGAGCAATTGAAGCCAGGTTACAAACAGCCACTTCATCAGGAGCGGTATACTCCATGATTTCAGTACATAAGTTCGAAGACTTGATTGTGCCCAGATTTTTTTGGTTTGACTTGCGGTTGGCCTGGTCTTTAAACAGCATATAAGGCGTTCCGGTCTCAATCTGTGATTCGACAATTTCAAACCATAAGTCCTGAGCTTTTACCGTACGACGAGCTTTTCCTTCACGTTCGTATTTTTCGTATAAATCCTCAAACTCATCACCATAGGTATCAGCTAGGCCCGGGCATTCGTGGGGGCACATCAATGACCAAACGTCATTCGTTTTTACCCGTTTCATGAATAAATCAGGAACCCACAAGGCATAGAAAAGGTCACGAGCACGAAGTTCTTCCTTGCCGTGGTTTTTCTTCATTTGCAGAAATTCAAAAATATCCGCATGCCAGGGTTCAATGTAAATAGCAAAAGAACCTTTCCGTTTTCCACCGCCCTGATCTACATAGCGAGCCGTGTCATTAAATACCCGCAACATAGGCACGATACCATTTGAGTTACCATTGGTACCTTTAATATAACTACCCGTTGCCCGGATATTATGGATGCTCAAACCAATGCCCCCTGCTGATTGTGAAATCAGAGCACATTGCTTCAGTGTATCATAAATACCCGAGATGCTATCATCCTGCATGGTTAACAGGAAGCACGATGACAGCTGTGGTTTGGGTGTTCCGGCATTAAATAGGGTTGGTGTGGCATGCGTAAACCACCGTTCAGAAAGCAGGCTATAGGTTTCAATAGCCGAATCAATATCAGAGCCGTGAATGCCAATCGCTACCCGCATCAGCATGTGCTGAGGCCGCTCAATGATTTTTCCGTTGATTTTTAATAAGTACGACTTTTCCAGGGTCTTAAAACCAAAGTAATCATATCCGAAATCGCGATCGTAAATAATGGTTGAATCCAGTAAGGAAGCATTTTTCTTTACAACCTCGTAGGTTTCTTTTGAAATCAATGCTGCGTTTTCGCCCGTTTTGGGGTCCACAAAATGATATAATTGCTTCATCGTTGCGGAGAACGATTTCAGCGTATTCTTGTGCAAGTTCGAGATCGCAATACGGGCAGCCAAGGTTGCATAATCGGGGTGGCGTGTCGTAAGCGAAGCAGCCGTTTCAGCGGCCAGGTTATCTAGTTCAGCGGTAGTTACACCATCATAAATCCCGGCCACTACTTTCATAGCTACCTCGACAGGTTGCACAAAGGAAGGTTCCAGACCATAACACAGCCGCTCAATTCGGGCGGTGATTTTATCGAACTTCACCGATTCCCGGCGGCCGTCTCGTTTGATAACATGCATATAGTGAGCGAGTTAGAAAGTTGCCAAAATAAAGATAATTCGGGTTGTGATATAAAAGGGTTTACTGAAATCTGGGCTTTCGGCACGAAAAGGCAAACTTCTGCTGTTCCAGAATTGTTCCTTGCCAACTACTAATTTAATTTTAATATCGCCATGTGAAGGTAGTGTTAAGAACAACAATCCGCAACCCCAAAAAACTTAAGAATTCCAGGTAAAAAAAACATACCCGAGTTGCAGTTGATTCAGCTCCAAAAAGTTATCAATCGAATGAGTATTCAACTGCTCAAACTCTATACTATAAGAAACTTTAAAAAGTACAATAAAAAGTTTTTACTGTCAGAATGCTAAAAAAACATCCTGATAAAAGCTTGGGTACTATCAAAAAGATGTTTATTTTTGCGGCCCATTCATCTAGGATCGTAACTGACTAACATTCAATAAAATGGCGAAAGCAGATATTCATCCTGAGTACCGCGAGGTGGTATTCTGGGATCTTTCAAGTGACTATAAATTCCTGACTCGCTCTACAGCGAATACGAAAGAAACCGTAGAATTTGAAGGAAAAACCTACCCAGTTGTGAAACTGGAAGTTTCTTCGCAGTCACACCCTTTCTATACAGGTAAAAACGTATTGCTTGATACCGCTGGTCGTGTTGACAAGTTCCTCAAGCGTTACGGCAAAAAATAGGGCTATTTTAGCTATTTGGGTTTTAAGAAAAGCCTGCTGTGAGCGTTCACAGCAGGCTTTTCTTTATTGCCTTTCGGCAAACTGCCAGATTTTCCCAGAACTTTTTTTGCCTTCGCCTGAAATAAACAATGTACCATCCGGTGCAAAACATAAGCCTTCAGGTTGTTCAAATACGGTGGGGTCTAATTTCTCAACGGAAACAAAACGCCCCCCCTGCCGATTCATAACCAGAAGTTTATGACCATTCGCTGCTAAAATGTAAACATGCTGGGTTTTAGGGTGAACAGCAATAGCTGAAGGTTTAAATTCTACCTCCTTCCCTGATAATCCTGCTTCCTCTTCGAAGTTTGCTTTTCGTAGAATAATGCCCGTCCAGCTAGCCTGCCGTTGCGGGTCATAGAAATAGACATAATGGTGGGGTTTTCCTTTCGTTTCCTTGGCGGCTATAAAAAACCATTTGGTTCGCGGGTCATAACAAAGACCTTCTACTTCATTTTTATCACCGGGTAACGACAGTTGCTGGCTTTTGAGTTCACGTTTCCCCCCCACGATTGTTCCGCCGGGCTGATAGGTCTGGTCCAGGCTGAACTTAAATAAAGTTGCATCACTGCGTAATACATAAAATAGCCCATCCAGATAGGCAATATCTTCATAGTCACCCGGTTGACCCCATATTCGCTGATCGGTTACTTTTCCTGTCCGATAGTCAAACAAGAATAAATCTCCCTGCTCATCATTAATTGCGGCAAGCTGACCGTCTTTCACATAAGTTATTCCCGAGATTTCCTTTAATGCTTTAGGCAACTCACTGACTTTTACCGGATGTTGTAAGTCATAAGAAAGTGCTTTTATTGAGGTTTCTTTTGCTTGGGTTCTTTGGTTTTCTTCCGTTTTCTTAGGCTGGCAGGCAATAACGAAAAAACATATTCCTAAAAAAAATAACGTTCGCATTGGCTGAATTAGTTGGTAAATAGTGGTTATGCCTGAACGGGGCGATCTGAATGGCCGAGGGGTTTTCCGGGAGCAATTAAATCCCGTACTTGTTGTTTTAGTTCTTTAATTTCGGGAAAGCCTCCTGCTCGTTTGCGATCAAAAATCAGCTCTTCGTTCAAATAGATTTTAAAGGTTCCCGTTATTTCAGCCGGGCGGAGGGCTACTTCACCTAACTCTTCTGTAAACGTAGTCAAAAGCTCCTGAGCTAACCAGGCTGATCGCAATAGCCAGCCGCATTTAGCACAATATTCAAAGGTAAGCCGGGGTTTGGTCATAATTTTGTTTCTTTAAAAGGCAAGTAGTTAAAGAACTATAGTACCATCTTTCTTACTACTCCGTATTTTTATTAACTATAAAATTCATTCGTTTAACCTTCTAATTCCTTTTTTTGTGCCCATTCATTTACTAACCGGTCAAAAAGGTGAAGATCTAGCCGCTGAATTATTAGAAAAAAAAGGCTACGAGATCGTACGTCGTAACTATCGGGCTGGTAAAGCGGAAATCGACTTAATTGCCCGCCAGGATAATTGGCTTGTGTTTGTAGAAGTAAAAACCCGCAGCAATCTGCATTTCGGTTTTCCAGAAAATTTTATCACGCCTAAGAAAGTAACCCTTCTTCGCCAGGGTGCTGATCAATATGTATATGAAACGAATTGGCAGGGAAACGTTCGTTTTGATGTTATTTCTGTTATTCAGACTGGAAAAACATTTCAACTTGATCATTTCGAAGATGCTCTTTCCTGAAATTTTTAAGGTAGAAAAGTCCTTATGAGGTCTTTTTATCTGTGTAACCCATTTCTCCTCTTTTCCTGATAAGTATGAAAAAAATAGTACTTAGCCTGACCCTGCTAGTGGCCTTTTTGTCTGCTATGGCTCAGACCCATTATGAGCCTACCTGGGCTTCTATTGATTCGCGTCGGGTTCCTACCTGGTTCGAAGATGCCAAATTCGGTATTTTTATTCACTGGGGATTATTTTCTGTCCCGGCTTATGGCCCAACCGCCCGCGATGGGGTAGGTGTATATGATCGGTATGCGGAATGGTACTGGTATAAATGGCTGGACCCTAAAGGTAAAACCTACAAGATTTTCCAGGATTTCCATAATCGGGTATATGGCCCTGATTTCAAGTATCAGGATTTTGTATCAGGCTTCAAGTGTGAACTTTTCAAACCTGACGAATGGGCGAAGATTCTGGAAAGTTCTGGAGCTAAATATGTGGTTCTTACTTCTAAACACCACGAGGGGTTTACCCTTTGGCCCAGTGCTCAAGCCTGGAACTGGAATGCCGTTGATGTAGGGCCACACCGTGATTTAGCCGGAGACCTAATCAAGGCCGTGAAAGATCGGGGGCTACGAATGGGCTATTATTACTCCCTGTATGAATGGTTCAACCCGCTTTATAAGAAGGATATTAATCAGTACGTGGATCAGCACATGATTCCTCAGTTGAAAGATTTGGTTACTCGCTATAAACCCGATATTGTCTGGACCGACGGCGAATGGGATCACCCCTCGGAGGTGTGGAAAAGCACTGAATTTCTGGCCTGGCTATATAATGATTCTCCGGTTAAAAATGATGTCGTTGTAAATGATCGCTGGGGTAAAGAAACGCGTTCGAAACATGGAGGTATTTTCACTACGGAATATGATCTGGTTCACAGTGATAACTCAGAAGGCATGAAATTCAGTCGTCCCTGGGAAGAATGTCGTGGTATTGGTGGGTCCTTCGGATATAGCCGGGGCGAGATACTCGAAGATTATTCCACCTCACAGGAATTGATCACTATTCTTATCGATAAAGTTTCGCGGGGTGGTAACCTCTTACTGAACATCGGGCCAACCGCAGATGGACGGATTCCGGTTATTATGCAGCAACGCCTGAAAGATATTGGAGATTGGCTTAGCGTGAATAAAGAGGCCATCTACGGAACCCGTGCATGGAGTAATTCTCCGGCTATTACGAATAAAACGAAGCTTTTTTTCACCCGAAAAGGGGATGATCTATACGCAATTACTACAGAATGGGTGGACAATATTCAGATAGAAGGCATCTCAACTCCGCAAAGGGTAAGCCTGCTGGGGTATCAAGGCGTTATCAAAACGACTAGCAAAGGAAATAAACTAACGATTACTTCACCCCTGATCACCCCGAAAACCATTCCTTGCCAATACGCCTGGATCTATAAATTACAGGGAGCGGCAAAAAATCAATAGTTCAGTTTATTCGAAAAGACGGGCAGATTATAAGATGGAACCGGCACAAAATGCAAATCGGGTACATCGGTTGGGCCAAAATTCTGAAGGGTAGCCACGTAGGCCAACTCCTGAAGAATCCGGTTAGCCTGTTTATGTCTCAATGGCTTGCGTTAAATCGTCAATTAAATCGGCAACATCCTCAATACCAATGCTCAGTCGGATTAAAGTATCTTTTAAACCTGTTTTCTCACGTTCTGATTTGGGAATACTGGCGTGAGTCATACTGGCCGGATGGGTACAAAGTGATTCTACGCCACCTAATGATTCACCTAACGAGAATATTTTAAAACTTGACATTACCCGGATGGCTTCATCATAATCGTCCCCTTTTAACTCAAAAGAAACGATACCTCCAAAATCTTTCATTTGTTCAGCCGCTAGTTGATGGCCGGGATGGCTTGTCAATCCGGGATAATATACCATTCCGACTTTTGGATGATTTTCCAGGAATGCAGCTACCTGCCGGGCATTTTCGCAGTGCTGACGCATCCGAACAGGTAAGGTTTTCAGACCACGCAAAACCAAAAAGCAATCCTGTGGCCCTGGTACGGCACCACAGGCGTTTTGAATAAAGCGAAGGCGAGCAGCAAGCTCATCATCGTTTAGCATCAAAGCCCCCATAACGGTATCGGAATGCCCTCCCAGGTATTTGGTAACAGAGTGCATTACTATTTCTGCTCCTAAATCCAGTGGGTTTTGCAGATAAGGCGACGCAAATGTGTTATCAACTACCGTTAAGACCTTTTTCCTTTTCGCTAGCTGTACTAAAGACTTAATATCCAGAATTTTAAGCAGTGGATTGGTGGGCGTTTCCAGCCAGAGCATTTTTGTATCTTCACTAAATGCGGCTTCAGCCTGGGATAGATTGCTCAGATCAACAAACTTGAATTTCAGCCCAAATGACTCAAATACACGCACAAAAATTCGATAGGTGCCACCGTATAAATCATTTGTGGCAATGATTTCGTCTCCTGGTCTAAACAATTTCAATAAAGCATCTGTAGCCGCCAATCCAGAGGCATAACATATGCCGTGTTTCGCATTTTCCAGAGCAGCCAGAGCATTCTGCAGAGCCGTACGGGTGGGGTTGTGCGTGCGTGAATACTCATACCCCTTGTGTACGCCGGGGGCTTCCTGCACATACGTGGAAGTTTGATAAATCGGGGTCATAATAGCCCCGGTACTTGGGTCGGGCTCAACCCCGGCATGAATAGCTTTCGTAGCAAAACGCATAGGCTGTATCTACCTTAAATTTTAACGAAGTTCGGCAGGAATTCGAATGATTTTGCCAGATTACTGAAGAAACAGTTTCCAGAACCTTAAACCGTTTCCGGCAGAATGATCAGGCTGTTTCTGTTAGAATGTAAAACTGATATTCAAATGGATCGAATATGCTGAGCAATTCCTGAATAAAAGCTGGATTTGCTAACGAGAAATTCAGGAAATTATCGGTACGTTCCTGTAAGCCTCCTCCCGGAAATAGATGTGCTTTTAGCTCACTCAACTGACGGATTGCTGTTTCCTGATTCTGAGCCTCCGAAGCAAAAAGACGGCGTTCGAGGCGATCTGCCCAGTTTTTCAGTTTTTGCGTTTCTGCTTTAATATGTCCATCAAGTGTGGCATTAACCTTAACGGCTTTATCCCGCATGGTTTCCAGAGCCTGAAGGATCTGTTCTAGCTCTGGCTGAATATCTAAGGAGTAAGCAGCATGCCTTTCTACGTATTGACGACGTAGCCTAGTTTCATCCGCAAAAAGTTCTTCGGTTGTTAAATCCAGATTCTGGATACGCCGTTGGGTTGCCCGGCTAATCAGCATAGCAAAATTCCGGGGCATCAGAATTGGGTAAGGAATCTGATAGTACTCAAAAACTGGTTTTAGTTGTAACCAGTACGCCAGCTCACCCGGTCCGCCCAAATAAGCAAGGTTTGGCAAAATAACTTCCTGATATACCGGACGTAGGATTACATTAGGACTAAAAACTTCAGGCGATTTTTCAAGCAGATTACGTATTTCTTCTGTTGAAAACGAAAGATTCGTATCGTTTACACCAATACCCTTTTCTTTCGGTACAAAACGCTCACGTAAGCCGTCCTGAAGGTAGAAAAAGTTAATCTCACGAGGCATTACCTGCTGCTTGTACCCGAGTTCTTCCAGCTTAGCTGATTGTTCCTGAACCAGTTGACAGGCCGTATGATTAAACACATCGTCCTCGATGACCGTATGAAACTCTGTTTTCAGGGTAGCCTCATCCGCATCCAGACAAATCAGGCCTTCACTCCCAAACAATTCATTGATATAATAACGAACGGCATCTGCCAGCGTATCATGGTCTAGGTAGGCTTTTTCGAATACAGGGAGTCGTTCGGGTATTTCCTTAAAAAGTGAAGCCAATTCCTTCGGGTTCATTCGTCCTACTCCGCCTTTTTGTTCAGTATGCCAGGTATACGTTTTACCCGAAAGCCGGAAATGGTTTATTTCTTCAAAATCATGATCTTCCGTAGCCATCCAGTAAACGGGAACGAACTCATAATCAGGAAATTCCTGTTTGAGGCGTTTAGCCAGGTTTATTGCCGTAACCAGCTTGAAAATTACATAGAGTGGCCCCGTGAAAATATTCAACTGATGCCCACTGGTTACAGTAAAGGTCTTATCACTCAGTAATCGTTGGAAATCTGGTTTTGGTTGGATTCCTGCGTATTGTTTTTCTAAAGCAGCAACCAACGTCCGACGCTTGGCAGAATCAAATTGCTTACGCTCAATCTGCTTTTTAAACCCTTCCAGATCGGGAAATTCTCCGTAAAATGGTTTTAAACTTTCTTTGCCAGAAATGAAATCCCGGAAGAGTGACGAAAACTGCCGGGTTACGGCCAACGGAATACAGCTAACCTGCATAATAACGGAGTTTCGGCCCAACGTTTCGAATAGTAAGGCATGGGTAACAAACCCGTTCGCTGGCGGCTTAGTTCAAAATCAACCAAAGGAAGTTTCTGTAAACCGGAAAGCTATCCTTCTTATTAACCGTCTTTCTTTTTGAGGCCTAGAAGTTTAGGTTTAGAATCTGCTATAAAATGCCGTATAAATCAAATTCTTCCGCGGAGGTGATCCGCACCTGAGCGAAATCGCCCTGACGTACATATTGACTTGCCGGTACTAGTACTTCATTATCTACCTCTGGTGAATCAAATTCCGTCCGACCAATGAAATAACCTCCTTCTTTCCGATCAAACAGGACTTTATACGTCTTCCCTACTTTAGCCTGATTCAATTCCAGGGAAATTCCCTGCTGGAGTTCCATGATATCATCGGCACGTTGTTGTTTTTCTTCAGCTGGAATGTTGTCTTCCATAGTAGCCGAATGCGTAGACTCTTCGTGGGAATATTGGAAGACCCCTAAGCGGTCAAAACGGGTATTCTCAACAAAACGATAGGTCTCTTCAAACAAATCTTCGGTTTCACCGGGGTGCCCTACAATCAGAGTCGTCCGTAAAGCAATGCCAGGCACCTTATCCCGAATGGTGTGGATTAGTTCTTCCGTTTTTTCACGCGTAATGCCACGACGCATACTCTTCAGCAATTCGGTTGACCCCGTTTGCAGGGGCATATCCAAATATTTGCAGATATTCGGTTTGGCATTCATTACGTCAAGAATATCCATTGGAAAACCGGAAGGATAGGCATATTGCAAACGAATCCAGTCGATCCCTTCTACGTCGGACAAGCGATCTATTAATTCAGCCAGATTTCGCTTTTTGTAAATATCCAGCCCGTAGTACGTTAAATCCTGTGCAATCAGGATAAGCTCCTTGGTTCCGCGGCGAGCCAGCGAACGTACTTCCGTTTCCAGGTCTTCAATGGTTCGGGAAATGTGCTTACCCCGCATTAAGGGAATCGCACAAAAACTACAGGGACGATCACAGCCTTCTGCAATTTTCAGGTAAGCATAATGAGCGGGCGTGGTCAGAAGCCGCTCGCCTACTAATTCGTGTTTGTAGTCTGCCTTGAGCGTTTTTAACAAACGAGGCATTTCGTTGCTGCCAAACCAAGCGTCAACTTCTGGAATTTCGATCTCCAGTTCGTCTTTATATCGGTGCGATAAACAACCCGTTACGTATACTTTTTCAACAATTCCTTCGGCTTTGGCATCTACATAGCGGAGAATAGTATCAATGGATTCCTGTTTGGCATTATCAATAAAGCCACAGGTATTGATCACTACAATCTGGGAATCATCCTTTTGTGACTCGTGAGCAACCGCATAGCCGTTGCCTTTTAGCTGGGTGTATAAATTCTCCGAATCCACCAGATTCTTCGAACAACCCAATGTCACGATATTAACTTTATTCCGCCTTAGTGTTTTGGTTTTCATACATTCACTTCACAAAGAAGTCCTTCTCTCCTAAAATGCTGCTGCGTAATTGATTTCGATATTGGCTTCTGTCCACTTATCTTTTTCTACCGTTACCGGATAAATATTCATTTGTCCGTCGGTAATGTTAGCCCAAAGGCCTTTGGGTTCTTCTGTAAATAAAGAATAGCGACCAACCGGTAAGCAAACTTTGAAATTGCCCTGATCATCGGTAACTACTTTTTTGACCAGTTTGGTTCGAATAGCCTGATAAAAGCCATCTTGCTGATCGGTCTGATTCTGATTGGTCAATTCATAAACCCATAGGGTTCGTTTGGTGCCCTTTCCAGAAGAAATGGGGCGATCTGGCGAAGGCATTTGATTCCCCGATTTCCAGGTAATCTGACCCTTAATACCTGATTTCTTTTTACGATTAGTGGCTTGTCCCTGAAAAACGAGGCACAAAAGTAAGCACAAAATCGATAACGTTCTCATAACCAGAGAGATAAAAAGCGGATACCTGAATAATATCCGCTTCATTAACGATAGATGTAATGAATTCTCTATTCGATTAGTTCAAAATTTCCTTCACCAGTTCAGGAACATTCAGGCCATCAAACGTTCCCGATGACATGAGTAACAAATTGGCATTGCTCCAGTCCTGAGCTAGTAAAAAGCTTTTTAATTCCTGATTATCGGTAAATACCTTCAGATTAAGATTCCCAAAAGCTTCTATAATATCTGCCGGAGTAATGGGCGTTAGTTTCTTATGTTCAATGGTATGTGGACTGTAATAAACCGCTGCCACATCGGGCATATTAAACTTACCTTTATACTGAGGCAGAAAGTACTTATTCAGGCTACTGAAGGTATGTAGTTCGACACAAGCTACTAACTCACGGTCCGGGAACTGGCTTTTCACTGCATTGGCGGTAGCTTCCAGTTTGGAAGGAGCATGGGCAAAGTCCCGGAAGACAACCGTATTTTCGTTTTCACCTACCTGTTCTAACCGGTTAGCCGCTCCTGTAAACGACTGAATCGCCTCGTAGAACATAAAATCCTCAATACCGAGCTTTTCCAGTACGGTTTTAGCTCCGTTGAGGTTTTTCATATTGTGGCCACCGAAGATGAGTAATGGAACCTCTTCCCCGTTAGACTTCACCAGATAGGTTTTCCCGTCACGGATTACATGAGCGTGTTCGCCATAGCCAAAGGGCTGTACATCCGGACGCTCTTTTTTGCAGATAACCGAAACGACATCATCTGTTTCGTCATAAATGAGCATTCCGCCCTTGGGAGAATCTTCTGCCAGTAATTCAAACTGGTGTACATATTCTTCAAACTCCGGGTACACATTGATATGATCCCAGGCAATACCCGAAATCAGGGTAATGTGCGGATGGTAATGTAGGAATTTCGGCTGACGATCAATGGGAGAAGAGAAGTATTCATCTCCTTCAATCACAATAATGGGGGCATCGTCTGACAGCTTCACCATCGTGTCAAAACCAGATACCCGAGCTCCAACCAGGTAATCGAATTTGCGATTGAAAAATTTTAAAACATGCAGGATAATGGCCGTAGTAGTAGTTTTACCGTGGCTTCCTGCTACCACAATTCGCTGTTTGTTTAAACTTTGCTGATAGACAAATTCTGGATAAGAATATACCCGTATCCCCAGTCCTTGAGCCTGAATCAGTTCTGGATTATCCGCCCGGGCATGCATTCCCAGAATAATGGCATCGAGTTCTGGCGTAATTTTTTCAGGAAACCACCCCATTTCAGCAGGAAAAAGACCTGCCTTTTCAAGGCGGGTTTTGGCTGGTTCATAAATTTCATCGTCTGACCCGGTTACAATGTACCCTTTTTGTTGCAGAACAAGAGCCAGATTATGCATTGCCGCTCCGCCGATCGCAATAAAATGAATGCGTTGGGGTTGGCTGTTTACGTTAGACGAAGTCATTCAAAATGAGCTAGTTGATAATTTAATTTTTCCAGAAATGGTCTTTTTCATAGCATTCCTTTTCTGGCAGTAACAAGTCCTGATTAATCAAATCAGCACTTAAGGAAAAAAAAAGGACGCTATTGCAATTATTGCACCCATTTTTCGGTTGCAAAGGTTATAATTTCCGTGCAATTTCGCACGCTTGTTTTGAGCCTGACTCAAATTACATTTGGTTCAAGATATTATTTAAAATCCATAATAACCGGTTTATGCCCCTCCTTACTAAAGGATGAAGAACTACATTGATCTCATTGAGCAGACTTTTGAATTTCCAACGCGGGAATTCGGGATTGACGAGCAAAACACCCTGCTTTTCAACAATGTCCCTCTGATGGATATTATCCGCCAATACGGGACGCCGCTCAAGCTTACCTATTTGCCCAAAATTGAAGAGCATGTCGAACACGCCCGCTTGCTGTTCCGGAATGCTATGAAGAAATTCAATTACAAAGGCAGTTATACCTATTGTTATTGTACGAAATCTTCTCATTTCCGATTTGTATTAGAAGAGGTGCTGAGTAATAATTGCCACCTCGAAACGTCATCGGCTTATGATATAGCGATTATTCGGGAGTTGTATCGTCAGGGTAAATTATCGACGAACACCTTTATTATCTGCAATGGATATAAACTTCCCCAGTATCAGAAATATATTACCAATCTGATTAACGACGGGTTTAACTGCATTCCGGTACTCGATAACCTAAAAGAAATCGACTACTATATTGAGAATACTCACGCAGAAACCGTTAACCTGGGCATTCGGATTGCCACGGACGAAGAACCAAACTTTGCCTTCTATACCTCGCGTTTGGGTATCCGTTACTCCGACATTATGGATTTGTTCAAACATAAAATTGAACCTAATCCAAAACTGAAGCTTAAAATGCTTCATTTCTTCATCAACTCCGGCATTAAAGACAATGCCTATTACTGGTCGGAGTTAACTCGCTTTATGTTTAAATACTGCGAGATGAAGA
>JASGGE010000029.1:0-29825 GCA_047605205.1 Siphonobacter sp.
GTATGATCTCTTTATAATAAAAGCGTTCGGCAATTATTTGATCATTCTGCCAATTTTAAACAGAAACCCCCCGGAGTTCGAAAGTTTGCTCATTTATATTCGTAAATAAATAAGTCCATTCGCCGAAAACGATCTGTTCTGGTTGATTCACCGCATAATTATGCAAGGTGGCTTTAAGAGAACAAATCGTACTTAAATTTTTCTTTTCCAGTTCAAGAGCAAACTTTTTACCCGTTCGGGTAGTGCCGTCAGATTCAGTAATCGTAACCGAATCTGAATAAAAACTTCTAAAGCTTTTAGCGTTTCATTTGCTTTTATGAACTCTCAGCTAACTTGATAAATGATAGTTCTGGCATAACGTAAAATAAGTAAGCTTTTACTTTTTACTAACAAACGAATTGCCTTTAATATAAAACCGATAGGGTAAGTGAACCCCTACTTTAATACCAATGCGGGTTGTCTGAACGATTTCAAAACCATCCAGAGCAGAAGGCTCACAATATAAGGGGCTATTCTGAATCATCCAGAAATTCATCTCCTTCGTAATTCCCATAGCGTGCACTAAACTAGCGGGGCCTTTACATAATTGGGTTGGCTGATAGAGTCGTTCGGTATATGTTTTGCCAAAAAACTGCTGGATACGTTGTTGGGCGGCCAAGCGTCGGGCGGCCATTAACTCCAGCCCTTCAATAGGTTCCAATGCTCTGATTAATACAGCTTCGCCAATGCCTTCTGCTCCACTGGAAATATTTACACAATAATACTGACCGTAAATCTGATATACGTAGATCATACCAGGAGGCCCAAACATGGGAGCATTTCGCGTGGTTTGTCGGCGATAGGCATGGCAGGCCGGATCATCCTGTAAATAAGCTTCCGTTTCTACGATAATTCCGGCGGTATGTCCCTCGGGACTGTCATGAACAAATACGCAACCAAGTAATTTTCGAGCCAGGTCAGTAGTTGGTTCTTCGTAAAAAGTGGTGGGTAATGGCATAGATGATTCTAAAAAGAATCGGAAGCAGAATAAAAGTATTCTACTTCCGACTTAGTAGGGCTTCGAGTTAAGGGTTTTGAATAATTGTTATAATGCTACAATCAATCAGGGATAAACATTTTGTTCTAAACCCTTATAACACATTAGCGGTTTGTTCCTTAATTTTTTCCAGTTCATCCTTCATCCCTACAACCAGTCGCTGAATAGTAGCATCATTTGCCTTCGAGCCGATGGTATTAATCTCGCGACCAATTTCCTGAGCGATAAAACCAAGTTTTTTGCCATTTCCTCCCTGAAGGACTTCCCGGAAATAATCCAGATGAGTTTGTAAACGTACTTTTTCTTCCGAGATGTCGTATTTTTCTACATAATACACCAGCTCCTGTTCAAACCGGTTCTGATCAAAGCCATCCTGCCCTAATAAGTCGGTAACTGATTTGAGCAGGCGTTCCCGAACAGCCGGAATCCGATTTTCGTCTTGTTCGGCTACGTGTTTTAGTCCGTTTTCAATGGCATCAATGCAATTGGAGAAAATAGCGACCAAAACCTTTCCTTCCCGTTCCCGGAATTCCTGACATTCAACGAGAGCAAGCTGAAAGGCCTGTTGAACAGCCAGCCACTCTGTTTCAGAGGTTTCGGTCATTGGTTCGGTATTTAAGGCATTAGGCCAGGTTAAGGCCAGCTTGAACATTTCCAGGTCGTCGAAGCTATTACTCAGGTGGTAATAGCTTTCCCGTAAATCCTGAAAATACGTTTTTACCAGTGGCCGGTTCACTGAAACACTGGCTTCAGCTTGTGCTGTTTTTACAACGGAAAGGTTGAACTCAATTTTACCACGTTCTAATTCTGAAGATAACAGATTACGGAGCTCAATTTCCCGGCTTGAAAAACCACGGGGTATACGGCAGAAAATATCAATGCCTTTTGAGTTGAGCGTTTTAATCTCAGCCGTAACCATAAGGCCATTGTCTTCAACAACGCCCCGGCCAAAGCCAGTCATAGATTTTAACATATTCTTGATAATAGTACCGAGCCGGTTTACTTCGCTTCGGGTTCCTCCGGGTTAGGTGGGGTTTGCGTAACAGTAACTTCTTGTGAAATAGCGAGTAAGCCTAGTTGGGCTTCCTTTATATCCAGAAGTTCTGGCGATAAAGGTGGAACAGGCCTTATTTCTGGTTTTGTATACTGAGGTCTTGGCTTATTATAGTCGCGTGGTTGTTTGTTTTGTTTGGAATCTCCCTGTGGGCGATTGTCTTGCCGTTGAGGACGCTCAGGCCGGGTTCCTCTGGGTTCTTCGCTTTCTGGCTTATTATTTTCCTGCGGAGCTCGTTCTTCGTGTTTGGGGTTATTTTCGTGTCGCTGATAAGGCTGACGATCTTCCCGACGATTGGGCCGCTCGGTTTGGTTCTCACGCGAAGAGCGTGCATCGCGTTGGGAGCGTTCGGGTACTTCTTTATTTTCAGCCGCTGGTTTGGGCTCCTCCAGCTTGATTTCCGTAAGGATCTTTTCTTCAATAGTATTCAATGGCTTATCTTCCAACGAAGCCTGAATAGCATCCTGATTTAAGCGATCCGCCTGAAGAGCATTCCATTCCGCCCGGTTTTTTGCCACATCAATAGCGGTGTAAATCGCCTGCAACATAGAACTTGGGTCCGCTACATTTTTGCCAGCAATATCGTAGGCAGTTCCGTGGTCTGGGCTAGTCCGTACGATTGGGATACCAGCGGTAAAATTAACGCCGTCTTCAAAGGCCAGCATTTTGAAGGGCATCAAGCCCTGATCATGGTATAAGGCAAGAATACCATCAAACTTTTTCCAGCTTGCGGCTCCAAAAAAGCCGTCAGCAGGAAAAGGCCCATATACCAAATGATTTTTCTTACGAAACTGCTCAATAACGGGCATGATTATCTCTTTTTCCTCTGTTCCCAATAATCCGTCTTCGCCAGCGTGCGGATTAAGGCCCAGAACAGCTACCCGTGGTTTATTGATACCAAAATCCTGTTGTAAAGATTTAACCAGCATAGATAATTTTCGAGTAACTAAGTCTTGATTGATTTGGGATCGAATCCGGCCCAATGGAATATGTCCGGTTACCACGCCAATTTTCAACCGTTCTGATACCATAAACATCAGGTGCTCCCGTGATTCGAAAGCTTCAGCCAGGTATTCGGTATGGCCCGGGAATTTAAACGTTTCAGACTGAATCGTGTGTTTGTTAATCGGAGCCGTTACCAAGGCAGCAAGATGCCCACCTTTTAAATCTTCTACAGCATTTGCCAGGCATGCATAGGCTGCCTGACCTGCTTCTGTTAGGGCTTTTCCGGGATCTACGTTGGTCTGGCTGTCATCAAAACAGGTAATCACATTCACCATTTTCGGATTTAAGTTCGTAACCGAAGTGGCTCCGTGCAACTGCCAGTCTTTCATGTCGTATAGATGCTTGTATCGATTTAGCACCCGCATGGATCCGTAGATAACTGGCGTAAAGTGTTTATTAAGATGATTGCCGTGCAATGCCTTCAGGATTACCTCGGGACCAATGCCATTGTAATCGCCGAGGGTAATACCAATGATGGGTTTATTGTGTTGCTCGCTCATGATCGTTTCCTCTGTTCAAGCTGGAGTTAAGCCGTTCTGATCTTGATAATCAGTGTAATTTTCTGGCAAGTTACACCATCATACAGGGATTTTATCTGTCCATACTCTTTTTTCAGTACTGACAGCTGAAAACTGCAGAAAGGGTAAAGCTATAAATTAAATAGTTAATGTATAAAAGGGAGTGTGCCAAATTGCTGATAATAATGCTATAGGATTCCAGGAAGAGCTCAGAAGCGGGTTATTTAGGTTATTGCGTTTAAGAAATACTCTATTCATAAATGCTTTCAATTGTCATGTGTTTTTTTATAAATCCTGACGAACTTTGACCTTCCCGATTGAGGTTGTTATACCATTGAGTATTTAATCCATTTTAATTGGCTACTATGCCAAACCGCTTAAAGTGGCCTGGCGTACCTTATCATGAAACGAATTTTTATTTGTGACGAAATGCACCCCAGCTTATTCGAAATGCTCGATAAAGCTGGCTTTCAATATGAATATCAGCCGAAAGTAAAACGCGATGAGTTATTGACCCAGATCAGCGGGTACGAAGGGCTTTTTATCCGTAATAAGACCCGAATTGATGAAGGCTTTCTCTCGCACGCTACCAAACTTAAATTTATTGGCCGAGCCGGAGCAGGGCTTGATCTGATTGATAAAGAGGCCTGCGACCGGCATCATGTGAAGCTTTTCGCTGCCAACGCTGGTAATATGGATGCCGTCGGAGAGCATGCTTTGGGCATGTTGCTGGCATTACTTAACCATATTCATACTGCTGACCGGGAGGTACGTCAGAAAATCTGGTTACGCGAGGCAAATCGTGGGACTGAGTTAGGTGGGAAAACCGTTGCCTTAATTGGATATGGGCATAATGGGCAGGCTTTTGCCAGGCGTTTGAGCGGATTCAACGTCAAAGTGCTGGCTTATGACAAATACCGTGACAACTATTCCGACGCATACGCCCAGGAAGCTACCATGGCTCAGATTTTTGAAGAAGCAGATATACTGAGTTTACATATTCCCCTGACAGATGAAACGAATTATCTTATTAATCAGAAATTCATCACGCAGTTTCAAAAGCCCTTTTACCTGATTAACTGTTCCAGAGGAGAGGTTGTAAAATTAACAGACTTGCTGGCAGGCTTACAATTTGGTAAAATTCAAGGGGCTTGTCTGGATGTACTGGAAAATGAAAAACTGCATCAATTACCCGAAGGCCCCGATATTGTTTTTGATACGCTGGTGCAGCTACCCAATGTTATTTTTACCCCTCACGTAGCGGGCTGGACACACGAAAGCTACGTCAGGATTAACGAAGTATTAGTAAAGAACATCGCAATGGAGTTTGGAGAAGAAAAAACGCTCCAGACGCCGAAACATAATAATCAATAACAAAAACTTGCTTTACCCGAAAAATATAGAAGAGAAACTCGGCTTTGACCGGATTCGCCAGATGCTAAGCGAAGCATGCTTATCATCACTGGGACGGTCTTTTGTTGAGAAAATACGTTTTTCTGACCGCTTTGATCTCATTCAGAAAATGACGGGTCAGGTGGCCGAAATGAAGGAAATTGTTGCTCATGAGCCCGATTTCCCACAGAGTAATTACATCGACGTTACCGAACAACTTGCCAAAGCCCGGATCGAGGGTTTTTTTCTTACGGAAGAAGAGTTCTTTGATCTGAAGCTTTCCCTACGTACTATTCAGGGTATACTGAAATTTATTGAAAGTAAGGAAGAACCTACTTTTCCGCATTTACGTGAGTTGACGATTCAGGCATTTCAGGAACGTAAAACAGAACAAGGTGACAAACCAACCCCAAAAAAAGGAAAAGGTGACGAACTCAGCCTGTTATTAAAAGATATTGATCGGGTTATTGATGATCGGGGGCGGCTAAGGGACAATGCTTCCGCGGAATTACAACACATTCGCCGGGAGCTGATTGCTGAACAAAACCGCCTGCGTCGTACGCTGGATTCGATGTTACGCACAGCTCAGCAAAATGGATGGGTGCCCGAAGGGGCTACCATGACAGTTCGGAACGGACGGATGGTCATTCCGCTGATTGCCGAACATAAGCGAAAAATTAGAGGATTTGTTCAGGATGAATCTGATTCAGGGAAAACCGTTTTCCTGGAACCGGCTGATGCTCTGGAAGCCAATAATGAAATTCGGGAACTGGAATCACGGGAGCGGCGTGAAATCATTCGCATATTGACGGACCTGACTTCTAACGTTCGACCTTATATTGAAGAACTCAAGCGGGCGTATACTTTTTTAGGAATTGTTGATTTTATCAGGGCGAAAGCAAAATTGGCTCTGGATATGGGAGCGAGCCTACCTTTCTTCGAAGCAAAACCGCTGGTAAACTGGCAGGATGCCCGGCACCCTTTACTCTTGCTGAGCTTCCGCAAACAGGGCCGTTTGGTTATTCCACTGAATGTTAAACTGGATGCCGAACAGCGAATCTTGCTCGTGTCGGGGCCTAATGCAGGGGGGAAATCGGTCATGTTAAAAACCATTGGCCTGATTCAGTATATGTTTCAGTGTGGGTTATTAGTCCCTATTGCCGACCATTCGACGGTAGGGCTGTTTCGTAACTTATTTATGGATATTGGGGACGAGCAAAGTCTTGAAAACGACTTGTCTACCTACTCCTCACACCTGACGAATATGAAGCATTTTCTGCTTCATTCAGATAAAAAAACCTTGTTCCTGATTGATGAGTTTGGAACCGGTACCGAACCCAGTTTAGGCGGAGCGATTGCCGAAAGTATTCTGAATGATCTCAACCGTTCTGGTGCGTATGGAGTTATTAACACGCACTATTCCAACCTGAAAACCTTTGCGGCTCAAACGCCAGCGTTGGTTAATGGAGCGATGCGGTTTGATGCGGAACATCTGGAGCCACTTTATGAGCTGGAAATTGGCAAACCGGGAAGCTCGTTTGCATTTGAAATTGGGCGAAAAATTGGTTTACCTAAGCCAGTGCTGGATGCAGCCCGGCAAAAGCTGGATAGCCATCAGGTGAATTTTGAACGCCTTTCAAAAGAACTTGAAATTGAAAAAAAAGTATTTCAGGATCGGAATACGCAAAACCTGCAACGGCAACAGGAACTGGATAAATTAACCGAACAGTATCAAACACTCAAAACATACCTCGACTCGGAGAAAAAACGCTTACTTAACGAAGCTAAACAGCAAGCCAGGGCTTTGTTGAAAGAAGCCAATGCTAAAATTGAGAATACCATTCGGGAAATTCGGGAGCAGGGAGCTGAAAAGCTGGCGACGAAAGAAATTCGTCAGCAGCTAACACACTTTCAGCAAAATGACTTGAAAGAAGAATACGTGGCTCCGCCAGTTCTGGCTCTTAAAGCGAAAGATCAGAAAAATAAAGAACCTGAAATAGAGCTGGCTGGTGGTGAAATAACCATCGGCTCACTTATTCGGGTAAAAGGACAGAACACAGTTGGTGAGGTGCTGGAACTGAAAGGAAAAGATGCGGTAGTAGCCATTGGTGATTTACGTACGACCCTAAAGCTAACCCGACTGGAAAAGGTATCTCGTAAGGAATTCTGGGCGGCAACGGAATCAGATAAACCACGGGCGAAACTTACCGGACTGGATCTTAATGAAAAAGCCATTAATTTCTCATTTAATCTGGATATTCGTGGCAAGCGGGGGGAAGAAGCTATGGTAGAAGTAGATCATTTTATGGACGATGCCATTATGCTGGGGTATCCCGAATTACGGATTGTCCATGGAAAAGGAGACGGAATTCTTCGCCAGTTAATTCGGAATCATTTACGCGGGTATTCACAGGTGGCTGGCATGACCGACGAACATGCCGATCGGGGTGGCCAGGGGGTTACCATCGTTCGAATGAAATAAACGAGTAAAAAGGAAGTTTGACAAAACTTCCTTTTTATTTAAAGTAACCTAATTTCACAAATTCCTTTTTGTTTAGTGGAAAAACGCTATTTTGCAGCGTAATTATCCAATAACCTATCGAGCAGATGCGGGCTTGCTTTTTTTAGAATTACCCGCGGCATAAGAGCGTACTATACATTTCAATCTACTCTCCATACCCATGGCGAAGTCAACCAGTCAACAAAAAAAACTTAAACCAGAAGAATCAGAAATGCCTTCTCCCCAGCCTATGGCAAAGAAAGAGTTCGCCGCGGTTGAGCCTGTCAGTCGTTTTTCTGAATTCGATATTCACCTTTTCGCTTCGGGTAAACATTTTAAGCTTTATGAAAAACTTGGCTCCCATGTAATGGAGCATGAGGGCGTAGTAGGCACTTGCTTCGCAGTTTGGGCACCTAATGCCCGCTATGTAGCCGTAATTGGAAACTTTAACTACTGGAGCAAAGGAGCCCATCCTTTGTTTGTACGGCATGATAGTTCGGGTATCTGGGAAGGCTGGATTCCAAACGTGGGCAATGGCGAAGTTTATAAATATTTTATTGTTTCTAATTCAGGAGAGGAGCTTGAAAAAGGTGACCCTTATGCGTTAAAATGGGAGGAGCCGCCTTCAACGGCCAGCATCGTCTGGGATACCTGGTATGAGTGGAAAGATCAGGACTGGATGGCTATCCGTCAGGAGAAAAATAAACTCAATGCCCCGATTTCAGTATATGAAGTACATTTAGGTTCCTGGTTGCGTGATCCGGCCAACCCGGAAAGACGCCTGAACGTAACGGAATTTGCCGATCAGCTCGTGAATCACGTAAAGGAATGTGGCTTTACGCACGTAGAGTTTATGCCCATCATGCAGCACCCCTATGAACCTTCCTGGGGGTATCAGATTACGGGTTATTACGCTGCAAATACTAAATACGGTTCTCCGCAGGAATTAATGATGCTATTTGATAAACTGCATCAGAATGGTATTGGAGTATTACTCGACTGGGTGCCGAGCCACTTCCCCGGAGATACAACGGGTTTATATTACTTTGACGGAACCCATTTATACGAACACGCCGACCCTCGCCAGGGGTATCATCCTGACTGGAAATCCTATATTTTTAACTATGGCCGGAATGAAGTTCGTAGCTTCCTGATTTCCAATGCTATTTTCTGGCTGGATCGTTACCATGCTGATGGCTTACGCGTAGATGCCGTTGCTTCAATGCTTTATCTGGATTATTCACGAGAAGCCGGGCAATGGGTACCGAACGTATTCGGTGGGCGTGAAAATCTGGAGGTAATCTCGCTTTTTCAGGAATTGAATACGATCATTTACCGGGAATATCCTGACACACAAACAATTGCTGAAGAATCAACGGCTTTCCCAGGTGTTTCGCGACCTGTTTACACGGGTGGCTTAGGCTTTGGTATGAAGTGGATGATGGGATGGATGAACGATACCCTGAAGTATTTCTCCAAAGACCCGGCCTATCGGAAATATCATCAGGATCAGATGACCTTCAGCATGGTATATGCCTTTACAGAAAACTTTATGTTACCGTTATCACACGATGAAGTGGTCTACGGGAAACATTCGCTAATTGGTAAAATGCCGGGAGATGAATGGCAACGTTTTGCCAATTTACGCCTGTTGTTTACCTACATGTATACGCACCCGGGTACGAAACTCTTATTTATGGGGGGTGAATTTGGCCAAACGGCTGAATGGAATTTCAAACAGTCTCTGGACTGGCATTTGCTTCAATATGCCCCACATAAAGGTGTAAAAACCTTAATGTCCGATATAAATCAGTTATACCGGACAGAACCGGCTTTATATGAAAAAAGCTTTGTACCGGAAGGCTTCGAGTGGTTACACACCATGGATCAGGAAAACTCGATTCTGGTATATATTCGTAAAGGCAACAGCCCTAAAGAGACATTGGTCGTATTACTGAATTTCACGCCCGTGCCCCGCGAAGGCTACCGTATTGGTGTACCTATGCAGGGGCTTTATACTGAAATATTTAATTCTGATGCTTCTAAATACTGGGGAACGGGACATTTTGAAAACGGCACGATCATGACTGATGATGTCGTCTGGCACGGGAAGGCCTATTCCATTGGCGTGAATCTGCCTCCATTAGGTGGGGTAATACTGAAGATTGGGTAACGGAACGACTGAATTAAAAAGCCTTTTCAAAGCGATTGAAAAGGCTTTTTAATTTCGTTTTTTCTGAGGTAGTTCAATGTATTCAGCTAGAAGAAACGGGTAATCGCATCTCTATATACTCACTTTCATAAGGCTGAAAATTAGATGCTAAATAGAGCTGAATAGCCCGCTTATTTGTACGATGTACCGTAAGTTGTACATTTTCTGCCCGCTTGTTTCGAAACCAGTTAATGCTTTCGTTTATCAATAGCTTGGCAATGCCCTGTTGTCTTTCTTCGGGATCTACAAAAAGTTCATTAATAAAACCCAGAGATGGTTTGTCTTTTTCGATGCTTAGAAAAGCATAGGCTACTATATGGTTTTCATTCTCGGCGATTAAATAAGCTGCGTTTGAGTCAGAAAGATATTTTTTAACATAACGCCTGCTTCGGGCTAATTCTTTATTATTTATAGAGGCCTTACCGTGTTCGAGTGAAAGATATCGATCAAATTGATTCACGATTATAACCAGTTTTTTATAATCATCGGGGCTGGCTATTCTGAATGTGGTGATTCCCATTAAAATAGTGCTGGTTTATGGATCTATTCTTTAATTTTTCTTCAATATCGTCCAGAGTAATCTGGTCGCTTAGTTCACAATAAGGGTCTGAGAGTTTATTATTGGATAAATACAGTTCTTTTGCTTTCTGAAAATGCTGCTTGGCAAGTTTTTGATTATGTTGCTTCTCAAGAATAATACCTAAATAATACTCTGTTTCAGCGAGATATGCTAATATTTTTTTTGTTCATATAAATCCTGGAGGGCTGTTTTCGTATTATTCACCTGTAGGTTGGTAATGGCACGATAAGAAATAATTGTAAAAACCCAGCCGGTTTGTGGCTTTGTTTTCAGCAATTATTTTATCAAATTCCTGAAGAGCCTTCGTACAATTTCCCAGTTTCCGATAACAAAGAGCTCTGACCATACAAGCTTGTTAAATTAAGCGTAAAATATAGGAATAGAATAGGCTTTATGTAATTACAATTCATATAAATTGAGTAATATATGAGTGCGAATTAAGTTAAAAATCCAAGTAAAAAACCATAAGCCCGGAATTTCTACAGATCCCGGGCTTATGGTTTTACTAATACGGAAGTGATGTGATGGTTTGTTTATTATTGCAGGGTTGACAAACTTCAATAAGAATTAGTCCCTGAAAACCAGACATTGCCAATGGGAAACTATAAAGTCTTCTTCACCTCAAAGGTATATGTATTACTTCCTGCTAAGCCTGAAGGGGTTATGCCTTGCACCACTACCCTGAAGGTGCCTTCCAGATCAGAGGTATAAAAAGTAAGCTGTTGATTGCTCATTAAATTGGGTTTCCAATACAGTAAGCTTCTGAAATCGGCGGTACGTGTTTCTTTTTCGGGTTTACTATCATACCGTGGAGCGTAAAATTCCCGCTGATCCTGTATCCCTTCGTAGGTCATGGCGAGTCCTTCGGGTTGATAGCCGCCCATATCTGCTTTGTAGGTTTTATAGCTAACGATTCCGTTGAATGGAATAGCTCCGAGAAAATACCGGGCTCCAACAATATCCAATTGCCTGATTTTTAGGGGATCAATCGCTAATACTTTGTTGATGTCGATGGGCACACCATCAATTAATACCAGCGGATCGGCGGGTAATAGTCTATTGCCAGCCCGATCCAGAACCATAAAATGAAATTTTTCCTGATGACGTCTTACCATCACTTCGGGTACGTATTCCCGCATGACTTCTTCCAGCACAGGAAAACGAGTGTAATCGTCTAATCGATAGGAGCGGTCGGGAGTACCATAAAAAGTCAGGCTATCGGGCGAAGCAATCGTGTTATATACCGGCGAATAGGCATTGCGTACCTGCATGGCTATACTGCGGTTAAGTAACTGATCCTTATGGGCTTTGTTAAATGAAAAAAGCGGATACGTACGCGAGGAAATTTGGTTACTGAATGGACTGAATAATTCGACTTTATGCAGGCTGTCTGTCGTTTGGGCTATTACTTCATTTATACCTGAAAAGTGCCGCATCTGGTAAACGACCTGCCCGAGTGAATCGCTGGTGGCAGTATATAACCAGATATTTTTTCCCGGAACAGAAAGGTAAGAATACACCTCAGGGGCTGGCTGGTTATTGAGCGTTACTTTTCCGAAAATCAGGTGACCATCGTATTCAGGTACGTGTTTGAAAGGCTGTGGTTTGAAAATATCTTCCCAGCGAAAACGGCTCCATCCATGGGTTAGCATTACCAGATCTGGATTTGATTCCGGATGTTTCAGATAATATTCAGGGGATTCGATGGTTCCTTTTAAATCAGAAGTTAACCATAAATAGCTGTATAGGTCCTCATGATCTGGGTTGTTTAGTGAATCAACGGAGACGACCGCAACGGATAAATCGGCTAATTCCGAAGTATTGAAATCAAGGAATACCTTTTCCCGTGGTCCATAAATAAGCTTATTACTTTTTACCTGGATAGCAAGGTTACGGTCTGGGCGTTTGAAATACAATCGTTCACAGAGGGGGCGTTTTTCAGAATCAAAAAGGGTAAAGTGTGAGATTCCCTCCTGCAGCACCTGCTTGGGAATTGTGAAAGAAGCCTGCTCATTATGGATGGTCTGAGCTTCGGTGAATCGCAGGGACTGACGCGTATGAACCAATAAATAGACCGGAGCACCACTTTGACTGGATGTAACCTGAACCCGCAGGGTTTCGGGATTCGCCTCAGTCAGAGCGATCACGTAGCCAGTTTCCTGAATCTTGGGGAGTTCGTAGGTGAATTCTCGTCCCTGAGCATCTTTAATCACAGCCTTATAGCTTTGGCCGACCTGAGGAATTAGCTCGAATGAGCCTAAACCAAAACGTTCTGGCTGAAAGGTTAATAAGGTTTCGTTGGCCTGATTGACAATTTTGCCAGAAAACGAAATTCCCTTACCCGACTCATCAATGGCCCGGAATGCTACTTTGCTTTTCAGATTCTGAACCAGGTGGCCACCTTCGGGAAAGAATTGTACGTCGTATTTTCGCTCGGCTTCAGCTGCGAGTACTTTCGTAAAGGAATTAACGATAATAATGGGCTTTTCGAAGAAATAATCCGGACTGGTATTTTTCATCCAGTTGGTATAGGCACGCAACATATAGTTGCCCGATTGAAGCGAGGTGGGTAATACCAGCATGCCATTTCCTTTTCCTTCTTTCAATCCAATTTTACTCTGCAAGACCGGTGAATGGTTGCTGTCTAGTACTTCAATGTATGCCACTTTACTTACGTCCAGTGAGTGGTGCGTTGTACCGTCAAGGTAATAGGCTTTGAACCAGATTGACTCACCTACGATGTAAAAGGAGCGGTCGGTATGTAGATATAGTTTTTCCTGAAGAGCTCGTTTCGAGTACGCTTCAAATGCCTGGCGAATGCTATTATCCTGAGCGGCTAGTGGTAACACGGTTAACACCAGAAGTATTCTGAAAAGGTAGTATAACGTTTTCATAAGTACATTTTAAAACCAACTGGGTTTGGTAATAGACCCTCCGTAGGTTCGGCAGTCGGCACAAGAGGGAGGCACCACATAATAATAAAGAGGAGAAGGCTCCTCATCACTTGAGCCAATAATCAATTGATAGGCGTCTGTAACTCCTAGAGCATCATCCCGTTCGAGGGTATCAGGTGTGGTTGCACAAGTTAGATATGATCCTGGATACCAACCATTAAAATCAGAAGGCACAAAAGTACGACGAAGGGTTGCGACGGCCCCGGCACTAAAGTATCCAAACACAAGTTCATCCGAATCAGTGGTACAGTGAATATTTCCGGTGACGGTTGAAGGAAGCGGATCAAATAAACCGCCAGTTGTTTCGGTTGTCTTCGCCAGCTGATCCCAGTATTCGTAAGCATCCTGAGTAAGAGCATACTGTTTTACGAGCAGACTATACTTAATCAGGAGCTTGGGGCTTGAGTTGTCAATGGTAGTTACCACATTATTCTCAATCTGATCTTTGGTATATTTAGCTGATGTGTTGATCAGAATGGTGCCTGACAGATCGGTTCGCCAGCAGGTATACAGGCTTGTTGTTCGTGATACAAACTCATTGTTTTGAACCACAAGGCTGGAGTAATAAGCAGCGTTATATTGAAAAGTCTCCTCAGTTTTCCATCGATAAAACCAGGTGCTGTTATTCGGGTCATGTGTGGTTACTGTAAACCGCATGATCCCATTATCCTTGTCGGGCAGAAAAGAAATGCTATCGATATCGGGACTGTTTTTGATAGCAACTTCATCAGATTCATACTGCTTGCCATCGGGTGTCGCGATGGCAAGCTTAAAGGCTTCGTCAGACGAAAACGTCATGGGAAGCAGTACATACGTTCCGGAGCTTTGCTCCGTAAGGGTATAGGTAGTACCTAAACTACCAATTACCTGAACGGTAGCTCCTGTTACTGATTCAGGGGATTCAGTGCTAGATAACGATTGCGTTCGGGATAAGACAATGGTTGTCGTATCCGATGTATTGAGAAAACCGTTCACAACCAAATACGTGCTGGACGTACTGGTATCACTTGGGTTGAACGGATCGATACAGCCCAGGGCAACTAAAGCTATAAGAATAAAAAGACCCCAGTATTTCATCAGAAACGGAAATTATAAGTAACACTTGGAATGGCCTGGCCGAAAATGGATAATTGATACCCCTGAACAACGCCACTATTGCTGGTAAAAAAGACCGAATACGGATTTCGCCGGCCCCAAAGGTTATAGACAGATAAAGTCCAGGAACTGTGGGCCAGCTTTTTAACCTTATGATTGCCTTCAATATTGAAGCCAATATCCGTGCGGTAATAATCCGGAATACGGCTTTGATTGCGTTCGCCGTAGAAAATCCGGGTGATACCATCCAGTACATACTTCCCGACCGGCGGCGTGTAAGGGCGGCCCGTGCTGTATGTAAGGTTGAGCGAGAAACTAAACCGACGGCTAAACTTATAATTGCCAATGAACGTAAAGTCGTGTGGTTTATCGTAGCTGGCAGGATAATAGTTTCCGTTGTTAGGAGCATCGGCAGAGGTGGCATCTTCTGCTTTCAATAGTGTGCGTGCGTAGGTATAACTTACCCAGCCATTTAATTTGCCACTGAGCTTTTTGAGTAATATTTCAACGCCGTAAGCTTTGCCAGTAGTGGCAATAACTGCCGTTTCAATTTGCTTGTTTAAAATGAGTGAATCGCCGCTTTTGTAATCCAGCACATGTAATAATCGCTTGTAATAACCTTCAATGGAAAGTTCGAGCATACCAGATTTAAGACTCTTGTATAAACCTAATGACACTTGCCGCCCCAATTGAGGTCTTAAATACGAATCGCTCAGTTTCCAGATGTCGGTGGGTGAAATAGAAGTTGTATTAGATAACATCTGAATATACTGTCGGGTGGTGTTCACACTGGCTTTGAGTGAAAAAGTAGGTGACAGCATGTAACGGGCTGATATCCGGAACTCAGGACCCATGTAGTTTTTAATGATACTGCCTGAACCGTAAGTGGTATAACCACTCGTGTAGGTTTTCTCAATGGGATAGCCTTCGGCATATTGAGCGACCGTTTTAGGGCCTAAATACTGAAATGCGGATAACCGAATGCCTCCTGTAATGGCCAGCTGAGAAGTTACGTCGTATCGATCAGATACATATACAGCACTTTCAAGGCCCTGCTCAGGGGCTACTTCTTCCGCTTTCTGAATCGATTCAGAGCCTCTGGGGGTAAATGAACCTGGAAAGATTTTGTAATAAATAGAGCTGATTCCCATATCCATCACGTGTTTAGTCGTAGGGATATAGGTGAAGTCAGCTTTTACATTATATTGATTGATACCAAACGTTAGGTTATAGGCATTTGTAGGGTACTGATCTCCCTGGATATCATAGCGATAGCGGCTTAGCGTTCCCGCGACTGTGCCAAACAGCCTGGTATTGAAAATGTGTTTCCATTTAAGCGTTCCGGTTTGCGTCTGATACGTGTAAAGCGTATCGGTATTAAGTTTAAACTGATCATTACTGGCATAACCCGATAAGGCCAGACTATTTTTCTGGTTGATTTCGTGGTTAACCTGGAAGTTTACGTCGTAGAAAGAAGCTTTACTCTTTTTATAACGTTCGTCGGTCAATTGCTTTAAAATCCAGTTAGCATACGACGCCCGACCACTCAACATAAAAGAGGTTCGATCTTTAATAATGGGCCCTTCAAGGGTTAGCCTACCGGTAATGGGGCCAATACCACCCGAACCTGAAAATTTCTTTTTATTGCCCTCTCGTGTGGTGATGTCCAGAACAGAAGATAATCGTCCGCCAAACTTGGCGGGCATATCACTTTTGTATAACTCAATGTCTTTTAAAATATCGGGGTTGAAGGCCGAGAAAAACCCAAATAAGTGCGAAGGATTAAAAATCATTGCATCATTAAACAGAATCAAATTTTGGTCGGTCGAACCACCCCGAACATTAAGCCCGGTGCTGCTTTCACCGACTGACTTGACGCCCGGCAATGTAAGGACTACTCGCAGGGCATCCGTTTCACCAAAAGCAGTTGGTACCTGCTTCATGGTCTTGATTGTCAGTCGGGAAGAGCCCATCTGATTGTTGGAAACACTGGCGTCCAGATCTGAACGAACCTGAATTTCCTTCAGAGCAATTACACTTTCAACCAGTTCAATATTCAGCTTCCCGTCTGAATACAGTACTATTTGGCGGTGCGAGTCCCGCATTCCTACGCTTCTGATTCGCAATTGATGCTTCCCTCTGGGGAGCGTAAGGGTATAATAACCGAAGGGGTCTGTTGTTGTTCCTATTGAAGGTTTTTCCAGAAAGACAGCCGCCCCAATTACGGGTTCTCCTGTACTGATGTTCCGCACATAACCACTTACTGTAGCGGTTCCTTCCCGAATCCGGTAGGTTTTAATACCAATGTCGTAAGTTTTGTTTTCGGCAGAAGATAGCAGCTTGTCAGTAATTTCCCGATCCTGATAGGTATAGGTAGCGTTGGTGTCCAGGTCAGCATTGGCATCGAAAATTCCAATGGGCAGGGTGGTCACAATAGCCCGATCTTTCGTAACAAAAATTCGCTTTTGTTCGTCAATGGAAAACTTCAGATCCGTATCCCTGAAAATGGTACTGAGAAAGGTAGTTAGGGGCTGGTTCGTTACCTGAGCGGTAATAAACACACTATCCGTATCAACGGTATTATAGTAGAAGTAATACGATGAATTTGCCTCGATAATAGCAGTAAAGTTTTTAAAAGGTAAGTTGGTACAACTTCCGCTTACATTTCGTCCATCGAAAGTAAGCTGACCGAACACCGTTTGAAAACTAAGGAGGATGATAAGGCTGGTAAGAAATGTTCTCATTGCAGGCGGTCGTAATATTCGGTCAGTTTGCCAATCGCCACATCTCGCTGGTGTTTAAAATCAAATTTCTTGAGGTATTTTTTTAGCTCATTTTTCTTATCGGGAAACAGGTTCAGAACCGATTTCTTACTACGTACGAAATGGTATTGCCCTTCTTTAAAAATGAAGTAGACCTCCTTTTCTGTATAGATGATCTCTACCTGCTTATTCGACAGATCTTCTCGCCGCTCTTTCATTCTGCGGCAAAAGGCTTTTACTTTTCCGTCGTACAGAACTTCGTAAAAACCAGGTCGTAGGCCTTTCGTAAGTTTAACAAAATGGTGTTTATTGAGGTAGAAATCTTTAATTTTTTCCTGAGGAATTTCAAGCCGGGTGTAGCCATCTGAATACCCGATTAAGAACTTATCCCGAAAAGCATCGTAAAGTACCGGAACATTTGAGAAAAAGGTGCCGTCGAAGAAAACCGCACCTGGCTGCCATTCATCCGACTCAAAAAACTGATGCCCCGTTACGTTAAATTCATGGATACTATATTCTCTCCCATTGTAATAAGCTGCAAGGGGTTTAGTGGCCGTTTGATATAATTGCTGAGCCGAGGCAATAGCTGGGTAGTTTGTGGTGTCTTGTTGACTATAGCCACAATGTACAATCAGAAAACCGCAAAAGAGATAGAGGTTTTTAAGCATACCATAACGTTAATACTCATCAATGGGCTCGCATAAGCTTTTCGAAAGATAAAAGGATTCCAAACATATTTAGTATGTTTTAAAAAGAGTTGCGATGTATAATAATGATTTAGCGACGAATAAAATACTAAGAAGAATACTATTTTTTCTGAGGTACGTTTAATAGTAGCTAAACCCAATATGAGTTATTTGAAAGAGGTAGACGTTAGACTAAACTTTCCCGAATACGTTTTTAGCCCTGATAACTTCTGCTGGTAAGTAGTATTCCTGACAAAACTTTCCCGAACTTTGCAACTGCCATACTCGTTTAAGGCTTGGAAACGAACAATTGAAATGTTTTTAACAATCATGAAATCAAAGCTTCACCGTGTGCGTGTTGTACAGACGGAGCTTAATTACGTAGGCAGTGTTACCATTGATGAAGACTTAATGGACGCTGCTAATTTGCTTGAAAATGAGAAAGTTCAGATTGTGAACAATAACAATGGGGAACGTTTTGAGACCTATGTTATTAAAGGAGAACGAGGGAGCGGAACAATTTGCCTGAATGGAGCGGCGGCTCGCAGGGCTCAGGTTGGGGATATTGTCATTATCATTGCCTATGCTTTAATGACCCCCGAGGAAGCCAAAACTCACCAGCCTATGGTAGTTTTTCCTGATTATAACAATCGTCTGGTGAAATAACCGAAAGATTTAAATAGGGAATACTTTTGAGAGGAGAGCCAATTTTGGTTCTCCTCTCAATACTTTTGTGAAACACCCGTTCTGGAGATGAAATGAAAAAAATAGTACAATATATAGTCTTTCTGGGGCTTGCCGCCGGTTTAATTTGGTGGTCCATTCAAAGTGGAACCATTAATCCAACGCAGCTTTGGTCTGATGTTTCACAGGCAGATTTTCGCTGGGTTGGCGTGATGATTGCTCTCACGTTTGTGGCTCATGGAAGCCGGGCGGCTCGCTGGCAAATTCTATTAGAACCCTTAGGCTATCAGCCTACTTTTTTGCGAACGAATACAGCTGTCTGGCTGGGCTATTTTGCTAATAACCTGGTGCCTCGTTTGGGTGAGGTAAGCCGTTGCAGTGCCTTGTATAAAAGTGACCAGATTCCCATTGAAAAATCCCTGGGAACAGTGGTAACTGAGCGAATCTTTGATGTGCTTTCACTCTTTTTGCTGTTGGGCCTCAATCTTCTACTTGATTTCAATCATTTGCTGGCTTTTATCCAACGCTCTACTTCTGCCACCCCCGATTCGAGCAGGGGCGTCCCTACGCTAATCTGGGTAGTGCTGGCCCTGCTTATCGTAGGTAGCTTGGCCGTTTTTTTCTTGTGGGAACGCCTGCTTGAACTGGCTATTGTGAAAAAACTGGCTAAAGCTGGCCGGGGTTTATTAGCAGGCCTGTTAAGTATTCGGCAGCTGCGGCGTCCGGGGCTTTTTCTGTTCTATACTGCTTTGATCTGGGCTATGTACTGGCTGATGGGCTACGCATTATTTTTTGCTATTCCGAAGTTTGCTGGTTTATCACCACTGGTTGCCTTGACCATTATGACAACGGGAGCCTTGGCCATGATTTTGCCAACACCCGGCGGTGTCGGGTCTTATAATGCCTTCGTAGCCTTTGCTCTACACTCCATCTATCAGATTCCTGAAACGGATAGTGGTACTCTGGCTACTTTTATACAAAGTTCTCAAATGCTCAGTACGCTGGCTATTGGATTGATTTTTCTACTTATTTCGTTCTTAATAAAGCCTGCAGGCAAGAGTGTATGAAAGTTTAGAATGATGTAAAGCTTATTTTTTATCAAACTTCCCACAACACATGTATACTGCTGATAAAATAAAAACCATTTCTGAAGCACAAGAGCAGATTGCCGAATGGAAAGCCAAAGGGGAGCAGATTGTGTTTACCAATGGTTGCTTTGATATTGTGCATTTAGGGCACGTTGATTATCTGGAAAAAGCCCGTAACCTGGGGCAGCGGTTAGTGCTGGGTTTAAACACGGATACTTCCGTAAAACGCTTGAAAGGACCCTTACGCCCAGTAGTGAATGAATATGCCCGAGCCCGTTTGATGGCCTCACTGGCATTTGTTGATACTGTCATTTTGTTCGATGAAGACACCCCTAAAGAGCTTATTGAAGCCATAAAGCCTGACATTTTGGTAAAAGGAGACGATTATAGCGTACAAACCATCGTTGGTGCAGATTTTGTATTAGCTCATGGAGGCGAAGTGAAAACGGTACCCTTAGTACAAGGTTTTTCAACTTCATCGTTAATTGAGAAAATAAAAACAAGTTTCTGAGTAACACATCCCATACCGGGTTTATAAACCACTATACACATGGCAGGAGCATATTTAATAGGTATTATCATGATGTTCGTCAGCATGTTTGTGAGCTGGCGGCTTCGTAGCAAATTTGCTGAGTATTCACAGGTCGGGCTAAATTCTGGTCTTTCCGGGAAAGAGGTGGCAGAAAAAATGCTACATGATAACGGCATCTATGACGTTCGGATTATTTCAGTAGAGGGTCAACTATCAGACCACTATAATCCGGCTGATAAAACGGTTAATCTGAGTAATGAGGTTTATTATGGAAGAAGTGTGGCCGCCGCCGCCGTAGCTGCTCACGAATGCGGGCACGCTGTGCAGCACGCCACCGCTTATGCCTGGTTGCAGTTCCGTAGTTCGATGGTGCCCTTCCTGAGCATCGCCTCAAACTGGATGCAATGGATTATTCTGGCGGGGATTTTCCTGCTTAATACAACGCCTATTCCCTTAGCCATTGGAGTAGCCTTGTTTGCTGTAACAACGCTGTTTAGTTTCATTACTTTACCCGTAGAATACGACGCCTCAAATCGGGCTTTGGCCTGGATTCAGCGTACGGGCATAGTAAATCCACGTGAGTATGACATGGCGGCAGATGCCTTGAAGTGGGCGGCTCGTACCTATGTGGTGGCCGCGATTGGGTCATTAGCTACCTTATTATATTATGTAAGCCTTCTTATGGGCGGGCGGCGGAATGACTAAACAATAAATTTTATGAAAAACAAGGCCCTTCTGAGCATCAGAAGGGCCTTGTTTTTCATATCTGGTTAAGGAACATTAAGCCGTTTAATAACTATTAACAGTTTGGCACGAAATTTTAACCAATAGTGTACAAGTTTGTGCATTGAGGTTACGTTCTGACCTATGTATCAACGTCAAACCTGTAAAAGCCATGAACTATTCATTCGCCATCCGTCGACTTTTCATACGTTTGGGGCTTGTACGCAAGCCTAGTCGACCATTTGTTACTACCAAAGCACAGGCTTTGCCTTCGAGTGCAGCAGGTGACAAGTTTTTTAATGACTGGAAACTGCTAATTGGCTAAAAAGAATTTATGAATCAATGTGCGATTAAGGGAAGGGCCTTAATCGCACATTTTTGTTTGTTTACTTTTGCCGTACTGCAATAACGGCAATTTCTACTGTCGCTCCGGCTGGTAAATCGGCCACTCCAACCGTTGTCCGAGCTGGAAAATTCTTTTCAAAATACTTTCCATAAATCGCATTGATTTTCTGAAAAGAAGACAAGTCTCGCACGTAAATCGTTGTATTGACAATATCAGATAATTGTAGTTGAGCCGCTCGTAGAATTGCCTTTATATTTTCCATAATCTGAGGTACTTCCGCCTCAACACCACCCGGAACTAATTTCTTTGTAACGGGCTCTAACCCAACTTGCCCGGCAACAAAGAGCATTCCGTTGGCTTCAATGGCCTGGCTATACGGACCAATAGGAGCCGGAGCCTGGTCTGTCTGGTGTACTTTGTGTTGCGAATATCCAAACCAGGAAATACCGAATGATAGAAACAGTACAAGCAGTGTACGTAACATGGTTTTTCAAATTAAACAGGAAGAACTATTATTGATTCGCCAAACGTGAATGTTGCCGACCGTAACCAAAGTAAATGATCAGGCCAATGATAAGCCATGCTACAAAAGCAAGCCAGTTTTCGATGCCTAGCTCGGTCATTAAGTAAAGATTGGTTAGGATACCAGCAACGGGTAATGTTGAAAAATTATATCGGAAACTGAAGAATGATAAGCCTGCCCAAACAATCCAGAACAGGAATAGAAGTGGCTTTTCTTCCATCGCGAGGATAAAGTGTCCGTTCGAGATGGCAAAAACTATAGCGACAACGAAAAAAACTCCCACCAAATATTTTCCATTAATATAAGGAACTCTGAATTTTGAATACTTTGTCAGCCCTTTTAAATCCAGATAAAGGACACCCCCACACACCAGAATAAAGGCAAAGAAGGTACCTACACTGGTAAGATCCACAAAGAAACCCATATCAAAAAACATGGAAGGAATGGCAACGACCAGTCCGGTAATAATAGTAGCGAAAGAAGGGGTGTGGTATTTAGGGTGAACTTTTGAGAATCGGGGCCATAACAGGCCATCCCGGCTCATGGTCATCCAGATACGAGGTTGCCCTAATTGATAAACAAGTAAAGCACTGGTAATGGCAATAACAGCCGATACGGATATAACTCCCGCAATAAAGTCTACTCCCACTTTCTGGAATACATAGGCTAGTGGGTCATCCACATTAAGCTCTTTGTAATTGACCATTCCAGTCAGCACCAGTGTAATGGCTATATACAGAACAGTACAGACAATCAAACAATAAATCATGGCTCGTGGTAGGTCTCGCTGAGGATTCCGGCATTCTTCTGCAGTAGTAGAAATCGAATCAAAGCCTATGAAGGCAAAGAAAACGGCGGCTACCCCACTTAATACGCCTTTCATACCATTTGGAGCAAAAGGAGACCAATTTTCGGGTTTGATGTAAAATACACCTGCCCCAATCACCAGGAAAATCACCGCCAGCTTTAGGGCAACTAATAAATTACTGGCGTTTTTTGATTCCTTAATTCCAATATAAACCAGAGTAGTTACCAAAATGGTAATCAGGCCAGCCGGTAAATCACAAATAAGTTTAAACCCGCCCAAGTCAGGAGCCGTCGCCCGGATTTCTTCACTGGCGGAAGAAGGGTCAACGGTGAGCCAACCTGGCAAGTGCATTCCAAAACCCGCCAGCATTGAAGTGAAATATTCTGACCAGGAAATAGCCACCACCATATTTGATACGGCGTATTCCAGAATAAGAGCCCACCCAATGATCCAGGCAAAAATTTCACCAAAAGATACATACGCGTAGGTATAAGCACTTCCTGAAACCGGTACGGTAGAGGCAAACTGAGCATAACTCAAGGCGGTAAACACACAGGCAATGGCTGTAAAGACGAAGAGCAGGGCTACTGCGGGGCCGCCGTCAAAACTTGCCCGACCAATGGTACTGAAAATCCCTGCTCCGATAATTGCAGCTATTCCCAGTGAGGTGAGATCACGTACTCCCAATACCTTAGAAAGCCCGTGTGATTCCCCGGTGGTATCAGTGCTTAAAACTTGTTCAATAGATTTTTTACGAAATAAGGAATCGTTTGCCACGTGTTATTGGTAGTTTCTTGAACGAACGAATAGTGAACAAATGGGAGATAATGTATACGCCTTTAGGCCAAATTCAGTGGCCTGCATGTAGTCTGCAAGGGTGTTGAATCAAGTAAAAGCAAAGTAAAAATAGAAATTCATAGTCATCTACCAAGCTCTGGCCTGTTTTTCAGTCGAATTTTCAGAAGATTGCGTTCGGCATATATCGTTTTGTGGCTGAAGACGTTTTATTTGTGGTGGATAGAGAGGAGGCGGTCAGTAATGGTTGTCAGCAAAAGGCCTCAAATAACTAAATGAACAAATGTCTATTGTTGTTAAGAATTTAACGAAAATATACGGACAACAGAAAGCAGTTGATTCCATTAATTTTAGGGTCAATCCAGGGGAGATTGTCGGATTTCTTGGCCCTAATGGGGCTGGAAAGTCTACCACTATGAAAATTGCGACGGGTTACCTGGAGCCAACAACTGGAACGATTGAAATTTCGGGGTTTGATGTTACCACGCATTCCATGCAGGCACGGCAACAACTCGGCTATCTGCCGGAGCATAATCCCTTATATCTGGACTCTTACGTAAAAGAGTTTTTGCAATTTGTGGGGGAACTCTATGGCCTGAAAGGAACGAGTCTACAGAAACGAATTGAGACCGTTATTGAACAGGTTGGCTTGGGTTTGGAACAAAAAAAACGAATTAGGCAGCTATCGAAAGGCTACCGGCAGCGGGTAGGATTGGCTCAGGCCCTCATTCATGATCCGGCGGTGCTGATTTTGGACGAACCCACAACCGGACTTGATCCCAACCAGTTAGTAGAAATCAGGGCTGTGATCAAAGCCATTGGCAGAGAAAAAACGGTGTTGTTTTCAACACACATTATGCAGGAAGTTGAAGCCATTTGTGACCGGGCGGTTATCCTAAAACGCGGGGAACTTGTAGTGGATGAGGCCATTTCAGTTATAAAAAAGAATGGCCAGACTCTAGAAGAGCTATTTAGAAAAATCACACTATAGATAGATTAAAACCGGGCGGGGCATGCTAGCTAAGTAACTAGAGCATGCCCCGCCCGGTTTTAAATAACGCTTATAAAAGTAGGATGTAAATAGCTGTAGTTTGAAATTTTGCCTATTTTTGGTTTGTGAAAAGGCTGTTTTTATTTAAAATTAACCTGATATTGCATTTTATAGCTCTGAAATGTTAATTATTGAAATTGGTATATTGTTGTAGTATATTACGATAATATCGTTATTTAATTTGAAAATTCAATGATTTTGTGCGATTTAATAAGGTATTTGAAGTTAAAATCAGAATATTTTTTGGTATAAGAAGAAGTTTTGCTAATATTGAAGCCACAACGAGTCAAATTAAACAAACAAGAGGGGTACTTTCCATTAAATAGCAACCACTATGATCGAAAACGTATACATTACTTCTTCGTTTCAGGTATAATCTCACTCGTAATAGATCGCCTAGCTCCGTTTGGACCTATTCCGGATGGATCATTTACTCCTTTTTCCTTCAACTAAGCATTTGAAAAGTATGTAATGTCCATTGATTAAGATGGATGGTTTGATTGTTTTTGATGTGTTTACCCTTAACTAAACTATACATAATTTCATCAGAAAAGGTTTGAGGACACGCCTGTATTCCTTTTCTGATTTTTTGGAGAATTACCCTTAACCAAAATAAATGATTGCGAAATAGTACTTCATCAGCAAAAAGAGAGCCCGGCACTTGCCGGGCTTTTTGTATAAATCGATAATGACTGGAACAGAGGGTTAAGGAATGAACATATTTATAGCACTAAGAATCCTGGCCCATTAGTAGATTATCGATTAACCGAACTTTTCCCAGATAAGCCGCAACGCATATAGCGGCAGGTGTCCTGAAAGCAGCTAGAGAAGACAATGTTTCAATGTCAGCAATTTCAAAGTATTCCAACTTAAAATCTGGCTGTTCTGCATAAGCTTTTGAAACCAGTTCTTTCACCTCTGATACCGATTTTCCAGCTTTTAGGGCTTTCCCAGCTTGTTGAAGCTGCTGATAAATGAAAGGAGCAACCGATCGTTCATAAGTAGTCAGGTTACGATTCCGGGATGACATGGCTAATCCATCCTTCTCCCGAACAATAGGGCAGATTATTAATTCAACCGGAAAACTCAGATCCTGAATCATTCGACGAATAACCAGGCATTGTTGTAAGTCTTTCTGGCCGAAATACGCCCGATCTGGCTGAACAATATGGAATAACTTTGACACTACAATTCCCACACCATTGAAATGGCCGGGCCGGAAGGCTCCTTCTAATACGCGTTCCAGGTTACCAAAGTCAAACGTGATGGCAGGTTTAGAACCGTACATTTCAGCTACAGTAGGAGCAAAGACCGCATCACAGCCAGCGGCTTCCAGCATTTTGCAATCTTCTTGCAGCGTTCGTGGATAACGAGCCAGATCGTCTGGATTGTTAAACTGAATTGGATTAACAAAAACACTACAAACGGTAAGTTTATTTTCGTTTCTGGATGCCGCGATTAAAGAAAGATGCCCTTCATGCAAAGCTCCCATAGTAGGGACTAATCCAATTGATGTTTTACCTTTCAGATAAGCTCTTAAATCGGCTATCCGCTCAAAAATCTGCATAAGTAGTTAGAAAATGTAATAAGTTGGTATACAAGGAAAATGAAAATAATGGAGCCTCATGAATAGCAGGTATAAGGAAGTATTTATCTGATAATCAGTGTGTTTTGATGTGGGCAATATTGAATTGAAACGATAGTGAGGTCTTTTGAAAAATTCTGCAAGTATAGTTTTTCTAATGATATTACATGGATTTCACGGAAATTTTTTATATTTTTGCAACCGAATTTGGAATATCCTTACCCGTTCCGTAAACTCTAGAAGCCCCATGAGTAAACTCCGGATTTTGTACGTTGCTAGCGAGATCAATCCCTTTCTTCAGATCACAGACGTTGCCGAATACGTGCGAAAATTACCCCAGGCGATGCAAGAGCGGGGAATGGAAATCCGGATACTTGTTCCTCGATTTGGTCTGATAAACGAACGCAAAAATCGGTTACACGAAGTAGTTCGCTTGTCAGGAATCAACATTTCCGTAGGCGATGATGAAAAACCACTGGTAATCAAAGTTGCGTCGGTACCAAGTGCCAAGTTACAGGTTTATTTCATCGATAATGAAGACTATTTCCACCGGAAATCAGTATTTTTTGATAAAGATGAAAAATTCTATGACGACAATGACGAACGTGCGATTTTCTTTTGCAAAGGCGTTATTGAAACCGTCCGTAAATTAGGCTGGTCACCTGATATCGTTCATTGTAATGATTGGATGACGGCTTTAATCCCCCTATATCTGAAGACTACGTATCGCAATGACCCCATGTTCAAAGGAACGAAGACGGTCTTTTCGGTATATAATAATCCCTTCAGTTATATATTTACGGAAGAATTACTCGAAAAGGTAAAAGCAATGGACATTAATGATGACATGCTTTTAAGTCTGAGTACCCTGGATTACAATGGCTTTATCAAGATTGGCGTACAATATGCCGATTTAGTGGTGAAAGCAGAAGAAGAGTACAGCGAACGCGTCACTCAGATTCTAAATGAACTTCCTGATAAAAACGTAGTACTTACGGAAGAACCCGAACAAGTTACGGATACCCTTTACACGCTCTACAACGAGTTAATGAGTTAGTGAGACAAGGATAGCAACAAAGAGAAGCCTGTCACATTGAGTGATGGGCTTTTTATATGAATGAGGATTCTCTCATTTTTTTATAATCCTGATCCAGGATTATAAAAAAGGTCGCCTGCAATGCTGGCGACCTTTTCGATTACGAACTCTTATGTATGTAAAAAAAGTACTGTAATGAGAATGATATGAGGGAAATGGCACTTTTTGTTACTTAGGTTTACTACTAGTATTCTCACTATTCCCACTATTGTTGTTATCTCCACCACCATCACCTTTGATGTCGTCATTAGATACTGACTTCGTTTTCTTACGAGTAGACTGCATGGTCATCTTCCCGATTTTGTGCGAGAAGGTTAAGCGAATCCCACGGTTGTACATGTAGGTATCGCTGATTTGCGTAAATGCTGGTGAACTTAAATTAGTCCGCATGTGGATGTTAGAACTAAGGAAGTTTTCCAGAGCAAGACCAACCGACGATTTTTTATCGTTAAAGTCTTTCTTCACACCTAACGAATAGAACCCAAAACCACCCTGGCGGCCCTGAAGCTGAACCTGAGGCCCTTTAATCATACCAAAGGCCTGAATACCCCAGTTTTTTGCAAATTGTCCTTGCCAGCGAGTACCAAAGTCAACGTTAATACCAGAGTTTTTGGCATTGATAGACAAGCCGTCCAGATCCGTTGTGGTACCGCTTAGAACAGTGTAGTAACTATTAGTGAAGAAATCAAAGCTGATTTTAGGGCTGATGTCGAATTTGGCGAAGATGTTTACCCCAACGGCATGTTCGCTACCAATGTTCTGATACGTTGTTAAGATAGAACCAGCCAGTGTATCAATCGTAGTACGTATCTGAGTAATGGAATTATTGGTTATACGGCCGAATACAGCAGCATTAAAGAACACTTTGTTAGCCGACTTACTATAGCCTAATTCAACGTTATTGGTTAACTCAGGTTTTAGATAAGGATTACCTACCGAAATGCTTTGGGTGTTGGCTGCATTGATATTGGGGTTCAGTTGCTGAATACCCGGACGTTGGATGCGGCGGTTGTAGGCAAACTTAACCATCCCCGATTTCAGACTTTTTGAAATGTTAAGGCTTGGTACGAGATTACTATAATTCGGAATATCAATTGATGAACTTGTACTCGTAGAAGCATCAATCGAAGTGTATTCGTAACGAGTACCTACCTTGAAGGTGTACTTATTTTTTGTCGTGTAGGTATAGGCAGCGTAAGCAGCAGCAATATTCTGGTTGTAATTTAAATAACCCGCAGGGTTACTTTCCTGTTCGTAATAACTACCAGTAGGTTGGGCAACCAGGTATTGATAATTGCTATTTACTTGCCGGAAAATTCCTTTCACCCCAAATTCCAGCATCTGATTTTTCTGAATGGGGGTCTGGTAATCAGTTTGTAATGTAATTTCCTGGTTAATATTGTGGTTCAGGTTACGTTGTCGGCTGGTTAATTCACTGCTGGCATTTAATAAGTCAGCATCATAATTGGTATTCAAACCAGTTCGGCTGTACAGAGTTGAAATACTCCATTCCTGTTGGGGCTTAAAGGTATGAACGTAATCAATATTCGCATCTAGCGTACCAGAGTGGTTTTCAGTGGCTACATCACGTAGCGTAGTAGACGTCAGAACATTATCAGTAAGTAACTTGGTAATATAATCCTGCTGGTTATTCTGATTCCGTACGCCATAACGAACACCCGCTGTAATGCTCTGATTCTTAGAAATATCGTAATCAAAACCTAAGTTATAGTGTCCAAATAAGCCGCTGCTTGTTCCTGTTCCTGTCTGGTCAGTAGTAGTAGCGACACCATCACTGATACTAGTCTGATTCAGAGCTGTATTCGTTTTGGTATTATAATTTCCACGGCCAAAACCTCCTAAACTGAAACCTACTTTACCGGTACGATAATTACCATTCAGGGCAAGGCTTGCACCACGGTTTCCAACGCCCGAATCGACATTAAGATTGAACCCCTGAAGATTATTCTTCTTCGTAATGATGTTTACAATACCGCCCGTACCTTCAGCATCATATTTGGCTGAAGGAGAAGTAATCACTTCGACGGAAGCAATCTGATCGGCAGGTATTTGCTTTAAAGCATCTGCCACACTACTCGCAACAATCGTCGAAGGTTTATTGTTAATCAATACCTTGATGTTACTACTTCCCCGCATCGAAACGTTACCATCCAGATCAACTGTAAGCATCGGAACTTTACGAAGAACATCAGAAGCATCACCCCCACGCGACGAAATATCTTTCTCGGCGTTATATACCAGTCGGTCAACCTTTTCTTCAATCAAGGCTTTCTGACCCGTAACGGTTACTTCATTCAGTGTTTTTATACTGGAAGTCATTTTGATTACACCTAAATCTAAATCTTCACCTTTTTTAACGGTTAGATTATCAACAGCTTTGGTATAATAGCCGACGAAAGAAAGTAAAAGCTTATACTGGCCGGGAGCAACATTGGTAAACGTGAATTTTCCTTTGTCGTCAGCTACTGTCCCATCCATAAGTTTGTTAGTAGCTTTATTATAGAGAGCAACCGTTGCAAATTCAACGGCTTTACTGCCCGTTGAATCAACCAGGGAACCAGAAATTTTTGAATTTTCTTTACGTATGTTTTCAGTGGAAGAATTCTCGGCAGGACCAACTGCCTGGGCATAAACCGCAGGGAAACTTAGTAAACAGAAACAAAATAATAAAAATGCGTAAGAGCGTGCCATCGTTATAAAAATTGAACGATACAAAATTGCTCAATAAGATAGGGGTAATAAAGGAAAGATGAATCAGTGCCGCATTAATACGAACGAA
>JASGGE010000030.1:0-29739 GCA_047605205.1 Siphonobacter sp.
GCCTTACGGGAAGCACAGGAAGAGATTGGCATTAAGGCAAGCGATGTAAAAGTATTAGGCTCTTTAACAAAACTGTATATTCCACCAAGTAATTTTTGGGTACTGCCCGTAATCGGAACCCTCAACTACCGACCTGATTTTTATCCCGACCCAATAGAAGTTGACACTATTTTTGAGGTGGATCTTCAGGAAATTATGAATGAAACGATCTTAGGTATTGAACAACGTGAATCGAAGGGGTTCACCTTTGATGCTCCTTATTATCTGCTTCAGCAGAATCACGTTTGGGGGGCTACAGCCATGATGATTGCTGAGTTGCTGATGGTCATTCGCGAAGCAGAAGGATAACACTTATAATGACTTCCTGAATAAAAAAACAATACAACAACAGTGCAATCAACCGCTAAAGGTGCTAATTTTTAGTTATAATTCAGTATCTTTACCCAATTGCGGCCGTTAGTAAAGATTATTTGGTCTTTGTCCATTTATTTCCCTCATAGTACACCATGTCCGAACAATTCGAACAGGAAGACTCGTTGCACGAGCAAATCTCCATTGATGGTTTGTACGAGCAATGGTTTTTAGAATATGCATCTTATGTGATTTTAGAGCGGGCCGTTCCGGCTATTGAAGATGGTTTCAAGCCTGTTCAACGCCGTATCCTTCACGCATTAAGAGAATTAGATGACGGTCGGTTTAATAAGGTAGCCAATGTGATTGGGGTAACAATGCAATATCACCCACACGGTGATGCCTCTATTAATGAAGCTATCGTGAATATTGGCCAAAAAGGCCTTTTGTTTGACTGTCAGGGAAACTGGGGAGATATAAACACCGGCGATGGAGCTGCCGCTCCGCGATATATTGAAGTTAGATTATCGGCTTTTGGGAAGGAAGTAGTTTTTAATGAAGACACTACCGAATGGCAGCTAAGTTATGATGGCCGCAAAAAAGAGCCGATTACGCTTCCGGTTAAATTTCCTCTGTTGCTGGCTCAGGGAGTAGAAGGGATTGCAGTAGGGCTGTCAACGAAAATTTTACCGCATAACTTCGTTGAACTTTGTGAGGCTTCCATTGAAATTCTGCGTGGGCACTCGGTAACACTCTATCCTGATTTTCTGACGGGGGGGATGATTGACACCTCCAATTATAACGATGGTCAGCGGGGTGGGAAAGTACGCGTTCGGGCCAAGATTAAGGAACTGGATAAAAAGACATTGATTATCCATGAAATTCCGTACGGCACCACCACTACTTCAGTGAAAGACTCCATCATCAAGGCCAACGATGAAGGAAAAATCAAAATCCGGAAAGTAGAAGATTTAACGTCTAAAAACGTTGAAATTCACGTTCATCTGGCTCCCGGAGTTTCACCAGATATTACTATTGATGCCCTGTATGCCTTCACTGAATGTGAAGTGAGCATCTCGCCCAATGCCTGCGTAATTGTAAAGGATAAGCCAGTCTTTTCGAACGTCAGCGATATTCTTCAAATCAATACGGAACAGACGAAAGAACTGCTTCGTAGAGAATTGGAAATTCGCAAGAATGAACTGCTGGAGAAGATTTTATTTTCATCACTGGAAAAAATATTCATCGAAAACCGCATCTATCGTCAGATTGAAGAATGCGAAACCTTCGAGGCCGTCATTGCAACGGTTGATAAAGGTCTTGACCCATACAAGGCTGATTTCTACCGGGAAATTACGGAAGATGATATTCTACGCTTACTGGAAATTCGGATTAAGCGAATTTCACGATATGATGGCTTCAAGGCCGAAGAGGCCATGCGTAGGCTGGAAGAGGAGCTTAAGGAAGTCCTTAATAATCTGGCTCATTTGACTCAATATGCCATTGATTATTACAAAAACTTGCTAAAGAAATTTGGCAAAGGGCGGGAGCGAAAAACCGAATTACGGAATTTTAATACTGTTTCGGTAGCCGTTGTAGCCGCTACTAATGCCAAGCTATACGTAAACCGAGACGATGGCTTCATTGGAACCGGCCTGAAAAAAGACGAATACGTCAGCGATTGTTCGGATATTGACGATGTCATTATTTTCCGTCGGGATGGAAAATGCCTGGTTACCAAAATTCAGGATAAAGTATTCGTTGGAAAGGACATTATTTTCTGTAGCGTTTTCCGAAAAGGCGATGACCGCCGGGTGTATAACCTGATCTACACGGATGGGAAATCGGGGGTAACGTACGCAAAACGGTTCTCTGTAACCGCCGTAACGCGTGATCGGGAATATGATCTCACTACCGGAACTCCGAAATCAAAATTACTATGGTTTACCGCCAATGATAATGGTGAAGCCGAAGCTGTTGAAGTGAAATTAACCGCTTCCTGTACCGCAAAAGTCAAGCAATTTGAGTGGGATTTTGCCAAACTAGCCATTAAAAACCGGGAAGCTCTGGGTAATCAGGTCACGAAATATCCCGTTCGGAAAGTAGAACTGAAACGAACGGGCGTTTCGACGTTAGGAGGGGTAGATATCTGGTATGATCCGACGATTGGCCGTTTGAATCGGGATAACCGTGGTAATTACCTGGGAAACTTTGAAGCAAATGACCACGTTCTGGTGGTGTATAAAGATGGTCAATATGAGTTAACCAGTTTTGAACTCACAAATCGCTACGAAAGTGATCAGCTGTTTGTATTAACCAAGTTTGATCCTGAGCGAGTAATTTCGGCCATTCATTATGATGCTGCCCAGAAAAATTACTTCGTAAAACGTTTCCGCGTTGAGACGTCGACGGTTGATAAGAAATTCCTCTTCATCAGTGAAACGAAGGGTTCAAAGCTACTAATGGCGAGTGTCGATGAGTTTCCAAGAGTAGAATTATCCATTCAGGAGAAAAATTCCGTAACCAAAGAGCAGTTGAACGTTGATGAACTGGTGGAGATAAGAGGGTGGAAAGCGTTAGGTAACAAGCTCTCAAACGTTAAAGTAGTTGAGGTAAAAACCTTACCTTCCAAGATTACAGAAGCCAAACCGGTTGAAAAATCGGAAGAGAAAGTGAAACCGGCTGATAAAACTGTCGAAGAAAATACAGATATTACGCCAACTGATTCAATTAACCAGTTAGACTTATTTGAATAACCTCACTGACCCAATGTCCATTCGTACGCTCCGTTATAGTTCGGCACGACGCGGATTTTACGCTGCTCCTATCCTGAAAAAGGGAATTAAATGGAGCGGAAGGGTGGGTTTTGCAGTGATTCTGGTTATTTTAAGTTGCAATGTTTGGGTGGTGTTAAGTACTCAGAATCAGAATTATTACTTTATCAAAACACTCCCCGCAAATGATGTGGGGCTAGTGCTGGGAACCAGTAAATACAACATGAATGGCCGTGAGAATCTGTTTTTCAAGTATCGGATGGAAGCCGCGGCCCGTTTATATCACGAAGGTAAAGTAAAGGTGCTGATCTTAAGTGGGAATAACGATTCTGAATATTACAATGAACCACGCGACATGCAGGAAGCTCTGCTGGGCTTGGGTGTGCCATTCAACGTAGTCCTGCATGACTTTGCGGGTAAGCGTACGTACGACAGCATCGTGCGGTGCCGGGAAGTATTTAAACACAAACAGGTAACGATTATTTCCCAGCCTTTTCATAATGCCCGTGCTCTGTTTCTGGCTGATCAGTTAGGCGTTGAAGCCATTGCCTTTGCGGCTCAGGATGTGCCGAATGGCTATTCCTGGAAGACGCTTGTTCGTGAATACCTGGCCCGGCCAAAGGCGGTTATGGATGTGTTTTTTCTGAATCCATATTTTATTCGTCATAATCAGCCCATTGATAAGGCTCATCGGGCAAAGCAAAATTGAAGCTAATTTTTGATATAAACCTTTAACCCGTGCCTTCTGGTGCGGGTTTCTTTATTTTTACACCCGAGATACCCATTTGAATGATGATGATAGAAACGCATGCCCATTTATACGATGAGCAATATGAGGTTGACCTGCCGGAAATGATGTGCCGTGCGAAAGCAGCGGGTGTAGAACAGTTTTGGTTACCTAATTGTGATGCAGAGACTCTGGGTAGAATGCTGAAACTGACCGAACAGTATCCGGGCCAATGCTTTCCTATGCTGGGATTGCATCCTACGTACGTAAAAGAAAATTGGAAGGCAGAAATAACTGAACTGGAAAAAATCCTAACAGAAAACCCAGCTCGCTTTATTGCTATTGGAGAAATTGGCCTTGATTTTTACTGGGATATGACATTTGTAGAAGAACAAAAAGAGGCGTTCTTACAACAATTGTCCTGGGCAACCAAGTATCATTTACCAATTGCCATTCATTGTAGAAATTCATTTTGGCAAACAGTAGAACTCATTGAAAAACACGCTGACCCGAATTTACGAGGTATTTTTCACTGTTTTTCAGGCAGTATTGAAGAAGCTCAGAAGGTTATCGACTTAAAATTTTTAATGGGCGTTGGTGGAGTAGCCACTTTTAAAAATGGTGGATTGGATAAAGTAATTCCATACATTGGATTGGAGCACCTTGTGCTCGAAACAGATAGCCCTTATCTGGCCCCGGTGCCGTATCGGGGGAAACGTAATGAGCCTTCTTACCTGCCTTTAATTGCCCGGCGAATTGCTGATTTAAAAGAAATATCGGTTGATATGGTTACTGAAATTACCACGAATAATGCCCGGCGACTTTTACAAAAACACTAATGCAAACATCATCTTATTAACAAATTGATTCTTGAAACCCATTGAGTTAAATACCGCAGCCCCCAATACACCCCATGCCTCCGTACTGGTAATTTATACAGGCGGCACCTTTGGTATGGTATACGATCGGAAATTACAAACCCTGGTTCCCTTCAATTTTGAACAGATTCTCGACCGTATCCCAGAATTATCCCGTTTACGATTTGCTATTACAGTAATGGTATTAGACGAATTATTAGATTCGTCCAATATGATTCCAGCTAATTGGGTAGAAATTGGTAGAATTATTGCGGATAATTATGACCACTATGACAGTTTTGTAATTCTACATGGCACTGATACCATGGCCTATACAGCGTCGGCTCTTAGTTTCTTACTGGAAAACCTGAGCAAACCAGTTATACTAACAGGAGCCCAATTGCCTATCGGGGCAGCACGTACGGATGCCGTAGAAAACTTCATCACCGCCTTGGAAATTGCCGCAGCTCGGGATGAGATGGGGCACCCCGTGGTGCCTGAAGTAGCCATTTATTTCCACTCGTTATTACTTAGAGGAAACCGGGCTCGTAAGCAGGAGAGTAGCCAGTTCAACGCTTTTCAAACGGAAAACTACCCGGCTTTAGCAGAAGCAGGTATTACGATTGAATACAATCTACCTTATATCTGGCCATTTAATCCTCAGAAAGAATTAATAGCTCATACGGAATTAGATCCCCATGTAGTTATTCTTAAATTATTTCCAGGAATTTCCGAAATCGTAATTGAAAATATACTGTCTATCAAGGGTTTGAAAGGAGTCGTTTTAGAAACGTTTGGTGCGGGTAATGCTCCTACATTTCCCTGGTTTCTAGGTCAACTCGAACAGGTTACCAAAGCAGGTTTACTGGTATTAAATGTGTCTCAATGTTTGGGTGGACGTGTTTTGCAGGGACGTTATCAGACCAGCAAATATTTGACCGATATTGGTTTAATAAGCGGTTCGGACCTTACCTCAGAAGCCGCTATTACAAAAATGATGTTTTTATTAGGTAAGTATAGAGCTGATACTGAACGGGTAAGACAAGAATTAGCTCGACCCATACGCGGAGAAATGTCGGTATAGCTTGATTTTTGGGTTGATCTGGTATTACCTTGCAACCCAAAACACAGAGAGGTGTCCGAGTGGTTGAAGGAGCACGCCTGGAAAGTGTGTATACGTCTAAAGCGTATCGAGGGTTCGAATCCCTTCCTCTCTGCAAAACATAAACAATAAAATCCTGATTATCAGTTGGATAGTCAGGATTTCTGTATTTGTTCTATTCTCGGTACAACATGTATTTACGGAATTATACGCTCCGATAAAATCTAATTTTCTTAGCCTTGGAATGCATTTTACCATTTAGGCCGAGCTTTCAGGAATATGCCAAACAGAAAGCCTATTTAAAACAGATCGGTCGGCGAGAATTTGATTTCTTATAGGCTCAACCGCTATTACGCATCGTCTTACCTTAGTGGCCCGCAATACGCGTGATTTTCAAAATCTTGCTGGAATCCAGTTGGAAAACTAGGTTGTTGGGTAGGTATAACCTGCTCACTTTCACATCATAACCTTCGTCGGCTTTACGCTGTCCGGCTTCTATTTCTTCCAACATATCAGTAAAAAAAACTTCAAGTGCCACAGCGGCTTCGGGTGCGAAGGTTTCTGGCGTACTGCTGCCATCTTCATGGAGAATTGCCCACGTGTTGATCCAACCTTCGTAGCTGGTAACGTGCTATGCTTCCTATACCATCAGCTGTTAGAGTATTGATTAAAACCAGACTGCTGATTCAAATCCAGTCATTGGAAATACGTACTTATTTTATTTATTTGTAATTATTCTAAATAATATCTAAAACCGAAAAATGCTGAATATAGGTTATTCAACCAAAGTAACGTGTGCCTTTGTAGCGGCAATAGTGGTATCTTCCTGTTGGTTGGTGGGGGATATCTATCTCGTAGGATTCAAGCCCGAGCCGGACAGTTATCCTCTTTTCTCAAAACAATATGCGGGCAAAGTAGACGTAGACATGGCCATTCACATGTTAACCGGATCTACACAACGGCTAATGTTCGGAGCACTTATAGGGGCTTTGAGTGCCCCTTTACTCTTACCAACTATGTGGCTGGTCTATCAGTTTTTTGGAAACCGAGCCAAATGGTATGCGTTACTCACCTATTATCTATTGTTGGCTGGGGCTGTCTTATCGCCTCTTGCCCATGCTGCATTCTTTTACGTAGGTGAAATTTATAAAGCGATCTTGCACACCGACAAAGTAGCCCATTCCTATTTATTGGAAACGGCCACCAGTTTTAATCAAATGCTCCACATTGCCTGGATAACGGCCATCTGTGTACTGGCTATGGGCTGGTTATCGCTTACCATTTCGATCTTCGCGGGAAAGACCGTTTTGCCCCGGTGGATGGGTCTGCTGACGCCGGTATTTATCACTCTTTACCAGCAACCCATTGTAGACAATTTACCGGAGCCGGCTTCTGCTTTATTGTCAGGGGCGGGGTTTAATATTGCTTACTTGCTATTTTTTATCCTTTTATATGTCTTATTCCGAAACAAACTAAATGACAATCAATCATTTACATGAAAGAATAAACAAAATTTTTCTATCTCAATCATTTTAATGATGCAGTTTTGCTGATAGCCTCAATATAACCCCTGAAGTACTCAAAATACCTGGCTTTTTTCTGATTGAAAATAACCTTCATACATTTTCAATGGCTTGTAATGCTCTGATAATTAGTTCTTAACAGGAATATATCCCCAATCGAGATTCTTTTATAGATTCATATTTGCAACAATGTTGCATTTTATGAATATATTTGCAACATTGTTGCAAATATGAATTGTATTATGGTTGGAAGCAAAAACAGATCAGTGCCGAATGATATCAAAAAACTGCCAGTTACGGTTTTGAGCGGCTTTTTAGGAGCAGGCAAAACCACACTGCTCAATTACCTTTTGCATCATAAACATGGACTTAAGGTAGCGGTTATTGTCAATGATATGAGCGAAATCAATGTGGATGCCCAGACCCTTGCAGCCCAGAACGTGCTTTCCCGGACGGAAGAAAAATTAGTTGAAATGTCAAATGGGTGTATCTGTTGTACGCTACGGGAAGACCTAATGCTTGAAGTGGAAAAGCTTGCTAAAGAAAACCGCTTTGATTACCTGCTGATTGAATCTACTGGAATTTCTGAACCCTTGCCAGTAGCTCAGACGTTTACGTACGTAGATGAAGAACTGGGAATTGACTTATCAAAGTTTAGTCGATTGGATACGTTGGTGACGGTTGTGGATGCGTTTAATTTTGCAAAAGATTTTAGTTCGATAGATACCGTTCGGAGCCGCAAACTGAACCAGGATGATCCGGCTGACACACGAACCATTGTCAATCTATTGACCGATCAAATTGAGTTTGCTAATGTGCTTGTTTTAAACAAGACCGATTTGGTTAGCCCGTATCAACTCGGTGAGTTAAAAGCTATCTTGAAGGAACTTAACCCCCGAGCTCGATTAGTGGAATCACACTTTGGTATCGTAGAACCCGAACAACTATTAAATACAGGTTTATTTGATCTTGAGGAAGTGGCTGAATCTGAAAGCTGGTTAGCTGAACTGGCAAAAGGGCATCACACGCCCGAAACGGAAGAATATGGCATTAGCTCTTTCGTATTTCGAGATCATCGGCCTTTTCACCCACAGCGATTCTGGGATTATATTTCTGATGCCTGGCCCGCAGGTATTATCCGTTCCAAGGGATTATTCTGGTTAGCATCCCGACCTGATAAGGCTCTGAGCTGGGGGCAGGCAGGCGGTTCCCTAAGAGCCGAACCCGCGGGTACCTGGTGGGCCGCCATACCCGAGCGGGAGCGAATCTATTATCCGGCCTATCAGGAGAATGAATTATTTATTCGCAAACGTTGGCATCCTGAATTTGGTGATCGCATGAATGAACTGGTCATTATTGGTCAGGATTTACCACAGGAACAAATACTTTGTGAACTGAAAAATTGTCTTTGCTCGTCAACTGAACTCCAGCAAATGAGAAATGGTAGCCGGTTTAAGGATCCTTTTCCAAAATGGGATGAATAAAAACGGGTAGCCTATTTTATGATCTCAAAGAATGTAAGGCTTTTCCTGACACGACGTAAAGGCTAAACAGAATGCTACAAAGCATTGAGGTAGTTACTGTAAACTCTTATGAAGGCATTTGTTCCTGGCTGATTAATTCTACATTTTCGGGACATAATACAGAACTATGTTTTCCAAAAACGAACCTAAAGTTATAAATGCCTGGTGTTTCTATGATTGGGCAAATTCAGTACATGCCCTTGTTATTGTAACCGCCATTTTTCCGATCTATTTTGGAGCGACAGCCGTCACGCGATCTCCTGATTGGGTTGACTTTTTCGGAGCAGAGTTTCGAAATTCCGTTGTTTTTTCATACGCCATATCAGCCGCTTTTTTAATTATCGCCTTAACGAGCCCCATCTGTTCAGCCATGGCAGACTATTCGGGTCGGAAGAAACTTTTTATGAAAATCTTCTGCTATTTCGGATCTGCCAATAGTCTATTACTGTACTTTTTTACGAAAGAAACATATGCTATCTCAACGCTATTCTTTGTTTTTTCACTGATTGGCTGGGCCGGAAGTATCGTATTTTACAATTCATTCTTACCCGAAATAGTTACTGAAGACCGCTTTGATGCAGTCAGTGCCCGTGGATTTTCAATGGGTTATATTGGTAGTGTTTTATTATTGATCTTTAATCTGACGATGATTTTAAAACCCCAATGGTATGGCCTCTCGGAACCATCTTTACCGCCGCGTATTTCGTTCTTGTTGGTGGGTGTATGGTGGGCAGGTTTTGCCCAGTATACATTTGCTCACTTGCCCGAACACTCGCACGGAAACAATACGAAAGCAAGTGGCTGGCTTTTTAATGGCTTTAAAGAATTAGCAAAAGTGTTCCATCAGGTAAGGAATTTGTTGCTACTCAAACGTTTTTTGGTAGCGTATTTCTGCTATAACATGGGTGTACAAACGGTCATGTATCTGGCAACGTTATTTGGTGATAAAGAATTACACCTCGATTCAGGCTCCCTGATTACGGTTTTACTGCTTATTCAGCTGGTAGCTATTTTAGGAGCCTGGTTATTTTCAAAATTATCTGCTCTGGCAGGGAATTTCCAGGCTCTTCGGATTGCTGTATTGATTTGGATTGGTATTTGTGTAGCCGCTTATTTTGTCGCAACAGAAAACCAGTTTTATGGGCTGGCCTTTGTTGTAGGGCTGGTAATGGGTGGAATACAATCGCTTTCACGCTCAACTTATGCAAAGTTATTACCCCGATATACCCCGGATACGGCCTCTTTTTTCAGTTTTTATGATGTATGTGATAAGATATCGACGGTTTTGGGGACGTTTATGTATGGCTTTATTATTCAGCTTACGGGTTCCATGCGATACAGTGTTTTGTTTATTGGCGGGATTTTTGTGCTTGGATTCATGATGTTACTCTTTTTACCAAATCTAAAAAAATACAGACCTAATATTGCTTCTGCCTGATTGAAGTCTATTTTTGCAAGCCCGAAAGGATATGATGGAACGTTAGCTCAGTTGGTTCAGAGCATTACCTTGACAGGGTAGGGGTCAGGGGTTCGAGTCCCTTACGTTTCACAAAAGGCCGGTCAATTACACGTATTGACTGGCCTTTTTCATGCTGATAAGATAGTGTTTTAGTAGAAACACCTCTTCCAAGGCAACATCAGGAATTGCCGGAAATGAATAATTCGCTTTGCATTCAGGCTCCCACATAAAAAAAATGTTATTACGTTTGTGTATCTACTCTTCATACGTATTGTAGCCATGAAAGCCTATATTCTGACTGATACAGGTACTGCTGATGCCTTAAAACTGACGGACTTACCGATTCCCAGTCTACAACCTGATGAAGTTCTAATAAAGATCAAGGCCATTGATATTAACCCTATTGATAGTAAAACGCTTCAGGGAGCTGGTCAATATAACCGCATAAAAACAGACAATCCGATTATTTTAGGTTGGGATGCTGCCGGAGTTATTGTAGAAGTAGGGACAGAAGTCAATACTTTTAAAAAGGGAGATGCTGTTTTTGGACTGATAAATTTTCCTGGACATGGAAAAACCTATGCCGAATATGTGGCCGCTCCTGCCATTGACCTGGCTTTGAAGCCAACCTCACTGTCCTATGAAGACGCCGTAGCGATGACGCTCTCTACCCTGACCGCTTATCAGGCTATTCAAACCGCCCAGCTAAAAGCTGGCGAACGCGTTTTTATACAGGGCGTGGCTGGTGGTGTAGGGTATTCGGCAGTTCAGATCGCTAAAAATTTAGGGGCTTATGTTATTGGCACAGGGTCATTGAAAGATCAGGAAATAGTAGAGGCAATCGGGCTGGATGAGTTCATAAACTATAAAACCACCGATTTCTCGACGACTGTTAAGAATATTGATTTCGTGCTGGATACTCTTGGTGGCGAAAAGCTTATAAAAGCATTTGATATTATAAGCCCTAATGGTCGGTTAATAACTTTACCGAGTGGGGTCGGAGATGCCTGGAAAGCTATTGCATCCGAACGCCATATTAATGCCAGTCAAATACTTGTACATTCTAATGGAACAGACATGGGGGTAATTGCTAACTGGCTAGGAAAGGGTATGCTAACACCTAAAGTTGATCACCGCTTTACCTTTCAGGATATTCCGGAAATCCATAGACAAATGCTGTTAAAAACATTAAATGGTAAGATTGTAGTTACCCTGTAAAATAAATTTGTAAAAATTATTTCTTGCCCAATTAAAGCACATTATTCATCGCTTAATTATAAAGATACCCTTTCTACTATTGGAAATAAAGGAGTTACCCATGTCTTTCCACATACACGAGGTATTGATGTTTCAGGTGTTAAAAATTAATTATTATGCCTGGGTAAGGCAATAGTAGTTGACCATAAATTATAAATAGAATTCCAGCCTCTACAAATCCCTGATAATTTTCAGGCTTGCCGTGAATGAATTAACACTAGTATCTGAAATATTCTTCTTCATAATTATGAGCAGGGAGTACTGCGGTAATTGGGTAGGTTTGCTACATTCATCCAAAATTGATGAACATTATTCCACAATTGTGAAAGTTCACGATAACTATTAGGCTTAATTAAATAGGAATTGGCTCCTTTCGCATAGGCTTCGTGAATTGTTTCAGGATTACTGGTAGTAGTTAGCATCAAAATGGGCATCGATTTCCATGCGTCAGACTCCTTTAACTTTTCTAATAAAGTGATGCCATCCATCCGAGGCATATTAATATCTACCAGCATAACACTGGGCTTTACTTCCATTTGTTCCAATACTTCCAGGGCAACCTGACCGTCTTCAGCAAAAAGTAGATCACACTCTATATTGCTTTCTTGGCAGGCCATTTGCAGTAAGGTACGGTCATCTTCGTCGTCTTCTACAACAAGATATAGAGGTTTATTTTCCATGGAATAAAGATCGGTTATGTGGAAATACTATCAGGTGCATTAGCCACGGTGGAAATAATTAATAAGGCAGGAAAACCATTCTTCTCAACCAGGAAAAAGGAACCAACGTATTTGAACGAAAAGGAGCGAGTTATTTAGTATAAGGTAAAAAGAAAATAGTTGATAATGAATTTTTATTTCAAAATAATTTCATCTTAATAAAAGATAAGAATAATGATGTTAAAATCATTACTCAGGGTTTATATATTTTGGTTTGTTACACTAGATGAGAAGGGTATTTACGGGGAAGTAGCAATTTGTTTGAGCGAATGGTATTCGTTTTAGAAAACCTGATTATGACGGAAAAAGCCATGAGAAAAACTACTCAGTATCCTGGTAAAAGAAGCCGGAATTTTGTAAAAACAAAAGAAGACCATTGGCACCGGTTTTCTTTAGCTAATAGTAATAACAGAGCGATCTTTTACGCGTAACATTTTAGGTGGTACAACTCGCTGGATTTCAGTTGTAAGAGCAGACACAATTTTTTCCTTCAGATAGTTCTGATTGGTAACCAGTCCGACTTCACGAACTGGGGCAGGTTCATGAAAATAACGAACCAGCTCAAGCTGATCTTCAGTAAAATCCTGAGTAGCTAATTCTGGCAGGATAGTCATTCCACCAGAGGTATTTACCATTTTCTTAAGCGTTTCCAGGCTCCCGGCTTTGTATTCAATCTGGTGTATTTCAGCCGATTGCCGGCGTAGCTGGCAGAGGTGTTCAATCTGGGATCTTAAGCAATGCCCTTCTTCCAGCAACCACAAATCACTAGCATCCAACTCTTCTGATAAAGCATATTTCTTACGATACAAGGCATTGCCTGGTGAAACGTAAACGACGAGTTCTTCATAAAACAAAGGATATTCCCTGAGAAGAGAATCCTGGGTAGGGATAGCCATTAAGCCAATATCTAATTGGCCATTTTTTAGTTTTTCAATGATGCTCTCGGTCGTTTGCTCCGAAATTTTCAGGCGGATGTCTTTATACTTTTTCAGAAACCGCGTCAGGAAAAGTGGCACCAGATAAGGAGCAATAGTAGGAATCACGCCCAATCGTACTTCTCCAGACAATTCATTTTTTCGTTCGTCGACTGTAGCTTTTAGCTTTTCACAAGATTGTAAAATCTGCCGGGCTTGCTGAACAAGAATCGTTCCAATCTCAGTAGGCTGAGTTGGTTGTTTTTTCCGATCGAGCAGTTGTACGCCCAATTCATCCTCCAGCTTCTGAATTTGCATGCTCAGGGAGGGTTGTGTTACAGAGCAGGCGTCTGCGGCTTTACCAAAGTGACCATAGTCAGCAATGGCAACCAAATATTCAAGTTGAATGAGAGTCATTAGAAAAACTTATACTTTCTTAAGTAGAAATGATTTGTTCGATCAAGCAAAGTTGGCTTGATTTGTACCGCAATCAAAATAAAATAATTCCAAGAAGAGTTCTTTTTATTTAAAAATATTTAACCCTTGAATTGTATTATTTTAATATTTAATTGACTGTATTTTAAACTTGTAATCTTTTCTTCCCATGGCAATCCTTGGTTTAGGTGAACAATTTCCTGCTTTCAAAAAGACGTCTGTAGTTTCGCTGGAAAAAGGTAATGAATTCTATGACATTACGAACGAAGACCATAAAAATGCTGACAAGTGGATGGTAATGTTCTGGTGGCCAAAAGATTTTACATTCGTTTGTCCAACTGAAATTGCTGCTTTTAATGCAAAAGCTAGTGATTTTGCTGATCGTGATGCCATCTTGATTGGTGCTTCTACAGATAGCGAATTCGTTCATGCAGCATGGCGTCGTAACCACGATGATCTTCGTGACCTCAAATTCCCGATGTTGGCTGATACTTCGAAGTCACTTGCTGAAGAGTTAGGTATTCTTACGGCTGATGAAAAAGTAGCTTACCGTGTAACATACATTGTTGATCCTCAGGGAATCATTCGTTTTGTGGCTGCCAATGATCTTAGCGTAGGCCGTAACGTTGATGAAGTTTTACGCGTACTAGACGCTCTTCAAACGGACGAACTTTGCCCTTGTAACTGGGTGAAAGGCGAAGAAACGCTTAGCGTTTAGCTTCAGCTGAGGGAGTCTTACTTCCTGTAACATTCACTGATTCTGATAACCCTGGGGATGTTAAATCGTCAGGGTTATTTTCTAACACATTATCCCGTTTTATTTTACTTATGTTTGGTATAGCATCAGAAACTAAGAAAAATCTATTAGCAGAAATTAATTTGTCTGATAGCTTTGAAAGCCTTTGGATTGATCGGTTGAACACAACCGATCACCGATACCTGAAAGATTTGCGTATTAACGTTCAGAACGTACTGAAATCGCAGAATATTACCAAAAAGGAAGCTCTATTGCTGACCTTGAGTGTTGCGATTAATGAAAAGCAATCGAAAGAAATTATCGAAGGTATTGAGTCTTTATTGAAAGCAGCTGGCACTGAAGAAAAAGAAATTCAGGAAGTAGCCGCGTGTGTATCGTTGATGAACGCGAACAATATCTTTTACCGGTTCCGCCATTTCATGGATTCTGAAACGTACAATACCATGCCTGCTGGTATCAAAATGAGTATTATGATGAATCCAGTATTGGGTAAGGAGTTTTTTGAATTGCTAAGTTTGGCTATTTCGGCAATTAATGGCTGCGAAATGTGTGTTACTTCACACGAAGCCAGCGTACGCCAGCACGGGGCTTCACAAGCACGGGTGTTTGATGCCGTACGTTTAGCAGCAGTAATGAAAAGCTTGTTTACGTTAGTATAAAGAAACGAATAAGCGAAAGAACGCTGGCAGAATTCTGCCAGCGTTCTTTTTAGTTAGGAAGAAGGGCATTCACGGCTCTAAGCCAGCGATCTCGCGTGTCACAAGTCCAGTGGCTATCACCCGGCTGATAAGCTGCTGAGCCAAGTGGTTTAATAATAGAATAGGCATCTATTACCTTCATTTTCAAACGCTTATTGGCCTGGATGCGTTCAATTAAATGATTATATCGCCCCATGTTAGGAGCTACTATTGTTGTTTTGTTGGGAATGATGCTTAGGTATATTTCTTCAAAACCTTGCTGATGGTATCGTTCATAACTATCATTAAGGAAATTAACCATGTGGTTAATTTCTTCTTCTGAAACAGGGTTAAAGTTGGAATTGATGAGTGTAGAATCAGTATCAAGATTGAGCAGTAAATAATGACCATCCGTCGACAGGGACGTCATCGGATGGATACGGTTAAATAGCTTTAAAGTCAACTCCGCTTTCCATTCTCTCAATTTCAACGTAAAAGGCCAGTTAAACAGAATATTGTCAAGGCGTTCTTCTGGTAAAACCTGTCGAATGGCTGTTGGTCCCGTAAAAAATGTTTTAAAATCCTCCCAATATGAATGGGTTTTTCGGTCAATGGGCTTAACGGAATGATCGCTGACAATGATATTGGTAATATCTTTTTCCAAATGTTCCCGAAAATGCCGCTCTACGGATTCAATTAACAGCACGTTTTTGAGTGATGGATTCAATTGAATGGAATCCTGGTCATTCCAGTGAGTATAGGCGTACTGCTGAACCGGAAAATCGGCAGCGTCCACAGAGCCGGGTTCCATAAAACTATCTCCAATAGCGTACAAAGCTACCGGAATCTTTGGACTATGGGCAGCAAGTTTCTCTGAACAGATTTGCCGAATGGCCTTGAAGGAAGCCAGGTTCGTAAATCGATATAGGTCGCCGTATTGATAATCGTCGGGCAAAATATCCGCAATTGCCAATTCATAATAAAATGTCCGCGAAAGCCCAAGTATAAGTGAGATACTTAACAGCGTTATGGCCAGATATCGTACGATTCGCATCATTAGAATTGGAAATAAATGAAACTGCTGCCTCCAAAAACGCCAAAGAAATAACAGGCCGAAACCAGTAAAATAAAGATGCTCCAAAAGGTTGAATTCCGATGGGTAGGAATTTGAAAAAAACGATTTTCTTTCCATAGCAGGAACCCAATCAGTAAGCAACAGAAAAGCATTTCTGCCTGGTTAAGGGGTGTCTGTAACGAATCCGAAAAAGATAAGGTTGCTATTTTTTTCAGAATGAGGAGGGCATCTCTTACTGATCGGGCTGCGAAGAACACCCAGGTCAGCATGATAAGAATAAAGGTTATGATTATTTGAAAGCCCCTATACCACCGGGCAGTTGGTAATAGTATACCCTGTTTTTTGATATACTTATCACGAATCTGAGCTAATGATTGGTATAAGCCGTGAAGACCACCCCAGATTACAAAATTCCAGCTGGCACCATGCCAAACGCCACTCACCAGGAAAACAATAAAACGGTTTATATACTGCCGAAAAGGCGAAACCCGATTTCCTCCCAATGGAATGTATAAATAATCCCGGAACCAGGTAGAAAGGGATATATGCCAGCGTCGCCAGAATTCTGATACTGAATTAGCCTCGTAGGGGGCTTTAAAATTTTCCATCAGGGTGAAGCCCATTACCTTGGCAGCTCCAATGGCAATGTCTGAGTAACCTGAGAAATCGCAATAAATTTGAAATGTAAAAAAGAAGGTAGCTACTAGCAAACTTAGCCCATTATGGTCTGTGACATGAGAATAGGCAGGGTCAACAACCATCAACAGACGGTCTGCAATAACAACTTTTTTGAACATTCCCCAGGCCATCCGCATTAATCCATCCTTTACATTTTCCCAGTCATAAGGAAAATATTGGTGATATTGCCAAAGTACATTCTGAGGGCGTTCGATAGGCCCTGCTACCAACTGCGGATAAAACATCACATATAGGGCATAAATACCGAAATGCCGCTCTGCTTTCTGGTTTCCCCGGTACACTTCGATGGTATAGCTCATGGCCTGAAAGGTATGGAACGACAAGCCGATGGGAAGCATAATTCCAGTAAACAAGTCAACTCCCAGGCGTGGCACATGCCGATTTTGACCTAGTAGATGAATGATGTGTTCTACGTTTTCAGCAATAAAGTTGAAGTATTTAAAGAATGCCAGAATGCCAATATTTGCAACCAGGCTCAGCATTAATACATAACGCCTGCCAGGACCTTTACTTTTTTCAATCCAGATACCAGCTAAATAGTCAATAACAATCGTGAATAGTAATATCAGAATATATTTCGGAACAAATATCATGTAGAAATAGCAACTGGCGAGCAATAGCAAAATCCAGCGTCCATTCCAGCGTAAACTGAAGTAACTCAGTGTAACGATTCCAAAGAAGACTAAAAATTGAAGAGAGTTAAAAAGCATTGTGTATATAGGCAATGAGGAAATTCAAAATTAGCGGTCTGAACGTAATCTCTCAGCGAATTTTGGAAGTCCAGATCTGAACGCCACGATCAGATGACGCATATATAAATAACTTTTGATATGATTCGGCAAACTCAATCGTGACAGGGTATTGACTGGGCACTAAGGTTTCAATCATTTTCTCTCCCTGAAGGTTATAGAGCATAGTACCGTGGGCATCTGTTACGGCCACAATTTTGGTATCTGCCCCAAAATCAATGAATTTTAACTGACTTTCTGCTGTAATGGGAAATACGTTAAACAGAGGAGAGTACCGTTTATCCAACAGGGTGACATTGTCATTCGTTTGCTGGACAATAAGCCAGTCTTTTCCCGATTCTTCAAGCAAAATTCTAAATCGGGTTTCTTTCGAAGGTTTTAAAAGTTGATGGCGTTCCAGAATCTTACCTTGTAAATTCAGCTTAAGTACTTCCCCATTCGCGGTAACCAGGCAAAGCAGAAAATCAGCTTCCCGATCACTCGTTTCTACAAAAGCGGGTCCGGCAAATTCCTGATTTAACAAAACGGGGAACCCCGGAGCTATCATTCCTTTCGCATTGGCTAATGTTAATCGCCCGCCTGATTCCAAAAGAACGGTATATTCCTGACCTTTAATAGTTAATTTGGTAGCGGGGGTAAAGGCTTTAATCACGCCCGAAACCCTGCCGGTTGGCTTCAGTTGCAATGTAGACTTGGTAACTTCATAACATTTTCCGTTTGGATCAAGCAGGGAAAACTGAGTTTTACGTTCGGGGGTCTGGTCAAAGGCAATAAACTGATAACTGGTCAGATCAGAAAAGGCGTTCGATGCAAACAAACGATAACCCTTCGCTGTGGGGTCCAGGACGTAAAGATGCTGAGCAGTGGTGATAAGTAACTGATCACGGCCCCGACCAAAATAATCTATCAATTGAATTGGGGAGGTGATTGGCCCGGACAGTCGGAATTTGACCGTTGGTTTTGCTCCCACCGGAACCGGGATAAGATCATTATCCTGCGTCTGCATAATAAGATCGGTGGTACCCATTACCGGATTTCGGTAGATATAAGGTTCCCGTTGTAGTGGTTTTCCTAGTGGGTTGGGGATGTTTTTCTGTAGAAAGAGTTTCCGTACCAGGCCTGGGTCGGTAGTGGCTCCTCCTTTCGTCCAGGTAAGGCGATGATTTACGTTACCAGTCTGAATAGACGTTTGCCAGGTTAGAAAGTTTAGCCGTTTTAAAGACTCTTCCATGCGGTTTACGGGGCCTTTCCATTCATTTTTTATATTGGAAATAACTGAATGCCAGGATTTGCTGGCATTAAAAACCATGGTGAATGGGCTCGGCTGGATAACCTTCATTAGTTCCTGAGCCTGGGCAGAGTTGGCCCAGACGTTCCCCCGCTTGTGATCATTAATAAAATTTCGAAGTACTTGCACATTACTCCCCAGGACAGCATAACCGTCAACAATGGTATAGAAGGTTTTGGGGAATCCCTGAAAGATGCTACCAAACCACACCGAAGGTAGTTCGGGTAAGGCAATCTGATGAATGGCTTTCCCGGAATAAAACTCTTCAAATTTTGCCTGTTGTTCCTTATTTCTGATACTACCTGACTCATATTCAATCCAGTTGATAAATTTTTTAGGATTATTCAAACGGATGAGCAGCAAATTACCCCCCTCATTTAATTCGTCGCTTTCCATTCGGCAAAGCAACAGTTCACGATTGAGGTGATAGTATACCGAATCAGGGCTGACCAGATAATTGTTTCGCCAGTAGTTTTTTTGTTCAGCTCGCTCAGGTTCATACTTTTTCTGATAACGTAAAAAACGATTAGCCCAGGCAATCGGATCGGACAGGCTGAAATGATAGAAAGCTGCGGTGCTGGCGGGAATCATTCGCTGGCTCATCATGTCCAGAGGTTGTTGGCCAGCAAGAGCCTGCCAGTATGGATTGGATTGCCGAATCGGTGAGTGGGTTTCCACTAATAAGGCTTTTCGCAAGTTATCAATCTGACAGCGAAAGGCTGTGTTAGTAGGCAATAATGAAATTAGTGAGCTAGCGGCTGACTGTTTCGCCATCATCCGGCTTCCCAGATTTTGCAAACTAGGCCAGTTAATCCAAAGTTTTGTATTGGCTTGAGTATACGCTTCGGGTGTTGGGGGCGAGCCTGTACGTACGTTGAGTAAATCCCCAATCTTCATCGCAACGTTTTCTACCAATAAAGAAGATCTACTCAGGATCAGATAATTATCATGTTGCATGAACGAAAACCGTTGGCGAGTCGCCCCAATGGTTACGTCGGTAATTGTTCGGCCTTTTGTTTGATGTTTTAGGCCCCTTATATCATTTGTGTTGAGTGAGTTAAGTTTATTCAGAAAGGTCTGATCCTCTAATTGGTAAGGAATATACAAGACATAGTTTACCAGACTGACTGTTTCGGCGTGTAAAGAATAGGTAATATTTTTTCCATGGAGAAAGGCATGTAGTAAAGCAGTATCTGGAATGACCTGTTGCAAAATGGCTACTGTATTTTGGGCTTCTTCCAATACGGGCCAATCGGTGAAGGTAACCTGATAAGATCTGCCCAGTGGAGAGGGTTGCTGGAGCTCCCGGCTTTCTATAGCTAGTAAGTAATCATCCGGGATATATGCCCAGGCTGAGCGGCTATTGCTCACCCAACGGTGATAGGCCCACCAGCCTGTTATCTGCAAAACTACAATTCCAAGAAACCAAAGTAAACGCTTCACGCAGGTCAGTTAAATAAGATTTCAAACACAAGCTGCCAGCCGGGAAGGACGGCTGGCAGCGATAAGGTACGTCTTCCGGGACGAAACATCAAATACATGAGGTTATTTTCCCCACATAGCATTCGCCGTATCCGGAAAATAAAGGGATAGTTCGGGAACATTCAACGCAATGCGGTTCGCCCATTCAACGCCCTGCATCAAGGAGTGATCCTGGTTAGATACTTCGTATTTCCAGGCACCAAACCGGCCACGGGAATAGATATCGTAAGGCTCAAGAGCCGGTAATACTTCTTTTAAAATGGCATCTCGCTCAATACTGGGGGTAGGATACCCATATTCAGTACGGAAATGGAAACGTGAGATAATCTGATCCTCAGACTCAATCAGGCCATCTTCAATCAAGGCTTTAATGGTGTCGGTCATTAAGGCTTCCTGATTAACGGGTTTTTTCGTTGATTCACTCGTTTCCGTCATCAATGACCATTGATTTTCAATGTCTGGTACGTTATTGGGCGAATAGTTGGAGAAAACCGTAATCCGGTAGTAAGGGCTATTTTGTTCCGGGAAATACATCCAGCACTTTGTGGCAAGTTCTGTCTTAGGCTTACCTTTCAATCCAATACCAATTACGTTGGTTGAAGAATGTTTAAGGCCCTGGGCTTTTTCGGTTAGCGTGGGAGAGAATCCTTCAATTTTCTTAGTGAATAAATCAAGTGGCATGGTGTTCATCAGAACATCATATCCAATGGTGCGGCCATCTGCCAGTGTGATTTGTTTTTGCTCAGGTTCTACGGATTGTACTTCTGCATTCAATAGAATGTTTTCACGTCCGACTAGCTCGCCTACTGCTTCCCAAATGGCTCCGGTGCCACCCGTTTTGGGGAATTGGAATACGGAATTAGGGCCCCAGGAATAATCATCCTTATTAAAGATGATATTTTTAGTAACTCGTTGTAAATCAGCTACTGAAACCCGTTCGCCTACCCATACTGCATTCATATCTTCTGGGGGATAGGCCCATACCTTAAAATTGTAAGGGAACATGAAAGTTTCGGCAATACCTGAGCCTAGTGTAGCGAGAATCCACTCGCGGAAGTTTTTAGGCTTACCCTGAAATGGATTTTTGTAAAGTTCAATTAATCCCTCCAGGCATTTCCACATGGTTTCTGGAGATAGGTACTTAATATTATTTTGGAAAGGATAGGGTACAAACCGATTTTCAATCCATACCCAGCTTTCACGTTGGTGACTTAACCAGCCGTCTGCACCCAGTGCTTTAGCCATTAAATCATCAAAGTATTTATAATGTGAGAACTGAACGTGGCCACCAACATCCCAGGTGAACCCAGCCTCATCTACAAAGCTGGTGGCTAAACCACCGATATAATCGTTTTTTTCCAGGATCACGAAGTCCGTGATACCCAATTCTTTCAGGCGATAGGCTGCCCCAAGACCAGTCGGCCCAGAGCCAATAATAGCGTACTTAAAATTCATAATATTCGATTGAAGTGTCCTGCTTCATCCACTATACTTTTGTTTGGTATGGACTTTCGTTTGCTTTAATTGCTTTTACCTTGCCATTCAGTTCCTGACGGAAACGGAATAACTCTTTAAAGCTCTGCCAGCACACTTTCAAAAGTTTCATCTTCTGGATGGAAACTTCGCCAGTGGCACGTTCTTTGTGCGTAATAGGAATATCAAAGGTTTTTTGACCTGCCTTACGGGCCATAACAGCCAGGAAAATGTTTGGAGCAAAGGGAAGAGGAGTGGGCAACTGGGCCAGTAGTTTTTTCAGAAAACTTCCCTTGATTAATCGAAATGGAATGTTACTGTCTGAAATCATCGTTCCATAAACCGCAAACAGCGAATATTTCAGCACACGGGTCACGAAAAGACGGAAAGTCGCGTCGTGACGTGCCTGGCGAAAGCCCATGATAAAGTCTGATTGATTTCGTTTTTCCCAGAGCTTCAAGACATCTTCTGCTACGAATTGATCATCCGAATCAGTTTGAAAAACCCATTCTGAATCAATTTCAACGGCTTTACGGTAGGCATGCACCACCGCATTTCCATGACCACCATTTTTTTGGTGTACAACAATTAACCGGGGGTAGTTAGGAGCGATGCGATCTAATACTGCACCTGTAGAGTCTTTAGAGCCGTCGTTTACGACAATTAAGTGAGTTTCTCCTTGCGGTTGAAAGTGTTTGTCAAGAAATGCCGACCAGTTCTGAACAACGGTTTCAATGATTTCTTCTTCATTATAGGCGGGCATTACAATCGACAGCAGAACAGACATGAATAAATGGTTGGTTGAAAAAACAAACTCAGTGCAAAACAGCTATACCGGACAAAGGTAATGAAATATTCCTGCAAAAAAGTCTGAAAAAAAGTGAGATAATCCGCGGTAATAAGTTCACTACTCGAATAGGCTTCTGTTATTCAAGATATTAAAATGATATTTGGAAGTTATGTACCTACGGAATAGAATGCTTAACATAATGACAACGTGATTTATCTTTTGATGCTAGGGTTTACTTCTACTGCTTTAAGAATGGGAATGGAGCACGTAAACCTTAACGCTTACCAGTTTTGGTTAAGGGGTTTAGGTTCTGGTCGTTCAGTGATTGTTAGCATTTGGTTAGTATGATAGAGCTGGCAGGTAGGCCCAGTTTTTAATACCAATATTTCGTAACGGCCTGGTTTGAACTCTAGCTCTGCAACTGAAGAAACGGAAGTAAGCTGAAAATGTTTAAAACCAGAGGGCCAGAAGAAGCGTTTCCCATTCGGAATTAAGTCCATTGGGAATAGATAATTTTTCTGGGCACTTTTAAAAAGATAATAGCTATTGAAAATGTCATCAGGGTGAGTTGCCTGTGCGGTGAATACGATTTGCGAAGCCATCCCCTGCAACTTGATAGGAAGCGAATCCTGGGCAGGCTGATTAATGACGGTCAGGCAGGTATCGTAAAAAGCGGGAGCCGGATCATTAATGGCATTGGGGTCTTGAGGTTTAGAAAAGTCAGTCCAGTTGAATTGCCAGCATTGTAAGGTTCGGTTGAATCGGATCGTATCAGCATAATAAAATGAATTACTGCCTGCCCAATAAAAGAAAGCAATGCCATAACCAGCAACTACGCCCATCCACTGAAACCGTTTGGGTAAGTTATAAACAACCCATAGGTAGACAAAACATAGCAACAGTACCGAATAGATTTTATACCGACTGGTTGAAAAAACATTTTCGTCTGAGCCAATACGTCCTAAGGCTACCATGCCGATTGTACCGAGTATGAACAGGAAGATTCCTAGTGAAAAATAATCGAAGGGCTGAAGTGTACGCTGAACAAATTTTCTGAGGAATTGCAACGCAATAAGCAGGCAAAAAAAGACAAGAATAATACCCAGGATGAAAAAGAGCATCATAGCCTTTCTGGGCCAGAACACGTCACCTGCGGAACCGACAAAAAGGAAAATAGAGCGAATGAAACTTACTACTTTGTTATCGACCTGAGCCGTAATGCGTTCTGGCGTGACATATCCCCAAAAGTATATTCCCCACATGAACAGGGTGCAGATTATCCACCAGATGGTATCTTTTTTGCGGTTCATGACCAGTAAAACCAGAATACCAATGGGCCCTGCTAGTAGTCCGTTTCCACTGGTGCATAATGCCAGCAAGGCCATACCAACCGCTATGCCGATTGAGGGGCGATAAACTAGAAAATAGAAGCAGCCAAAACACCAGAATAACACCCCAAAGTTTTGTAGAGAAGCCATGCCCCAGTACATATTTTCCCACTGGGCCAGTGTGAAAATGAAAAAGGCAGTTGGAACCAGGTAAAGAGGGCTCAGAATTTTTCGTGTTGCTCGAAGCCATACCAGCACAATGCCCGGGAGGGCCGCATTACCTACCCACATCAAATGGACGAAATTGAGCTTCCCGGTCAGTTTGTAATCAAAAAAACTAATGAGGCGGTCGTATACAATTCGGTGCTCATTATGCTGTCGCCAGAATGCATATAAAAATCCGCCCACTGAAGTGGCCTTATCAGTACGATCAATAAAGGCCCGTAACCCATGATCATCCCATTTGGGAATGTTCAGAGCATATTGATTCAATAATAAAAAGTATGTAGAAATAGGAATCAGTAAAAGAAAGCCAGCTAACAGATAGGGAAGGTTTTTTCGACTCATAGCATAATGCGGGCGTGCACCTTTTGGCACCAATCACAAATAATGCCGCTAAATTGCCAAAAAAGCGACGGCCTGGCAAGCGAACATTTTCTATTTCCGGTAGAGACAAAGAATAGATACCTGTTTTTATTGATAATGAAGAACCTAAGTTCCCTGCTATTAATTGATCATTTTTATGTGGAAAAGCTTAGACCTTCGTTACGGTGAACTCAACCCGACGATTTTTGCGTCTGTTTTCTTCTGAATAATTACTGGCGATAGGACGAGTTGAACCAAAACCCTGATATTGTATTCGGGTAGTGTCAATACCGTGTTCTACCAGGTAAGCTTTTACATTTTTAACCCGATCTGTGGATAGTTTAATATTCGCATCAAAATCGCCCTGATTATCGGTATGGCCTTCCAGCTTGATTTCCATGGCCGGGTTTTCTTTCATAATGGTAACCAGTCGGTTTAACTCACCTTCGGAACTTGAATCAATTTCGGCTCTGCTTTGGCGGAAATACACAGTGTTCAGTACAATCCGGCTACCTACCTCAATCGGCACAAGTAATAGGTTCTTCCGGATTTCGCGGTAACGTTTTTCGGTTTTCAGATCAATCTCTTCGTGTACCGGAAGATATCCTTTAAGCTGAGCAGTAATGGCATAGAGGTTTTTCAGAGGGAGAATAAATTTGTATTCGCCTGTCTGAGGATTATAATCAGTTGAGAGGCTGTCTCTGGTACCCGTTAAGGAAACCGAGAAGACATCAGCTGCCACCGGTTTTTGGGTATTCGCATTTAGTACAAGACCTGACAGTAAAACAACTGGTTCAGGGCGAAAGGCTTCGTTTGTTTTTACTCGAAAAATGTCTTCTTCTCCCAGTGAATTCTGATCCGAGCATAAATAGGCATAATCACCAGAAGCTGGAATTGTAAAATAACCATCCCAACCAGCTGTATTAATCGGTTGCCCCAGGTTTTGTGGTTCCGACCAATGTTGCCAGGTAACATCTAGCCGGCGAGTCATGAAAATATCTTTATTTCCGTAACCTGGCCATCCTTCTGTAGAAAAATAGAGGGTTTTACCATCAGGAGCCAGGTAAGGAGAGCCTTCTTCGTCTGCTGTGTTTACGGTTTTACCCAGGTTTTTAGGAGTAGACCAATGCCCGTTTGATTGTAAAAAGGAAACGTACAGATCCCGGTCACCATAACTATCCATCCGACGAAGGGCCATTACAAGAGTACGTTTATCTTCCGAAAGAGCATATTCAGTAAAAGAACCGCTTAGATCCTGTATCAGGTTAAGGTTATCAATAATAACCGGCTTAGGATTTGTCCATCCAGTGGACGTTTTTTCAGAAGTCGAGATTCCAAAACTCATGGAACCGTCTGGATTGTATTGATTGAGTAACAGAACCGTTTTTCCATCAGCTGATATGGAACAGATGGAATTATGACTGTTATTATTCAAAGGAGCCCCAATGTTCAAGGCTTTCTGCCATTTTCCATTGACCAATTCAGAATACCAGATGTCCTGACGTTTTAAAAGTTTATCACTTTCCGGTACTGCTTCGCCCATATTTTCGGGGTGCCCCCAGCGAGTGAAAAATAAGGTTTTCCCATCGGGGGAAATAATCGGATTTAGCTCTTTCGCAATTGAATTGATGCCCGCCCCCATATTTTCTTTCACAATCGGTTGTGGTGATTGAGGAACAAGCGTTATCGTCGGCTGATACGCTTTGGCTTCACTCGAGATACCAATCGCATCAATTTGGTTGAAGCCTTTCACACGGCTGGTATTCAGGAGAATTTTGAGTGAGGTAAGCCGGAATTTGATAGGTTCGTTTAAAACAAATGACCATACCTTACCTTCTGTACCGGGTAAGGTATTATTGGTTACAAACAGGTATTCTGCCCCTTTTTCATCAAAGCCGGTAATTTGCTGAATGCTGCCAGCTCCCAGATTTTCAACAACTACAATTTGACGGATGGGCATCAGGGTATCGAATGCTACCTGAATGAATTCCTCTCCACCATCGGGTGTGCCAGGTTGCCAGGCACAGGGAGTAGGTCCTGAAAAGTGGTTGGGTTTGCCTAGAGCCTGTTGGGCAGAATAGACGCCTCGCCCACTTTCGGATGTTACGCGAATGACTTTGTTAGCCCAGTGTATTTGTTGTGCGAAGCCCGCAAAACCGATTAACCAGCAAAAACACAGCCAGATGGCCTTTTTCATGAAAGAAGTGCGGATCTCTGAAATTTGTAAATTAGTCGAAATTACGAATGAAAACAGAAGTGTAGCGAGTATATCCTTCTATTTTTGCTTAGACCGAACAAAATTATAGACCGCCATTCAGAATGACAATTAGAATAACTATTCGATAAATGTCTGATGAAGAGTGTTTTAAATTTTAAACGGCACATCATTTAAAAACCCTCATTCTATGAAAAAACGCTTCATCAGCCTGTTGGCGATGGTACTGAGCGGAACGGCATGGGCTCAATCGGGCTATCCCGATCAAACGGGCCTGACTCAGCGTCTCCAGCAACTCAACACGCGTCACAAAAACATTACATCCTTACAATCAATTGGGAAAACTTCTACTGGGAAAGACATTTGGGTATTAGCCGTTGGGCAGGGGCCTAAAAAACCAGGGCTGTTGGTAGTTGCTAACATAACGGGCTGGCATCTGGCTGGTACTGAGCTTAGTTTACAAATGGCTGAGCAACTGTTGGCAAAAGCCTCCAGTGACAGCGTGAGTAAGCTACTAGCCAGTAAAACAGTTTACTTTATTCCAAGCCCCAGCCCGGATGCCGCCGCTCAGTATTTTGCCCAGCTGAAATACGAACGCAGTGAAAATGCCCGTCCAACGGACGATGACCGTGATGGACGTTTGAATGAAGACGGACCCGAAGACTTAAACGGAGACGGGTTAATCACCCAGATTCGTGTGGAAGACCCTACGGGAAACTTTATGGCTTCCAAAACGGATGCTCGCGTTATGGTAAAAGCCGATCCTGAAAAAGGGGAGCAGGGGCGATACCTGATTTTCAGTGAGGGGATTGATAATGACAAAGATGGTACCTTAAACGAAGATGCTGAAGGGGGAATTAATCTAAATCGGAATTTTACATTTGATTATGAGCCTTTTAAACCAGGAACGGGGGAATATCCTGTTTCAGAAAATGAAAATCGGGCTATCATCGACTGGCTATATGAAAACAAAAACGTATATGCCATCCTTACCTTTGGGCCCTCTAATAACCTGACAGAAGCCAATCGTTTTGATCCTTCCAAAGCGAATGGCCGGATTGTGAAAACCTGGCTTCAGAAAGATGTTACTATCAACGAATACGTTAGCAAACTATACACCAGCACGGGCCTGAAAGACGCTCCTGGCTTGCCCGCTACAAAAGGGGACTTTCCATCCTGGGCGTATTATCACTTTGGTAAATTAAGCTTTTCTACACCCGGCTGGTGGGCTCCAAAAGATACCGCCCGTGCGGCTGGCAGACCAGCCTCTGCCCGGCCACTGCCTATGGCAACAACTGGAGCCAAGCCCGGCGAATACAGCGATGAGGATTATCTGAAGTGGGCAAAGGCAAATAATGTAGCAGCTTTTGTAGACTGGAAAGAAATAAATAATCACCCGGATTTTCCCGGTAAAAAAGTGGAAGTAGGTGGATTGGTGCCTTTTGCAAAATGGAATCCACCGGTTTCGGCTTTAACCTTTTCGGCAGAAAAGCATACTTCTTTCCTGTTGAGCCTTGCTAAAAACATGCCTGAGATTGAGCTAGTAAATGTGAAGACGGAAACGGTTTCGCCCGGACTTAACCGGGTTACGGTTCAATTGCATAACAAAGGGTTATTACCTAGTCACTCAGAATTAGGTACGCGGGTTAAGTATGAAGATCGACTGAAAGTGACACTCACACTGGCAAAAAATCAGAAGCTGTTAGCTGGTCGGAATCATCAATTGCTTCGTCAGCCTCTGGCAGGCAATGCAGTCGAAACGTTTACCTGGTTAATTCAGGGAACCGGTTCAGTAACCATTGAAGCATCGGCGGCTCCGGTAGGTGCCGCTCAGACTACTGTGAACTTGAAATAGGCATGAAAAAACTCATTACTTCCATATTTCTGCTGGTGGCTGTTCCGGCTATGGCCCAGCAAAAAGATCCGGCTGGTATTCGGGCCATTGGCACGCCAGCTACTCCTAAAGTACAGGTAGCCTGGAATCGTTACTACGATTATAAAGGTCTGCTGGATATTATGCAGCGAATCGTGAAGGCGTATCCTAATCTGGCAAAAATTGAGTCAATTGGAAAATCGCAACAAGGTCGGGAGTTGTATGTATTAACCATAACAGATTTCAATTCGGGTAAAACAGATCTGCAAAAGCCTGCCTTCTGGACGGACGGCAACATTCACTCCAACGAATTGCAGGGTTCTGAAATGGCCTTGTATGCGGCCTGGTATCTGACCGAAAACTATGCTCATAATACCTTCATTAAGGATTTACTAAAGGACAAAGCCTTCTATTTTGCTCCAACCATCAATCCGGATGCTCGCGAAGATTTCATTTATAATGCTAATACCTCCAATACACCACGATCAGGGATGTTGCCGATTGATGATGACGGGGATGGCATGATAGACGAAGATAACTTCGATGATCTGGATGGTGACGGCGAAATTACAATGATGCGTCGGAAAACGCCGCAGGGTCGCTTAAAGGTTAATCCAGACGACCCTCGGATGTTAATTCAGGCAAAACCCGGCGAACAGGGAGAATATGAAATGCTGGGTAATGAAGGCCTGGATAACGATGGCGACGGCCAAATCAATGAAGATCGCCCTGGTAGTTATGATCCCAACCGAGATTGGGGCTGGAACTGGCAGCCTGATTATATTCAGGGGGGAGCGTATAAATATCCGTTTAGTTTGCCTGAATCACGGGCAGTTATGGAATGGGTATTGAAGCATCCGAATATTGCAGGTGCACAGAGTTATCACAACTTTGGTGGTATTTTTCTGCGTGGACCCGGAGCAGCCGAAGATGATCAGTATTATGATCGAGCCGATGTTCAGGTATATGATTTCCTGGGCAAAACGGGTGAGAAAATGATTCCTAGCTATAAATATGGCTCTATTCACAAAACACTGTATACTGTATATGGCGGTGAAATTGACTGGTTTGCGTTGAGTCGCGGAATCTTTACATTTTCGAATGAGC
>JASGGE010000031.1:0-29736 GCA_047605205.1 Siphonobacter sp.
CCCTTTTATTACAATGAACCCGTTCAATATTGAACGGGTTTTTTTGTTTATTACTGATAATATCTAACCTTCGGCCTAATCGTACAGTGCTTTAGGGTGTTTAAATAGTTTTTGATAAATAGAGAGTTCTATCACGTATTGTTATGAAAAGCTAAATATGAATCTAAACTTAATTGGAAAAACGGCTGTAGTATGTGGTAGCACTCAAGGGTTAGGTTGGGCTAGTGCCTACGAACTTTCGACTCTAGGAGCTACTGTTATATTATTAGCTCGGAATGAAGATAAGCTTAAGTTAAAAGTTCTGGAGCTCGATACTTCTTTCAATCAAAAACATTCTTATCTCGTTGCAGACTTTTCTTTTCCTGAACAGGTTAAAGCGGTAATTAGTCAGATAAATGCTCCGGTTCACCTTTTGGTTAATAATACAGGTGGCCCTGCGGCTGGTAATGTATTAGACGCTCCCGCTGAGCTATTCCTTTCGGCATTTACCAATCATATCATTTGTAATCAAACTCTCGTCCAAGCATTTGTAGCGGGTATGAAAGCAGAAGGATATGGACGTATCATTAATATTATTTCTACTTCTGTAAAAACGCCATTGCCTGGCTTAGGGGTTTCCAATACTATACGGGGTGCAGTAGCTAATTGGTCGAAAACATTGGCAAATGAATTAGGGCCATTTGGCATTACGGTTAATAATGTTTTGCCGGGATATATGGCAACAAGTCGTTTGGACTCTATTCTCGAACAGAAGGCAAAAACAACCCAGAAGAGCATACAAACCTTGAAAGAAGAAATGATTGAGGACATACCTGTAGGCCGAATTGGTAATCCGACAGAATTTGGAGCTACGGTTGCTTTTTTATGCTCACCTGCTGCCGCATATATTAATGGTATTAATTTACCGGTAGATGGTGGAAGACTGGCTTGTTTGTAACTTTATCCCATGAATTCTTCTTCTATACTTCGTCCTCCTTATTTAAAAGCTGGTGATACTGTAGGACTGTTAGCTTTAGCCAGTAAATTTGACTATGATCATGTTATCCCTCCCGCCATTGAGGTGCTGAAGAATTGGGGACTGAATGTGATTGAGGGGGAATCCTTAAAAGGCGACTGGAATACCTTTGCTGGTACGGACATAATGAGATTAAAAGATTATCAGACCTTTTTAGATAATCCAGAAATTAAAGCAATCATCTCAGCTCGTGGTGGCTATGGGTCTTCTCGAATTCTTGAGTCAGTCGATTATTCCGGGTTCAAAAAGAATCCTAAATGGGTTGTGGGTTTTTCAGATATTACTGCTGTATTGTGTGATCTTTATAACCAGGGTTATGAAAGCCTGCACGCAACAATGCCCAAACTCTTCTTTCAGGATTCAACGGGGTACTCACTAGAATCACTACGTAAATGTTTATTTGGTGAGGCGATGATTTATGTAACGTCCCCTAATTCTCAAAATCGGTTAGGAAATGCTTCTGGAAAATTAGTAGGTGGGAATCTTTGCTTGTTTACACATGTAATTGGCTCAAAGGCTGAAGTTGATACTACTGGAAAAATTTTATTTATTGAGGAAACAGACGAATATCATTATTCAATAGATCGCTATATGGTTCAACTGAGGAGAGCAGGAAAGTTAGCTAACTTGGCGGGGCTAATAGTGGGTAGTTTTTCGGATTTACATGATACTCCTCAGGATTTTGGGAAGACAACTAATGAAATCGTTCAGTATTGGGTGAGAGATTATGCTTTTCCGGTGGCTTATGGGTTTCCGGTAGGGCATGAGGCTGGAAATTTGGCAATGCTGGTTGGTAGGGACGTTCAATTGCAGGTTGGCCAGGATGACGTAAAAGTAACATTTGCTCCCTAATTACATAATGACCATTGTTAATACGCCCACCAGCATAATGAGTTTGCATAGTCTGCTTAAGTAGGCAAATTCTTGTTTTGTGTCAGCGTAAATGAGTCGGTACACGAGGTAGCCAATAGGAATGAGTACCAAAAGAAATATATAAGGTAAAATAGCATTATGTAAAGGCTTCGCAAGCGTAAATAATGCAGTAAGAAAGAGTGCCACTAAGCCATATAATAAATACTTAGTTCGTCGAAGGCCCCATAAAATTGGCAAAGTTTGGCATCCAAAGGAAGCATCGCCATGAACATCTTCCATGTCTTTAATGATTTCCCGGATTAACGAAATGCTGAAGGCAAATATGGCATAGATATATACTTCCCGTTCGTGTTGCTGATAATGAAGAGCTAAAACGCCTAATGATAAAGCTGTTAATAAGGAAACCATCAGATTCCCCCAAAAAGGAAGACGTTTTAAATGATTAGAATAAAGCCAAAGAAAAAAAACAGCTAGTGCATTTAACAAAAATACTTTTCGATCAATAAACAAGCCAAGGGTTATTCCCGTAAAATTTAGAAAAAGGTTAATACCCATGGCCCATCTTCGTTTTAAATATCGACCGATGATTACTTCCTGAGGTTTGTTAATCAGATCAATCTTAATATCATAATAATCGTTGATGATATAGCCTGCTGCTGCAATACAACTAGTAGAAAGAACAATCCAAATCAGTTTCCAGTCACGAATGCTAATGTACCAGGGTAGTTCGGGGCTGACTAGAAAAATTCGAACGAGATATTGTGTAAAAATCAAAATAAGCAAATTGGGCCAGCGGATAAGCCGCAGAAACCCGCTGATAATCTGTGAAGTAGTGGGCTTAGGTTTATTTCTCATAAAGAAGAAAAATCCTTCGAAACAATGAACCCTCTCAAGAAAAAAGAGAAGTTATCCAAAATTACGATATAAGTAGAGCATTGATCGAAACCAACTGATAAAAACTGACGTTGCACTCTTTGACAAACGTATACCACAACTATGAATATTGGCGTTGTGTGCTATCCAACTTTCGGCGGAAGTGGTGTGGTAGCCACTGAGTTAGGGAAAGCTTTAGCAAAGAATGGGCACCATGTTCACTTCATTACTTACAGTCAGCCACCTCGACTGGACTTTTTTAATGAAAATGTCTTTTATCATGAGGTCTTTATTCCTGCTTATCCGCTGTTTCAGCACCCCCCTTATGAACTCGCCCTTTCCAGCAAAATGGTTGAAGTGGTAAAAAACCATCATCTGGATCTGTTGCACGTTCATTATGCGATTCCTCATGCCTCGGCGGCTTTTATGGCAAAACAAATTTTGCTAACGCAGGGCATTCATATTCCCATTATTACGACCCTTCATGGAACGGATATTACGCTCGTTGGAAAGGATCCTTCTTTCGAGCCAGTCGTTACCTTTAGTATTAATGCCTCCGATGGCGTAACAGCGGTTTCAGAGAGCTTACGACGCGATACCTACGAGCAGTTTGCGGTAGAGCCTGAAAAGATAGAAGTCATCCCTAATTTTGTTGATCTCGACCGGTTCAAACGTCAGAACAAAGATCACTTCAAGCGAGCAATAGCTCCTAACGGTGAAAAAATCGTACTTCATATTTCTAATTTTAGAAAAGTAAAACGTATTGAAGATATTTTACGCATGTTTTCGATACTCCGTAAAGACATTCCGGTTAAGCTTCTTTTAGTAGGAGATGGCCCCGAGCGAACGAGTTTGGAAAAAAAAGCTCGTGACCTTTGCGGCGGTTCGGATATTCGGTTTTTAGGTAAATTGGATGCCATTGAAGAAATTCTCTCCATCGCTGATTTATTTGTTATGCCTTCCGAAAAAGAAAGCTTCGGGCTGGCTGCTTTAGAAGCAATGGCTTGTCAGGTTCCTATTATTTCTTCAAACGCTGGGGGCATTCCAGAAGTAAATATCCAAGGAGTTACGGGTTTCTTGTCGGAGATTGGTGATTATGAAAATATGGCCCGGAATGCTGCCTATGTTTTACAGGATGATCAGTTACCTGTTTTCCGGGCAAATGCATTAGCCAGAGCACAACAATTTGATATTCATTCGATATTACCCCGGTATGAAATTTTATACCAGAAAGTAGTAGCGAAGACGGCTTCCCTCCCAACGTATTCGGTTTTGTGAAAAAACAGATACGTTGTTTATCTAACTTTTTAATTTATATGAATGCCAATATTCCAAAAACAGCTCAAAAACGAGTGGTCATTGTCGGGGCAGGGTTTGGTGGCCTGGCTCTGGCTCGTCATCTGGCGAGACACCCTGAAATTCAGACGGTTCTTCTTGATAAAAATAACTTTCATCAATTTCAGCCTTTATTTTACCAGGTAGCCATGGCTGGCCTGGAAGCAAGCTCTATTGCATTTCCCTTACGTAAAGCGTTTCAGAATCTACCCAATGTTCATATTCGGGTTACGCAGGTAACGAAAATCAATCCTGAACAAAAAGAAGTTGAAACTTCGAGCGTAGGCACAATCAGTTATGATTATCTGGTGTTAGCTGCAGGAGCAGATACCAACTTTTTTGGTATGCAGAATATCATTGACCGGGCATTACCAATGAAATCTATTGGAGAGGCACTGGCCCTACGCAACCGGATGCTTCAGAATTTTGAAAGAGCTCTTACAGCCTCAGATCTGGATGACCGGCATGGACTGATGAACGTAGTAATTGTTGGAGGTGGCCCAACGGGGGTAGAATTATCGGGGACGTTAGCTGAAATGAAGGCCCACATTTTGCCTAAAGATTACCCTGAGCTCGATTTTCGTCAGATGCATATCTACCTCATTGAGGCAGGAGCAGAGTTATTAGGCCCTATGTCAAAGCAATCCCAGGAAAAATCTTTAGAATATGTTACCAAATTAGGTGTCAATGTCATTCTGAACGGACGAGTAATTGATTTTGATGGAAAACATGTTTTTCTGAAGGACGGCACAAAAATTCGTACCGATAATTTGGTATGGGCAGCGGGTGTAAAAGCGGCCACCTTTGACGGCATTCGGCCTGAGTCATTAGGGCGGGGTGGGCGTATGAGTGTGAATGAGTATAATCAGGTTCAGGGATATGATTATATCTATGCCATTGGTGACAATGCCATCATGAGCGGAGATGAGAAATTTTCTGGTGGTCACCCACAGTTAGCTCAGCCCGCTATTCAGCAAGGAAAGCTTTTGGCTAAGAATATTGTTCGTATGATCAAGGGGGAATCACTAGTGCCTTTTAAATATAAAGATTTCGGCTCAATGGCTACCGTTGGGCGTAATCTTGCAGTAGTAGACTTACCTTTTTGGAAATTTCAGGGCTTTTTTGCCTGGGTAACCTGGATGTTTGTCCACCTCTTTTCTATTGTCGGAGTAAAAAATCGACTGATGATTTTCATCAACTGGATGTGGAACTATATCACCTATGATCAATCCTTACGGTTAATAATTCGGGCTAAAGAACCTGCCGTGAATACCGAAATCCAGGCAAAGGCTAAAGAAATGATTAATCCTTCCTGAATCAGGTCTAAAAGATGATAGTAATCACCCTGGGCAGAATAGTTTGAAAAAATAAGGGCTCAAATTGTCTTTGCCCTATTATTTTTGCTGTGTAAAGTTCATACGCCATGGAACATAAACTAAAACCTAAGAATTCCGGAACGAAACAGCTCTTTGAGAACCCCATTCTGGAAGCTCTTTCGCGTACGCATATCGCCATCCCTGTAACCATGTTTTTTGTCAGTGGAGCAGCCTTAGGCTGGTATGCTTTCACACATACAGATCTATCAAACGGGTTAATTGGTGTCTTGTTTTTTACAGGTGTAATCGTTTTTACTTTTGTTGAATACTGGATGCACCGCAGCGTATACCATATTGATACAGATACGCCCGCTAAAGCAAAATTTCAGTATACTACTCATGGTGTTCACCACGAATACCCAAAGGATAAAAGTCGGCTGGCAATGCCACCTATTCTGGCGGTAATTATTGCCAGCACTTTATTCCTGATTTTCTTCTTGATTATGGGAGAAGCCGCCTATGCTTTTTTTCCCGGTTTTATCTGGGGATATGCTGGTTATTTGTTAGTACATTACTGTGTGCATGCGTATCCACCTCCTAAGAATGTTATGAAACACCTCTGGATTAACCATGCCATCCATCATTATAAAGATGGAAATGTAGTTTTTGGGGTTTCTTCACCGTTGTGGGATTATATATTTAATACCATGGATGATAAACGGCAAAAGAAAGAGGCAGATAAGGCAATGGAGACATTATAAACCAGTGCTCTTGAATAAATGCACTGCCGAGTCGTTCTTTATGGACGACTCGTTTAGTTTTTACTTTTAAAATTTCCTAACGGTACCGGTACCACCTGGTTTCTTCGTTATTTTGCGAGTATGGTCGAGAAGCGTTGGACATATCATAAACTTCCTCAAACAACTGAAGAACAGTCATTAGTAGAATCTTTGGCTCAGGAAATAAATGTTAATCTTTCCCTGGCAACCTTACTTTGGCAACGTAAGATTGCTACGTTTACCGAAGCAAAAGCCTTTTTTCGACCGCAATTGAATCAGCTACACGATCCTTTTTTAATGAAAGATATGGATCGGGCAGTAGAGCGATTGACCAAAGCGTTACAAACTGGGGAGAAAATTCTGGTATATGGCGATTATGACGTAGACGGCACAACTTCGGTTGCGTTATTCTATGGATATTTAAAGCAATTTTACTCAGAAATTGAATTTTATATTCCTGATCGCTATAAAGAAGGGTATGGGGTGCAACAGCCAGGGATTGATTACGCGGCAGCAAATGGTTTTACATTAATTGTCACGCTTGACTGTGGTATTAAATCAGTAGATTTTATTGCTCATGCTAAAGCAAGAGGGATTGATTTCATTATTTGTGATCATCACCGACCCGGAGAAAGCATTCCGGAGGCAGCTGCGGTACTAGACCCTAAACGCGAAGATTGTGAATACCCATATAAAGAATTGACAGGGTGTGGCGTTGGCTTTAAGCTGTTGCAAGCCTATTGCCGTTACCACGAAATTTCCGAGGAACCGCTATTTAAGTATCTGGACTTATTGGTTATTAGCATTGCTGCTGATATTGTTCCGATAACGGGCGAAAATCGTATCTTGGCTTATTATGGTCTAAACCAATTAAATGATAAGCCACGGACAGGCTTAAAAACCTTGATCAAGGCTGCTGGTTTAAAACCGCCACTTGATATTACCGGTGTTGTTTTTGGGTTAAGTCCGCGTATTAATGCTGCAGGACGCATCAAACACGCGTATGATGCCGTTAACCTGCTTCTTTGTGAGAATGAAAAAGAAGCCGAAGAATTCGCCCAGATTATTAATACACATAATTCCGACCGCCGGGAGTTTGATTCCCGCATCACGCGTGAAGCTCTCGATATGATCGAAGAAAACGACTGGATGCGAACGGCAAAATCTACAGTACTTTTCAAAAATGACTGGAACAAGGGTGTTGTGGGAATAGTGGCGAGTCGTTGTATCGAAAGATATTATCGCCCAACAATTATTCTCACGGAATCGAACGAAAAGGCAGCGGGTTCGGCTCGTTCTGTCCCGGGTTTTGATGTTTATGAGGCAATCGAAGCGTGTTCAGATTTATTGGAACAATTTGGGGGGCATATGTATGCGGCTGGCTTAACCCTAAAGGTTGAAAATGTCCCGCTTTTTCAGCGTCGTTTTGAGGAGATTGTTTCAAAGAAAATTCGCTCTGAAGATCTAATGCCGCTTGTTGAGATTGATATGAAATTACCTCTTATCTCAATTAATGAGAAATTTTATAACATTATGAGTCAAATGGAACCCTTTGGGCCTCAAAATATGACTCCGGTATTCGTCGCGGAAAAAGTAAATCTTTATGGTACCCCAAGAATTCTAAAGGAAAAACATTTAAAAATGGATATCCGGCAGAATGGCTCCGGCATTTTTACGTGTATAGGGTTTGGAATGGCTCATTTTTATGAAAAACTTTTGGAAGGAAAACCCTTTGACGTATGTTATCAATTAGAAATGAATGAGTTTCAGGGGCGGCGAACCTTACAATTACACATTAAAGACATTAAATTTTAGCAATAACTCGGAACGTACTTTACTTTCTGATCTTACCAAGATGATTCTTCGTACCGAAAACCTGGTTAAAAAATACGGACAGCGACTGGTGAATGATAATGTGAGTTATCAGGTTGCTCAGGGCGAAATAGTGGGATTATTAGGCCCGAATGGAGCCGGAAAAACAACATCTTTCTACATGGCTACAGGCTTGGTGAAGCCCAATAGTGGGAAAGTCTATCTGGATGATCAGGACGTAACCAATTTGCCTATGTACAAGCGGGCTCGCTTAGGGGTGGGTTACCTTGCTCAGGAAGCATCGGTTTTTCGCAATCTGACGGTCGAAGAGAATATTCTGGCTGTGTTGGAATTACGGAGTGGCTTGAATAAGGTTGAGCGTAAAGAGAAAATGGAATCCTTACTGGAGGAATTCAGCTTAACACACGTACGTAAAAACAAAGGACAGGTTTTATCAGGAGGCGAACGTCGTCGGACGGAAATTGCCCGCAGTCTGGCTGTCGATCCGAAGTTTATTCTCTTAGATGAGCCTTTTGCTGGAGTTGACCCTATTGCAGTAGAAGAAATTCAGGGAATTGTGGCCAAATTAAAATACCGGAACATTGGTATTCTTATTACGGATCATAACGTAGACGAAACACTTTCCATCACGGATCGGGCTTATCTGCTCTTTGAAGGTAAAATTCTACGTTCAGGAACACCAGAAGAACTAGCCGCTGACCCAGTAGTACGGCGAGTATACTTAGGAACGCACTTTGAATTGAAGCGAAAAATCTAAGCTTACCAGATTTAAGGAGTCCGGTTTTCCTTCCCTCGTAGAAATGCTCTACCTTTGCAGCATGCAAGATCGCTATGCACAACGGGGGGTATCGGCCTCCAAAGAAGACGTACACAAGGCTATCGCTATTCTCGATAAAGGCCTGTTCCCAAAAGCTTTTTGTAAGATTGTTCCTGATACACTCGCAGGCGACCCCGAGTATTGCACCGTTATGCACGCTGATGGTGCAGGCACAAAAACTTCTCTGGCGTACCTGTATTGGCAAGAAACGGCCGATTTATCCGTTTGGAAGGGCATTGCTCAAGATTCTATCGTAATGAATACTGACGACCTGCTTTGTGTAGGTTGTACCGGCCCCATTTTGCTTTCCAGTTCTATTGATCGAAATAAAAACCGTATTCCGGGCGATGTAATCTCAGCAATCATTTCAAGTACTGAAGAAGTACTGGCAATGTTGCGTAAGCACGGAGTAGAAATTTATTCCACAGGTGGCGAAACGGCTGATGTGGGGGACTTGGTACGAACCATTACGGTTAATAGCACCGTAGTGGCAAGAATGAAACGTTCGGAGGTAATTTCAAATGATACCATTCAGGCCGGCGATGTAATAGTGGGGCTGGCTTCTTTCGGACAGGCTAATTATGAAACTACCTATAACGGTGGGATGGGTTCAAATGGCCTGACTTCTGCCCGGCATGACGTTCTGAATAACTATCTGGCCCCGCTGTACCCGGAAAGCTTCGATCCTGAAGTTCCCTCGGACTTAATTTACAGTGGGTCAAAAAAGTTAACCGATAGGGTTGAAGGAACATCCTTAAACGTAGGGCAATTGATTCTTTCACCCACGCGTACGTATGCTCCCATTGTGAAAGCACTCTTACAGGAAATACGTCCACATGGACTGGTTCACTGTTCCGGCGGAGCACAAACGAAAGTTCTTCATTTTATTGATAATCTTCATGTTATTAAAGATAATCTATTTCCCCTTCCACCTTTGTTCCGCTTAATTCAACAGGAAAGCGGCACTAGTTGGGCCGAAATGTATAAGGTCTTTAACATGGGCCACCGTTTGGAAGTATATTTACCTGAAGATCAGGCTAAACGAGTTATTGAAATTGCTCATTCATTTGGCGTAGACGCTCAGATTATTGGACGAGTTGAACCATTTGAAGGCAAACGAGTTACCGTGAAAAGCGAATTCGGAGAGTTTGTCTATTAGTTACAGCCGCCAATACATAATAAACGTCCATCAGATGCTTTAACAGAATTCATGAATTCAGACATTCCGTCGATTGAACTAGAAGTAGAAACAGGGCTCTATACAGTACCTGATGTTGCTCAGATATTGCGTCTACCGCTTACGCGGGTACGACGCTGGCTGGATGAATTCTGGAATGGCAGGTTTTCGGCTACTACCAAAATTTCCTATTCCTGGGGAAAAGGGCGGGAGCGGGTTGTGTCTTTCCAAACACTCATTGAATTTTACGTATTCTTCAAACTGCGTGAACTGGGTATTTCCACTTCTAAAATTCTGCAGGCGTATGAAGTAAGTTCCCGGCTCTTGAAGACCCCTTTTCCGTTTGCCTCTTCGTTTTTATTAACGGATAGTAAGCGGCTTTTTGTGGAAATCAGTGAGGAGATACTCATTACAGCTGATGCCAGCTTACAGTATGAAATTCGGGAAGTGATGGATGGTTTCTGCAAAAAAATTGAATTTGACACTGATAAACTAGCTTCTAAATTCTGGCCATTAGGGAAAGAGCACTCCGTTGTGATTGACCCCCGTAAACAATTCGGCCAGGCTATTATTCAGGGTACCAATATTCTGGCTGAAACCCTGCATCGCTTACACCTGGGTGGAGAAGATAACGCCTCGATAGCCCGGTTATACGGTTTACAGCTTAATCAAGTTGAAGAAGCGATCTCTTTTGTTAATCGGCCGATACAATGAATATCTATCTAGACGAGAATTTAAATCCCTTTTTTTCCAGAACCTTATTGGAAGAACTTGCTATTAGACCCTTACCAAAGGCAGATGGATTAAAGTTGGCAGACGGATTAGTAATTGTGCCAGAACTGAACCCTTATCGTACGCCTTCACAACGCGAGATTTTGACCAATCTAGGATTAAGTGTCTTGTTTGTCTCTTTACCTGCCGACGGTGTTTGGTATTTAGACCCCAGTGAGATCCGTACCAAACGCTGGATTGAAGCCATCAAACGTTGTCATCATCACAAAAAGCCTTTTGCTTTCCGTTGTGACCTGAATGCTACTCGCCTGCGGAGTTTGTAAATGGGTTAAGTAAAGTTTTTTGGCTTACAACCAATTCTTCAATTCTTTCAACTCCTTAATCTGATACGTTGCCTCACAGGCTGGATAAAGGGATTGCTCCGGACGAAAATAAGCAGCATGCATTCCCACGCCTAATGCTCCTGCAATATCTGTTTCGGGATTATCGCCAATCATTAAGGCTTCTTCGGGCTGACAACCCGCTGCTTCAAACGCATATTGAAACATTTTGGCCTGCGGTTTTCGGGCACCTGCCCGCTGGCTGGTAACTACTTCCCGAAAGAAATCAGTGATACCGCTACTGGAAAGTTTAACACCCTGTACTTCATCAAAACCGTTGGTAATGATATGCATCTTGTATCGCGGAGCGAGATATTCCAATAACTCGAAGGCCCCGGGCATTAAATGCGGTTTTTTCGGGCAATGGGCTAAATACCAGTCATTCCAGGCATCACAGTCACCTTCGGTTTGGCAGGCTAATTGCTGTAAAACCTGCCGAAAGCGTCGTTGGCGTAAATCACTTTGCGTAATCTGATTCGTGTCATATAGTTGCCATAATTCGGCATTGACTAAATGAAAATGCTTTTGGAAAGCATCGGAGGAGGAAACTCCCAGCTGCCGTAAACCAAATTCCTGATATAACTCAGCTAGCGTCTCGTTGCTATTGCGTTCAAAATCCCAAAGGGTATGATCCAGATCAAAAAAGAGATGTTTGTAAGCCGTTTTGGGCATTTGCGAATATTTTTTTATCTGTAATCTGCGGGCGATGTGCTTCTAAAAAATCGGTAAATAACGCAAGCTCGTCTAATAAAGGCTGAAAATCGTAGGTATCATATTCATAGGTTTCTACGTAAACATCCTGAAAATCAGTGATAAGATAATCAAGTTGTTTGATTTGATATTGCTTTAAACCAAGTAAATACAAATTCTGAAAATGATGATGAAATTTGGGCCGGCTGTACTGGGAAGTCGTTTTGATATCAATGGCCCGATCTCCGCTTACTACATCAACATAGCCATAAAACTCAACATTTTTGATGGCAGTCCGTACAAAAAATTGCGTTTTATATCTCAAAGGGAGCTTTTTACGCATTGTGTGGATAATATCAGCGGGAAAGGCATCCTCACCTTTCCCGGTAACTAAGGCTGTTTCAAAATTAATTCCCTTTTGTTGCGGAGCAGTAGGGGGCTTCGGAACCCGGTTGATACGATCCAGCAGTTCCTGTTCGGATACATATAGTTCTCCTGATGAACTTTTAAATTCATGATGATACCAGGAAAACGCCTGTAACAGGGTTGGATATAGTCGATACTTAATCATTCTTTAGAAAATAAAGCCGGATGCTTTTTGTGCCAGTTCGTTGCATCCTGATACGCTTTTGCTACTTGCAGAAGCTTGGCCTCTCCGAATAATTGCCCCATAAAGGTTATGCTCGTTGGGCGATCAATACCTTTTTCTGACCGAAACCCGTTCGGTAGTACTACACAGGGATGACCCGTCAGGTTTGTAAGGGTTAGATTCGGATTGCCAAAAGCCGGCGAAATGTAGACATCTAGTCCTTTCAGCTTTTCGTGCATTTCCTGAATAAGCTTCGTTCGCAGGCGGTTTGCCTGTAGATACTCTACGGCAGGAACAAAGCGACTAGCCCTAAACGTATTGGGCCAGGCATTTTTGTTTTGTTGAACAAGCAAGTCATCGCGGTTCGAACGCGTCAGTTCATCAAAAGCCGCCGAAGCCTCAGCAGATAATAGAAAACTCATATTTCCGACGGGATAATCGGGCAAATCTATTGGAATAAGAGTAGCCCCTAGGCTTTTTAACTGAACTAAAACGAGCGAATCCTGGGTTTTAGTAGGATAATTCCGATCAAACGCACTTTTCAGATACCCTATTTTTACGCCTTTTAACGAAGTATTGTTTCCATTATAGTTAAAGGGAGCCGCCATAATGGTTGGATCCTGCCCGTCTGGTCCCTGAATGGCATTGAACACAATGGCACAGTCTTCTACCGTTCGGCAAATGGGGCCGAGTTTATCCATACTCCAGCTTAAGGTCATGGCACCCGTACGTGGAACACGACCGAAAGTAGGCCTTAAACCCGTAGTACCGCATTCACTCGAAGGAGAAACAATAGAGCCTAAGGTTTCAGAACCAATTGCAAAAGGAAGTAAACCGGCTGCTACGGCCGAAGCAGATCCCGCCGAAGAACCGCTGGAACCCCGGCTTAAATTCCAGGGATTTAAGGTTTTTCCGCCGAACCAAACGTCGCCCATTGCTAATTCGCCTAATGTCATCTTCGCACAAAGTACGGCTCCGGCTTTTTCCAGCCGTTGGATAACCACAGCATCGTAATCGAGTGCCTGGTCTTTATACGCTACTGAACCCCAAGTGGTTTTATATCCTTTCTTAGCCAGTAAGTCTTTCGCTCCGTATGGAATGCCGTGCAATAAACCACGGTATTTGCCCGCTTTGATTTCGGCGTCGGCACGGGCAGCTTGTTCTAAGGCCAGGGCTTCGGTTATTGTGATGACACAATGCAGCTGAGGGTCGTATGCTTTGAGTCGATCCAGAAAGAAACGGGTAAGTTCCAGAGAAGAAAGTTGCTTTGTTCGGATCAATTCAGCCAAGTCGTGTACGGAATACCAGGCTAATTCATTCCGATTAGCTGGGCGTTTTACCGATTTACTGGTAGAAGTTTGAAAAAGAGTTTGAGTCTTTTCGAAAACAAAACCAGCTGGTAAAGGATTAAAATAGAGTGCTGGAGCTACCGCGTTTTTAATTTCGAACGTACGCATGACTTCATAACTCTTTCGATTATTCTGTAAGTTAATAACCATCGAATCGGCCTCGGCGGGGCTAAACTCCAAGCCTAAAACCTTTTCGGCTTCTTTCACTACGGCTCCTGTAATGACACGATCGTCCAGGAGTTTAGTTATAAAAGCCCCGCAAACCATGCTACTGACACAAAGTAAAACAAGAGGTAGTTTTTTAGCCATTTGGGTAAGTAAGGATTAGAATGTGAAGCTCGCCATTTCTAAGTAAAACAAAAAGCCTTACCCACGTATGGATAAGGCTTTTAATACAGGCGTACGCATTAACCCAGATTTGTTAATGCTTCCTGCAATGAAATCAGCTTTGATTTAGTATCTGCTTTTTTCTGGCGTTCCCGTTCTACAATATCACCTTTAGCATTCTGAACGAAACGTTCATTTGAAAGTTTTGCTTCAACGGATTTCAGGAAGCCTTCGTTATAAGCAATCTCTTTGGTTAATCGCTCGCGTTCGGCTTCAATGTCGATCTTTTCTCCCAGTTCAATGAAAATCCGATCTACTTTAACCAGGAATGGGGTAGTGCCAGGGAGGTCTTCCTGGAGCAACTGGACAGCAGCGGTATTCGCCAGTTTCTGGATAATGCTGTCCAGACGAGTGTAACGTTCAGGTGATTCCGTACGAACGGCCAGAGGTAACTGTTCTTTTGGCGAAAGACCTTTTGAGTTGCGGGTCTCGCGTACTTTCGTTACTACCTCGAATAACACATCGAAATCAGCTAATAAGGCAGTATCGACAGCCCCAACCACAGGATATTCCGCCCGGCAAAGACTTTCGCCCGGTTCCCGTTCGCGGAGGTTCTGCCAAATTTCTTCCGTGATAAATGGCATGAAAGGATGCATCAACGCCATTAGTTTTTCGAAGAAAAGAACGGTTATTTCATAGGTTTCTGAGTCAATCGGTTTACCAAATTCGGGTTTGATAATCTCCAGATAGTTCGAGCAGAATTCATCCCAGATTAACTTATAGGCGGCATGCAGGGCATCCGAAATACGGAACTTATTGAAATGATCCAGAATTTCGGCTAATGTGGCATTGAGTTTAGAGTCAAACCAGGCAAAAGCCTGCCTGTTACCAGTAGGGGCAGAACCCTCCGAAATTTCCCAACCTTTAATTAATCGGAAGGCGTTCCATACCTTATTGCAGAAATTACGGCCCTGTTCGCAAAGTTTTTCATCAAATAATAAATCGTTACCGGCAGGAGCTGAGAATAACAAACCGGTACGAACGCCATCGGCACCAAATTTGGCAATCAAATCCAGTGGATCAGGGGAATTTCCCAAGGATTTAGACATCTTCCGCCCTTTGGCATCCCGTACGATACCCGTCAGGTATACATTCTTGAATGGACGTTCACTCATGAATTCAAACCCCGCCATGATCATCCGGGCTACCCAGAAGAAAAGAATATCCGGACCCGTTACCAGATCGCTGGTAGGATAATAATACTTAACCTCTTCGTTGTTTGGATCTTCTACGCCATCAAAAACACCGAAAGGCCACAGCCACGATGAAAACCAGGTGTCGAGTACATCGGCATCCTGCTCTAAATCCTGCTCTGTTAGGGCAAATAGCTGTAGCTCTCGCTGAGCTTTACGAAGAGCTTCACGTTTGTTTTTAGCAACAAGGATAGTACCATCTTTGAGGTAAAAGGCTGGAATCTGCTGCCCCCACCAAAGCTGCCGCGAAATGCACCAGTCGCGGATGTTTTCCATCCATACGCGGTAGGTATTCTTGAACTTGGCCGGAATCAGAGCTACATCATCGCTCATAACCGATTCGAGAGCAGGTCTGGCCAGTTCTTCCATCTTAAGCCACCATTGCATGGATAGCTTGGGCTCAATTACGGCTCCGGTACGCTCAGACGTTCCAACGTTCGATTTATATTCTTCTATTTTTTCAAGATAGCCTTTTTCTTCAAGCTCTTTAATGATGGCTTTGCGGGCGGCAAAGCGATCCATTCCTACGAAAAGCTGGGCTTTTTCATTCAGCGTACCATCATCATTCAAAATATCAATAACGGGCAGGCGGTGTTTCTGGCCTAATTCATAGTCATTTAAATCGTGTGCGGGGGTAACTTTTAAGGCACCTGTTCCAAAATCCATTGTTACGTATTCATCCAGAATAATCGGAATTTCCCGGTCAATCAGAGGAATACGAACTTTCTTGCCGTGCAGGTGCTGATAACGCTCGTCGTCTGGATGTACGCAGATGGCCGAATCAGCCATAATCGTTTCAGGCCGAACGGTTGCGATAGTAACGGATAAAGTATCTTCGCCTACTATCGGATACTGAATATAAACCAATTTCGACTGAACTTCTTTAAAGAGTACTTCTTCATCAGAAAGAGCCGTTTTTCCTTGTGGGTCCCAGTTTACCATCCGAACGCCGCGGTAAATCAGCCCTTTATTATAGAGCTGAACAAATACCTCGATTACCGCTTCGTAGTACTTTTCGTCCATGGTGAAACGAGTCCGATTCCAGTCGCAGGAGGCCCCCAGTTTCTTCAGCTGTTCCAGGATGATTCCGCCGTATTTTTCCTTCCACTCAAAGGCATAGCTCAAAAAATCGTTACGGCTCAGATCTGTTTTGGCAATTCCGCGTTCCTTTAACATTGCTACCACTTTAGCTTCCGTTGCAATAGAAGCGTGGTCTGTGCCGGGCACCCATAGAGCTTCCTTCCCTTCCATACGGGCTTTCCGTACCAGAATGTCCTGAATGGTATTATTGAGCATATGACCCATGTGTAAGACCCCGGTCACGTTTGGTGGCGGAATAACTATGGTATAGGGCTCTTTTTCTGGATTGGGCTTTGAAGCAAAAAGCTGGTATTGAAGCCAATAGGCGTACCATTTATCTTCAACTTCAGCGGGAGAATACGTTTTGGAAATCGTGCTCATGGGAACGGGCTATCAATTATTCAGGCTGCTAATCAGTCCGAATGAAAATACAAAGATAAGGATTCCCTGGCCGGGAACCGTAATTCAGTACGAAGACTGTAGTGAATTAATGAGTACCTGATGGGGGTCTTACGCATCAATGTCCTTGAGAAGGGCGGGAAGCCGATCACCCCATTTTTCTTCTACGGTGATGATGTTCTTCGTATCCGTAAAAGGAACGTAGTTTTACTTTTCAGAGTTAGACGGGTAAAGTGATGAAAATAAACCGCAAGAGCAATATGGGGCGGTTTAATATCTCCTACTTCAATAGAACGTTGTTTGGTTCGCAGGTATAAATCAAAATCGGCAGACTGTAATTTTTCATGATGTGGGATATTCATTTCCAGTTGATTCCTCACAGCAGTTATGATACTGATCATGCGTGTTTGTGCTGCAGCTTTAAAATTGGGTTTGTAATGATTCTTTGTTATCTTAACATTTTACAGAAAAGACGGTAAAACAGAAGTATACAAAACTAGGGATTTCTTTATTGCATTTGGCAAAAGGAGGCTGGTGTGATAAAGTAGACAAAAACGAACAAAACAACGGGTAGTTACTTGCAGCACACCTACAGATTTAAGCGTATTCTACCTAAAAATGACACTCTGAAGTTCTATATATGGTCAGCTTTCATCCCACTGAAACACACTCAAAAGACCTTTTTTCCATCCTGATTCCAAGCTGGAATAATCTTCCCTTTTTAAAAACATGCGTTGAAAGCATTCGAAAAAATTCACGCTATGCTCATCAATTAATTATCCACGTCAACGAAGGTGTAGATGGAACGTTGGAGTGGGTTAAAAAACAGGGTTTGGCCTATACTTATTCTGCTGAGAATGTAGGAATTTGTATGGCTTGCAATGCAGCAGCTTCTTTGGCTTACACAGACTATATTCTTTATCTGAATGATGATATGTACGTCTGCCCTGACTGGGATTATCATCTCTTCTGTGCTATTCAGGAATATGGAAAGAAGACATTTTACTTTTCTGGAACCATGATTGAGCGTAAGCAAAATGACGCATGTTATATATCAGCTCCCCATGACTACGGCGATCATGTTGATACCTTTCGGGAAGCTGACTTACTACGAGATGTATCGAAGCTGAGTTTATCAGATAGCTGGGGGGCCATTTTTCCGCCTAGTATTATGCATAAAGACTTATGGACGCTTATTGGTGGCTTTAGTATTGAATTTAGCCCAGGGATGTACTCAGATCCGGACATTTCCCGAAAACTATGGGCTTTAGGGGTACGTAATTTCCGCAGTATTGGCAAATGCCTGGTGTATCATTTTATGTCAAAAAGCGTTCAGCGAGTTACGCCCAATCCGGGGCGGGAGCAGTTTATTGATAAGTGGGGAATTTCTAACCGGATTTTCAGAACCGCTTATTTACGTTTGGGCGAAGCCATTGATGCCGCAGAGCTGACGGAACCAGAGCCAGATTTTTCAATGTGGATGGGGAAAGTTATTTCGCGATTGAAAGTGCTTTGGAAATAAGACATGTTGAGCCAGCCTGAAAAACACGTACTTTTGTAGTATGCGGCGTTTATTCACTACGATATACTCCATTTGGGCAGCCTTTTGGTTTGTACTTATTTTTCTCTTACTCTTTCCGTTTCAATACATTTTTCTGCAACGCGAAAGCTGGAAACCATTGGCTCATGGCTGTAATCGTGTGTGGGCTCATCTGTTTTTTCCAATTATTGGCATGCCAGTAGTAGTTCATTATGAGGGAAAACGCCCTGATCCGCATAAGCCTTACGTGTTTGTATCTAATCACTTTTCGTACCTGGATATTGCGGTGATGATGCACATTCTGAAGAATTACTTTGCCTTTATGGGAAAAAGCGTTCTGAAGAAAGCTCCTCTTTTTGGCTATATGTTTGCCAAACTACACATTCAGGTTGATCGGAATGACCCCAAAAGCCGGGCAAAATCGCTGCAGCGTTCTATGCGGGCCTTATCACAGGGAAGAAGTATGGTCATTTATCCAGAAGGAGGGATTAAGACCTTGCATCCACCTCAAATGTACCCAACTTTTAAAGATGGAGCATTCCGGATGGCCATTCGCCAGCAAGTGCCTGTTGCACCGATCTCTTTGTTGAATAATTATGAGCGGTTACCAGATAAAAAGAAAGTCCGATTATATCCGGGTAAAATAGAAGTAATTATTCATCAGCCAATCGAGACGCTAGGAATGACAGAGGAAGATTTGCCGGCCTTGAAAAAACAGGTTTTCGAGGTGATTCAGACGGCTCTGGACCAGTATAGTACTCAACACGTAAAACAAGTTTATAGTAAAATATTATGAAAGTAGATCGTGATACCTTACATAAAATGGCTCAACTGAGTCGGTTAAATATTCTGGCTGAAGAAGAAGAAAAACTAACAAAAACGCTTAGTAGTGTCTTGACGTGGATGGAACAACTTGAAGAATTGGACACCTCTTCCGTAGAACCCTTAACGCATATGACCCTTGAAATCAACGCACTTCGGGAAGACGTGGCAAAACAAACCATCAGCCATGAAGAGGGCCTGAGCAATGCCCCCAAACGGGATGAGTACTATTTCCGGGTTCCGAAGGTATTGGAGTAAAATAACTCATTGAATTTCAAAAGAATCGGCATCCAGAGAAGCTGGAAAATGAGTCCGGAATGTGGATAACTCTGTTGAATCAAGCGTAAAGGTGTGGATAACTTCGGCATTTTGTGGAGAATTCAGCCAGACTCCTTTGAAATCAATTACGCCAGAAGCTCCTGTGTGTGCAACTCCATGACCATCATTACCTACTCGGTTTACGCCTATTACGTAGCTTTGATTTTCAATGGCCCGTGCCGTTAGCAGACTTTTCCAGGGATATTCACGTACGGCAGGCCAGTTGGCTACGTAAATTAACACGTCATATTCCTGATGAATATTCCGACTCCAGACGGGAAACCGGAGGTCATAACAGATAAGGGGACAAATTTTCCAGCCTTTCCATTCCACAATCAATTTCTGATTACCAGCGGTGTAAACCTCGTGCTCGCCACCCATTCGAAAGAGATGACGTTTATCGTACTGGTAATACGCTCCATCGGGCTGCATCCACACCAGGCGATTGTAATAATTTCCGCTTTCTTTCACAATGAAACTTCCCGTAACCACTGCTTTGGTCTGAGTGGCCATTTGCCGTAACCAGCGGGTAGTGGTCAGGTTCATTGGCTCAGCTAAACTCTGCGGCTGCATGGTAAAACCCGTTGTGAACATTTCGGGTAAAATGAGTACGTCTGTCTGATTTGTTAATCCCATTAGCTTTTCCTCCAGCATAGCTAGATTGGCCGTTGGGTTTTCCCAGTATAGATTCGTTTGAACGGGTGTAACACGAAGATTCATACGCCAGCAAGAATAGTGTTACAAAATAAGTAATTCCAGGGCATCAATAAACAATCGTGACCGAACCACTAATAGCAGGGCGACCATTATTGGGGTAAATTAAATAATAGTAAGTAGCTACGGGAAGTTTCTTGCCTTTGTAGGTACCGTCAAACGTACCACTATAGCTGTTTGAATAGAATAATTCTGTTCCCCAACGGTTATAGATACGCACTTCGGCATTCGGATATTTTTCCAGGCCAGGCAATTGCCAGGTATCATTCTTGCCATCTCCGTTTGGCGTGAATCCATTCGGGATAGTGATCTTTGGCCATACAATAATTCGAATGCTATCGCTAACCGAACAACCGTTGACTGATGAAGTAGCCGTTAAGGTATAAACAGTCGTTTCAGTAGGGGAAGCAAACGGATTAAGAACACTACTTGAACTAAGTGCGGTGGTCGGAGACCATGAATAGGTTAAATTAGCATCACTCGTTCCTGGAATCTGAACACTATCACCCTCGATAATGATTTGATCATATCCGAGAGTTAAAGTAGGTGTTCGTTCGACGGTGGCGTAACGTACCGCTGATACAGAGCAACCGTATTCATTCGTAACTGTGTATGTAATAGGCGTTTGGCCGACGCCAGCTATAGCGGGATCGAAAGTCGTACCACTTACGCCCTTCCCAGAGAAAACACCTCCTGCGGGTGTCCCGACTAAGGTTATTTTATCAAGACTGCTGCTGCATACTGCCGCAATGGAATCGAAACTTACGGTTGGATTAGGGTAAAGAGCTACCGCGAAGGTGTCTGATACCGCCAGACAACTACCAATATTTACCTGAAAAGAATAAACCCCGGAAGCTTTAATAGTGTAACTATTTTTAGTTGCTCCACTGATGGCCTGACCGTCCAGATACCATTGGAAAACATAATTAGCTGAATCAAAAGCTACCAGAGCGACGGAATCTTGCCCACAGAATGACCGGGCCGTAGGAACAGACGTATATTCGGCTCTTGGCATTGGGTTAATAACCACGTCTTTTGTGGGAATATAATAGCAAGAGGTAGTTTTATCTTCTATTTTTACGCTATACGTACCACTCTTCTCAGCAACAGTTGAATAAGTAGTAGCTGTTAATGTATCACTATCAACCATCCACAGATAACTATAATTAGTACCCTGTAAGGTAGACAAAATTACCTGTTGATCAGAGCAGGCCGGTAGCGAAATATTGGAAGTAATTTCTGCATCAATACCAGGAACGGATATTAGGGTTACTTGCTCAGACTCTTTGGATTCGCTGCATACGGTAGATGAACTGATAATGACCGTATAAACACCAGCGGATTCAGCTCGGTATACGTTAGAAGTAGCTCCAGAAATGTTTGCTCCATCTTTTTGCCACTGGTAAGTTGCTCCGTCCTGGTCTTGCGTAATTAAATCCAGATAGCCTCCTTCGCAGAAAGTAGCAGTAGTAATGCCTTCATCTCGTTCCGTTTCGGGCGTGTCGTCTTTGTAAACGACGGGATCTTCCAGAGTGCTTTCCGGGCAATCTACTACCAGTAACTGAAAATCTCGCCGAACAGCTCCGATCTGGGTACCATTACGATATTCCTCCACCAAAACAGTAAATACGAAAAGCCCTAACTGGTTAGCCGTAACACTGATTACACCCGTGGAGGCATCAACCGTTAATGGCGGATTACCCGGAATTTCATTTGTAGTACTAAAGCCAGAAGCCCAGTTCACCAATGGATAACTGCTGCTGGCTGTAGGCAGCGTAGGCGTTGGATTACTTGTAGAAGAATAACCCATGTAAGGTGTCACAATGGAATAACGTAATTCATCACCATCGGCATCAGTAGCACCAAAATTGGACGAAAAGGCTTTGTTGATACAGATATATTCACCATTTACAATATTGAAAACAGGAGAGGAGTTCAGAAAAGACTGGTTATTCTGTAATAAGGCTGGAAATTCCAGATAAAACGTCATTCCAGTCTGACCAGGATCCGTGATATTGTCAATGCCATTATTTCGGCAACAACGTTCCCATGCAATGTAATATCCGCCGGTATCGGTATAATCAGCGGGAGTCAGTGAAATCGCTTTTTCATAGCGAAGTGCTGAGGTGCTTAGGCTTCGGGCTTCAGCACAGGTAGGGTTGGCGTAATCTACTGCTGTGGTGCTTACTAGCGGTATGGTAATGTTGACCATGCGGTTATTATCCGATTTTCTAAAAATAGAGACCACAATAGAGGCATCTTTTTTAGTATTAACTCCGCTAATATTATCAAAATACAGTATTAAGGCTAGGGTATAAGAGCCAGGGGTGGAACTAGTAGCTACCATTTCCAGATTCCCCCCCACAATGTGGTTAGCCTGACTAAATAATGGAAAGAGTACTAAAAAACATAAAAGGCAATATAGTTTTTTCATAGAATACGCAGTGGAGCTACTCTTCATTACGCAAAGCTAAGAGTAACTGTTGCAAGACACGCTTACAATTGAAAATCAGGCTAAATCGATAGGCTCTTTGCTGGGCAGATAGAAGTGTAAGTACGAATAAATTCCTGACCTTTTCAAGCTATTTTTGTATTACAAAGAGAAGAAAAAAGTAACTTACAAAACATCTGTTGAAAGAATTATTAATTAGCGGGCTAGCAATTTTTATTGTGTATATTCTACAATTTTGTCGGAAAAACAGCGAGTAGACAGGTTTTTTGAGCCATCCGATGCGATATAGAGGCCATGATTGATCGATCAACCCATTTTTTTGATACTAAAATTGAGTTTCTAAAAGGCGTAGGCCCTCAAAAGGGTACTTTGCTAAATACAGAATTAGGCATTTTTACCTTTAGTGACTTATTACAACACTATCCGTTTCGGTATGAAGACCGAACCCGGTTTTATACGATCACTGAATTACGCGATGACTTACCCGGGGCTCAGATCAAAGGACGCTTACGCCATTGGGAAGTGATTGGAGAAGGCCCTAAAACCAGGTTAGTTGGCCATTTCAGTGACAGTACCGGTAGTATGGAGTTAACCTGGTTTCAGGGAATTAGCTATCTGGAAAAAACCTTACGACAGGATGGTCAGTATGTCATCTATGGAAAACCAACCAGTTTTCAGGGGCGTTTTCAGATTGTTCACCCTGAAATGGAAGTGCTAACGACTGAGAATGAAAAAGGAGGGTACTGGCAACCTGTTTATAACCTGACCGAAAAACTGCGGCGTAAATACGTTGATTCCAAACTCATATCCCGCTGGCAACGGCAGATATTGGAATTGGCTGGATCAAATATTCGGGAAACCTTACCTGGTTCTTTACTTGATAAATTTCGCTTAACTACGAAAGTTCAGGCTCTTTGGGGCATTCATGCTCCTGCTAGTGAACAGCACATTCATCAGGCAAAGCGACGGCTGAAGTTTGAAGAACTGTTTTATAACCAGCTTCGCTTAATCAAGCAAAAAATCCTTCGCCGGACGGAATATCCCGGGCAAATTTTTCCAAATACTCAGCTCATTCGACGATTTTATGATGAACACCTCCCTTTTGACTTAACAGGAGCTCAGAAACGGGTAATCAGGGAAGTATTCGAGGATATGCGTTCCGGAAAACAGATGAATAGGTTGCTTCAGGGAGATGTGGGCTCGGGCAAAACCATCGTTGGATTTATCTGTATGTTATTGGCAATTGAAAACGGTGCTCAGGCGTGCCTGATGGCTCCTACCGAAATTCTGGCCGATCAACATTACAAAGGACTTTTACCTTTTTCGGAAGCTTTAGGGCTAAAAATAAGTAAACTGACGGGGTCAACTTCGAAAAAAGAACGAAAAATCTTACACGAAGGCTTACTCGATGGTTCCATTCATATCGTCGTAGGAACTCATGCCTTGTTAGAAGACATTGTGCAGTTCCAGAATCTTGGCTTAGTAATCATTGATGAGCAGCACCGCTTTGGAGTAGCTCAGCGGGCTAAACTCTGGCGAAAAAATGAAACGATTTATCCACATATTCTGGTGATGACTGCCACGCCGATTCCGCGTACACTAGCCATGACCTTATATGGTGACCTGGATATTTCTCAGATTGATGAATTACCACCAGGGCGTAAGCCTATTGTTACAAAGTGGCGTTCGGATCAGCACCGGCTAGAGGTATTTGGCTTTTTACGGCAAGAACTGTCGAAAGGAAGACAATGCTACATTGTCTATCCATTAATTGAAGAGTCAGAGAAACTGGACTTTAAAGATTTGATGGATGGCTATGAAAGTGTATGCCGGGCTTTCCCTGATTATCAGATCAGTATTGTGCACGGTAAGATGCCTGCTAAAGATAAGGATTTTGAAATGCAGCGGTTTCTGAAACGGGAAACCATGATTATGGTCGCCACGACGGTGATTGAGGTCGGGGTAAATGTGCCGAATGCCTCTGTCATGGTTATTGAAAGTGCTGAGCGTTTTGGCCTTTCACAGCTTCACCAATTACGCGGCCGGGTAGGACGAGGGGCCGACCAGAGTTACTGTATTCTGATGACGGGTTTGAAGCTTAGCACCGAGACGCGTACCCGCATGAAAGTCATGACCGAGACAAATGACGGTTTTGTTATTGCGGATACCGACCTTCGCTTACGAGGGCCCGGCGATTTGGCTGGTACCCAACAAAGTGGCGTAGTGGATTTGATTCTGGCGGATTTATCCAGAGACGGCGAAATTCTGAAAGCTGCCCGGGAATCGGCCCAGACTATTTTAGAAGAAGATCCTGAGCTGATATTACCCCAAAACTATGCAATCCGAAATCAGTTGGAACATTTAAAAGAAAATGAAAACAACTGGGCCCGGATCAGTTAGTTCTAAGAATCGGTTAAAAGGTGCTTATACGATCACCTAATCTTTAGAGAGTGACAAGTTGGTTTTGATGATACAGGCAAGAGGTACCTGTCTTTTCTCAACGTAAACACCTATTTTTGTAATTCTATACCCTTTGTGGGACAAGCGGCTAAACAATGGGATCAAAACGTTATGTCTTGATTCTCTGTTGTTATAGACCCTTGCTTCTTGTTTTATACCATAGCATCATGAATTTCCCCGAATACAAAAATCTTGATTACGCCGCCGTTGCCGACGAAATCCTGCAATTCTGGAAAGAAAATCGCGTCTTTGAGCAGTCGGTAGAACTGCGGGAAGGCAGGCCGAGCTTTACTTTTTTTGAGGGCCCCCCTTCTGCAAATGGTACGCCCGGGATTCACCACGTGATGGCTCGCTCAATTAAAGATATTTTCTGTCGGTATCAAACGCTGAAAGGCAACCAGGTAAAGCGGAAAGGCGGCTGGGATACGCACGGTTTACCGATTGAACTTCAGGTAGAAAAAGAACTCGGCATTACGAAAGAAGATATCGGAAAGAAAATCAGCGTAGAAGAATATAACCAGAAGTGCCGCGAAACGGTCATGCGATTCACGGATCAGTGGAATGACCTGACCGAACGAATGGGCTATTGGGTCGATCTGGGGCATCCTTACGTAACTTACCATAATGAATACATCGAGAGCATTTGGTATTTGCTAAAAGAACTTCATAAGAAAGGGCTACTTTATAAAGGGTATACCATTCAGCCTTACTCACCCGCTGCGGGTACGGGCCTTAGCTCGCATGAGCTGAATATGCCCGGTACGTACAAGGAGGTAAAAGATGTTTCGATTGTCGCTCAGTTTAAGGTGAAGCTGACGGGTAAATCAGGCTATTTGTTCGATACGGCTGATAGCGATGATATCTATATTCTTGCCTGGACGACTACCCCCTGGACCTTACCCTCTAATTCGGCGTTAACGGTTGGTAAAAACATCTTCTACCAGTTAATCAAAACGTTTAATCCCTACACGCACCTGCCCGTTAATGTGGTGTGTGCAAAAGACCGGGTAAGTGCTTACTTCTCGGAAAAAGGGAAAGACGGCGATTTTCATGCGTATCAGCCAGGGGATAAGGTAATTCCCTGGACCGTTCTGATGGAGCTAAAAGGCGAACATCTGGAAGGGATCGAGTATGAACAACTCATGCCTTATGTTCAGCCAGAAACGAAAGCTTTCCGGGTGATTTTGGGGGATTTCGTAACGACGGAAGATGGTACTGGTGTCGTTCATACCGCACCAACGTTTGGGGCGGATGACTTCCGGGTTGCTCAGCAGAACGGTATTCCTGCCATCATGGTGAAAGACGAAATGGGTAAGGAGGCACCGCTGGTGGATAAACGAGGCCGTTTCGTAAAAGAAGTTACCGATTTCGCGGAGGAACCCGTTAAAGAACAATACCTAACCGACGAAGAGAAAGAGACAGAACGGCAGAAACAGGGACGAGACAAATATCTATCGGTAGATGAACGTATTGGTATTTTGCTGAAAACGGAGAACAAAGCGTTCAATGTTCAGAAGTTTGATCACACCTATCCGCACTGCTGGCGGACGGATAAGCCTGTACTATATTATCCACTTGATAGTTGGTTTATTCGGACAACAGCAAAAAAAAACGAACTTGTTGCTCTGAATAAAACCATCAACTGGAAACCCGAAAGTACCGGAACCGGACGTTTTGGTAACTGGCTGGAAAATCTGGTTGACTGGAATTTAAGCCGGAGTCGTTACTGGGGAACGCCCCTCCCGATCTGGCGGAGTGAAGATGGTGAAGAAGTATGCATCGGAGCGGTAGCGGAATTGAAAACAGCCCTTCAACAGGCATTGCAAAGTGATGCATTAACCGCCGAACAAAAAGCAGCTAATGAAGCGTATCTGGCTAAACTGGGCACAAACGAATATGATTTGCACCGTCCTTTCGTGGATGATATCTTTTTTGTCTCTACGTCTGGTCAGGTAATGTTCCGGGAACCTGATTTGATTGACGTATGGTTTGATTCAGGAGCAATGCCGTATGCTCAGTGGCATTATCCATTCGAAAACCAAGATACATTCAAGCATAGTTATCCGGCTGATTTTATTTCAGAAGGGGTAGATCAGACGCGTGGCTGGTTCTTCACGCTCCATGCTATTGCGGGGATGTTATTTGATTCTGTTGCCTTCAAAAATGTAGTTTCGACGGGGCTGGTGCTGGATAAGGATGGTGAGAAAATGTCCAAGCGGAAGGGAAATGTTATTAACCCCTTTGAGGCTCTGAAGAAATATGGCACCGACCCGATTCGCTGGTATATGATTACCAATTCGAATCCATGGGATAATCTGCGGTTTAATCTGGAAGGAGTTACCGAAGTTCGGAACAAGTTTTTCGGAACGCTGACGAATACCTATAACTTCTTTGCCCTGTATGCTAATCTTGATGGCTATCAACTCGATGAAGCCAATCGTGTGCCTTATGAGCAACCAGGCGAAATGGACCGCTGGATTCTGTCAAAGCTCAACTCGCTTATCAAGGATGTAGACGCGTTTTATGCGGATTATGAGCCAACCAAAGCCGGGCGTGCCATTCAGGATTTTGTATCAGATCATCTGTCGAACTGGTATGTACGTCTGTCACGTCGTCGTTTCTGGAAAGGTGAATTAACCGATGACAAACGGGCTGCTTTCGAGACCTTACAGCAGTGTCTGGTAACGGTGTCGCAGCTGATGTCGCCAATCGCTCCCTTCTATGCCGACTGGTTATATCGGAACCTAACAGAAGGCAGTCGTGAGAAAGCTATTGTTAGCCAATCACCGTTGCGGTTTGAATCCGTTCATTTAACGGATTTCCTTGCGGCGAATGAAACGCTGATCAACCCTGAATTGGAAGCCTCAATGGAATTGGCTCAACGCGTATCGTCACTAGTACACTCAATTCGTAAAGTCAACAAAATCAAAGTTCGCCAACCCCTTTCGCGTGTATTGGTACCCGTATTGAACGAGTTTACTAAACAACGACTGGCCTCAGTTGAGGAGCTGATTAAGGCAGAAGTAAACGTAAAAGCGGTTGAACTACTGGATGATACCTCAGGTGTGTTGAATAAAAAAGTAAAACCGAACTTCAAAGCATTAGGGCCCAAGTTTGGCCCTAAAATGAAGGAAGTAGCCGCGGGTATTCAGGCAATGAACAGTGAGAATATTGCTGAACTTGAAAAAGCAGGAAGCTTAGCCGTGGCGGGGGGGCATACCATTACATTATCAGACGTAGAGATATTGACAGAAGACCTGCCCGGCTTCTTAACGGCCCAGGAAAATGGCTTAACCGTGGCTTTGGATGTAAGTATTACGGAAGAGCTTCGGTATGAAGGCATTGCCCGTGAATTTGTGAATCGGATTCAGAACCTACGTAAAGACAGTGGTTTTGAAGTAGCCGATAAGATTGCCATTTCAGTTTCTACGACCGAAGAGCTGGTAAAAGCTGCTTTGGAAAACAATCGTGAATATATCTGTACCGAAGTACAGGCCTTAAGCCTGAATCTGCTTGATGTGGTTCCTGATGCTGTATCCGTTGAACTGGATGAAGTTGAACTAGGAGTGAAGGTTGAGGTAGTAGGATAGGGGATCTTATTTTCTGGAAAAACGCTGATAGGATTGCGTATCCTGTCAGCGTTTTTTATTTCCATACACAAAAATAATTGACAAAATATTTTTCCATTAAGTAAAGTTTATTTTACATTTGGTAAAAAATATTTCCCCTGTTCATAAACTGTTTATTTCCATGAAGACGCGTTTTTTATTTCCACACTGGTGCAAACGACTTGGCTGGATGCTAAGTCTGTTTTTTCTGAGTTTAGGAGTCTTATTCGAAATTCGTGATGCCATCTGGTCTAATGAAACCATAGACACCTATACCCATTGGCTGAATGTAAAAATTCCCAAACGCATGGTTTGGGATGAAGATGGATTTCTGTCCAAGTCTGTCCAATCGCCTTACTTTGAAAATAACCTACTGGACGAAATCATTATTATAGGGCTGGTGGCAGGATTGTTATTACTGGCGTTTTCAAAAGAAAAGACTGAAGACGAATGGGTAGCCCGAATAAGACTGGAATCCTTGCAGTGGGGTGTCATCATTAACACAGTACTCATTTTGATGGCAACTTTATTTATATATGATGGCCCCTACTTCTGGGTGCTAGTATATAACATTTTCACTACGCTTATCATTTTTATTACTCGCTTTAACTGGCTTTTATACATCAGACCAGCTTTAGGAAAAAGCAGAGAACAGGTATTGTCATGAAAAACACTATTCGAGTAGAGCGAGCAATCAAAGACATTACCCAGGCAACACTTGCAGAGGCTGTGCAGGTATCGCGTCAGACCATCAATGCGATTGAGGCCAATAAGTATGTGCCGTCTACGGTGCTCGCCCTAAAAATTGCCCGCTATTTTGAAAAACCACTCGAAGGTATCTTTGAATTGGAGGAAGGAGATTAGCCCCCGTTCATTTGGGTATTAATCGGTAAGATCAGAAGTACAAACAGGCCAAACCAGGATTTTTTCACGTATCAGACGCATTTTTGTTGAAAACTTTGAATGGGTATTTGGCTGATAGTGAGGAAAAAGCTATCTTTGCGA
>JASGGE010000032.1:0-29575 GCA_047605205.1 Siphonobacter sp.
CAATCTCTTCTATCTGGATTACGTATAGTGTAGCAATGTTAGCCTCATCAATTGTTAATCTTCTCAGTTTAAAGTATTTGAAATAAATAAGGCAGGATTTCCCTGAACCTATGAGTTTGAATCGGAGCATACTAGTTCTGGAACAGGATTTTTGCCATGGGATTTGGACTTATCTGGAAGAAATGGCAATTTTTGACCGATTTGCCTTTTTGACCTCAAACCAATAACCTATATGACTTCTCGACGTGATTTCTTACAAAAACTAACGGCTTCCGCCCTAGCCTTACCGCTGATTCCTTATTCCGGAGAAGAATTTTATACTAAACCATACGACGGCCCCGTCCTGAAAGTAGCCATTATGGGTCTAGGCGGCTACGGCACCCGAGTAGCTGAGGCCATGCAAGCCTGTAAAATGGCCAAGGTAACGGGTGTAATCAGTGGAACACCTTCTAAAATCAAAGACTGGCAAACCAGGTATAGTATACCCGATAAGAACTGTTATAACTACGAAAACTTCGATAAAATAAAGGATAATCCCGACATCGATGCCGTCTACGTCATTACGCCCAATGCTCTGCATCATGATCAGGTAATTCGGGTTGCCAAAGCAGGTAAACATGCCATTTGTGAAAAACCCATGGCCTTAAATGCAAAAGAAGGCCAGGAAATGGTTGATGCCTGTACGAGAGCAGGCGTTAAGCTTTTAGTGGGGTACCGAATGCACTTTGAACCCCATACGCTTGAAATTATTCGAATGCGTAAGGCGGGCGAGCTGGGGAAAATCATGTTTTTCCAGGGTTTATCGGGTTTTAAAATTGGTGATCCTACCCAATGGCGGCTCAGCAAAAAACTGGCAGGAGGCGGCTCTATGATGGACATTGGCATTTACGCTGTAAATGGTTCTCGTTATATGGTTGGGGAAGAGCCAACGTGGGTTACTGCTGAAGAAACCAAAACAGATTCCGAGAAATTTAAAGAAGGTGTAGACGAGACTATTCAGTTTCAATTAGGGTTCCCCAGCGGAGCCGTTGCTTCATGCCTTTCTACTTATGGTTTCAACTACCTCGATCGGTTTTATCTGGTAGGTGAAAAAGGGTTTGCCGAATTAAGTCCTGCCACTGGCTACGGCCCCATAAAGGGACGCACTCAAAAAGGGGAATTAAATCAGCCGGTAGTTACGCACCAAACTGTTCAGATGGATGCCATGGCGGGAATTATTTTACAGGGGCAGCAGCCTGTTGTTCCTATAGATGGAGAAGAAGCCGTAAAAGACCTCAAGATTATCGATGCTATTTATGAGGCCGTAAAAACAGGCAAGAAAGTTATGCTGAAATTATAAAGGATTTTGCTTGATTGGTAGCCATTTATCTCACAATATTGAAATAAGTATCATTCTTATCCAAAGAAAAAGAGAAGAGACAGTTCGTGAGAACCACCTCTTCTCTTTTTCTTTGAAAGGCTATTTCTAAAAGACTATTTAACCTGGCTAACCAGGTCTTCTACGGGTTTTCCTATACAACCGCTTGGTTCAAGAATATCAAGCATATAGGAAAGCGTTGCAGCAATATCAGCTACATACGTATTGGCACCCGTCCGCCCGTGAGGAACTTTCCATCCGTAAAATAAACAAGGTATGTGTGTATCATAATTACTAGGTGTTCCATGGCCCGTTCCATTACGAGCATACCCATCAATCCAGCCGGGTTGAGTTACAATCATGAAATCCCCCCCTCGTTTGAGGTTATACCCATTTTTTACAAAATACGCCTGATTATCATTGATTTGTAACGAAGCGAAATCATGTAAATCCAGCACATTTGCAATACCTTTAATTTTCGTCATTAAGGTTTCTTTTACTAACGGATACACTTGAGAGAAGGTAAGTTTCTTAGCTTTCAGCACTTCTGGATTAAGGTATAATTGATAGTTACCAAAGTATTGAATCCAGTCGGCCTCGCCGTAGGCATCGTTTAAAGCCTGACGAACCGTTTTTGTAACCTGTTGCAGCGATCCGGCTTCAATGTGATGTTCCTGCGAAAATTCCCATACATCCGATACGCCATGGTCAGCAGATAGGAATACCAGTACATTTTCCTTCCCTACCCAGGTATCCAGAAACGACAGCAATTCTTCAATATCCCGATCCAGACGCAGGTAAGTATCTTCAGTTTCAATGGAATTTGGCCCGAAACTATGCCCTACATAATCTGTTGACGAAAAACTAACAGCCAGAAAATCAGTAGCTTCACCTTTACCTAGCTTTTCATTTTTAAGGACTTCAATCGCAAAATCTTTGGTTATACTATTTCCGAAAGGCGTTTTCCGAAAGTTTTCGTAGAAACCCTGGAATGTACCAGCAACCTCATGTGGGAAGACCGGTTTTTTCTCCCCGGGAATGGGCGACTCATAGGGCATATCATCAGCCGTGCTTTCGGTATACTGCTCGATGGGCAGCAAAGTCGTCCAGGGCTTTTCGAGGTATTTATTAGGTAATTTTTTCGCATTAAATGCCTTCACCCAATTGGGTACGTCATTCATGTAAAAGGTACTCGAAATCCAGCTTCCATCACGTGAATCAAACCAATAGGCCGCTTCGGCCGTATGCCCCGCGGGAATAATCGCTCCGCGGTCTTTCTGAGAAACCCCAATCACCCGCGACTTGAAATTAGTTGCAATACGAAGCTGGTCAGTAATGGTCGTTGCCAATACATTTTTTGGGGACATTTTTCCGGCTGGAGAACCCGTTCCACCCGATGCTACTACGGTACTATCTTCCGTACAGTATACTTCCCGGCCTAAGCCCCGATCAAACCACTCATTGCCCACGATTCCATGAATGGCCGGAATGGATCCGGTATAAATCGAGGTATGGCCGGGTGCCGTAATCGTAGGCATGTAATTATAATGCGTATAAGCACAGTTGTACCCCTCGCCCAACAAGCGTTTGAAACCACCTTTGCTATACTTGCTGGCATAGCGAAACAGAAAGTCGTATCGCATCTGGTCTACTACAATCCCAACCACTAATTTGGGGCGATCAGGAAGAGTTGTTTTCTTTTTAGTTTGTGCACTCAGCAACAATGGGCTGATTAACAGGAGAATACTAAGTTTGCAGCGATTCATTTGAAAATCAAAACGATAAATAGGCTAATAATGAGTCTTTATGTTTTTGGTTGTTGAAGTAAACGAGCATTTGTTATTCTTCCCAGTTTTTTCGACTACGAGCCGCTTTTCGCTGACCAGCTATACGTTTTTTCTGGAGTCTTTCTTCCGAAGAAGCTTTCGTGGCCCTGGTAGCCTTTCGGGGTCGCTGTTCCTGCAATACTTTTTCAAGTAATACGTATAATTTTTTCACAGCCAGCTCTTTATTCTGCATTTGGCTTCGGTATACCTGGGCAGTAATAATAATATCGCTTTCTGTCGTTAACTGACTACTGAGCCTCTGATGAATTTTTTCTTTTTGTTCATCTGTTAACAAAATAGAGCGGTCAACATTCAGTCTAACTTCCACTTTTGTTTCAACCTTATTCACATTTTGTCCGCCCGCTCCCGATGAGCGGCTGGTTTGAAACTGCAATTCGTTGGATAAGTCAGGAACAGGCATATGTCTGACAGATTTAGTATTTTCACCGTAAACGAAAAGCTAAAGTAAAGAACTATTTAAGTATTTTACGTCACATTCCGTAATTGATCTCACTAAATCAAATGGATATCAACTGGTTTGATCAAAGATACGTTTTGAATTTTGGCAACATTTAGGAAAATCATACATATCGACATGGATGCCTTCTATGCCAGTGTCGAACAGCGGGATAACCCTGACCTGCGAGGCAAACCCGTTGCCGTAGGAGGCAGCCGTGAACGTGGAGTTGTTGCCGCCGCTAGTTATGAAGCCCGTGTATTTGGTGTTCGGTCGGCCATGGCTTCTGTATCGGCTTTACGTAAATGCCCCCAACTTATTTTTGTTCGTCCACGCTTTGATGTGTACCGGGAAGTATCCCAGCAAATTCGTGACATTTTTGCGGAATATACCCCTTTTATTGAACCGCTTTCGCTGGACGAAGCGTACCTCGACGTTACCGATAACTTAAAAGGCATTTCTACTGCCACTCAGATTGCTCAGGAAATTAAAACCCTCATTAAAGAACGAACCGGCTTAACGGCTTCAGCAGGTGTATCTTTTAATAAGTTTCTGGCCAAAATTGCTTCGGATTACCAAAAACCAGATGGACTTTTTGTGATTAAGCCAAGTCAGGCGGCTTCATTTGTAGAAAACTTACCAGTAAAAGACTTTCACGGAATTGGAAAAGTAACGGCTGAAAAAATGCACAAAATGGGCATCTTCACGGGAGGTGACTTACGTACACAAACCCAGGAAACGCTGATTAGACATTTTGGGAAAGCTGGCCGCTGGTACTATCAGATTGCCCGAGGCGAAGATGATCGCCCGGTTAACCCCGACCGGATTCGAAAATCCATCGGAGCTGAAGAAACATTTTCAACCGATCTGGAAGATATTGAACTCCTTTTGAATGAACTCTGGCCCATAACCGAAGAAGTATGGCGGCGAGCCGAGCGTTCCGGGAAATTTGGCAAAACGGTAACGCTAAAAGTAAAATTTGGTGATTTTGAGCAGATTACCCGTAGTCGTACCAGCCTACAGCCTATTACTGAACAACGTTTTTACGAACGGATGATTAAGGATTTATTTGACAGCATTTTTCCGCTGCGAATGGGAATAAGACTTATAGGCGTGACCTTATCTAACCTGGAAGCAGCCGATGAATGGGAAGGCAGGCAGTTAACTTTGAATTTTTGACATTTGCCGTTATTTGCCAGTAACAAAAGTCCAAATTAACTTTGGCAATGCTTATATCATCTGTAATCAGCTAAACTCCCTTGAAAGTGTTGTTATCAACGTTATTAGGCAAACTCATTCTATCATTAGCTTACCCGTATGAATAAATTAAAATGGTGTTATTAAAACTTAAGATAGATAATTCCTTATTGAGCTTCAAAATCAGCACATTTAAGAATTCCCATCAGATATTTGGCTTTACTCTGGCATTTTCCTACCATTTACTTCACATTACCATTTAACCAGAATCGATTCGTTCGATATGAAAAATTACTTAAAAAACGATGAATGGTGCATCATTGAAGAAGGATTTCATCCGGAATGGAATGAGATTACCGAATCAATCATGTCACTCGGAAATGGCCGTATGGGGCAGCGGGGCAATTTTGAAGAAGGCTATTCCGGAAAAACACTTTTAGGCAATTACGTAGCAGGCGTCTACTTTCCTGATAAAACCCGGGTAGGCTGGTGGAAAAACGGTTATCCGAATTATTTCGCTAAGGTTCTCAATGCAGCTAACTGGATCGGTATCGGGGTGGAACTCGATGAAGAAGTACTGGATTTGGCTACGTGCCAGATACACGACTTCCAGAGAGTTCTGAACATGAAAGAAGGCTGGTTAAGTCGTTCTTTTACAGCGGAACTTCCATCCGGCCGACAAATTCGCGTACTGTCCAAACGCTTCTGCTCACTGACAGAAGATGAAAGCGGAGCCATTAGTTATACCGTCGAATTACTCAACTTCGACGCAAAACTGACCCTAACGCCCTATATCGACGGGGCTATTTCCAACCGCGATTCAAACTACGATGTCAAATTCTGGGAAGAAGTGCATCGCGAAACCAATTTTGCAGAAGGATATCTACAACTTACTACCATACCTAATCCATATGGTGTTCCCCAGTTCGAGGTACTGACCGGACAGAAATTCGAGATTTTCCGAAATGGTTATTCGATAGAGTTTCAGGCTCTGCCTATCAAACAGGATCGTTACGTAGGAAGCAAAATTCAACTGTCGGCAGTCAGTGGGGAACGTTATACGCTACACAAATACGTTTGTAACCTCAGTGATCTGAACTACTCCCGCGAGGAATTACTTCCTGCCGCAAAAACTTATCTGGCCCGGTTATCTGAAAAAGGATTTGATCAGTTACTTGCTGAACATGCTGAAGCCTGGGCAAAAAAGTGGGAACAGATGGATATTGTCATTGAGGGTGACGTAGCCGCTCAGCAAGGAATTCGGTTCAACTTGTTTCACCTCAGCCAGACTTACACCGGAGAGGATAATCGGCTGAACATTGGCCCCAAAGGGTTTACCGGTGAAAAATACGGTGGTGTTACCTACTGGGATACAGAAGCCTATTGCATTCCTTTCTATTTGTCAACCGCAGACGCCAACGTAGCCCGTAATTTATTGATTTACCGTTGGAAACAGTTTCCAAAAGCCATTGAAAATGCTCAAAAACTGGGCTTTGTGGCTGGAGCTGCCCTTTACCCAATGGTGACGATGAACGGAGAAGAATGCCACAACGAATGGGAAATTACCTTTGAGGAAATTCACCGGAACGGAGCCATTGCTTATGCCATTTACGACTACGTTCGTTACACCGGCGACCATGGTTATCTCGGCGAATACGGATTTGAAGTACTATTGGGAATTGCCCGTTTCTGGTCACAACGCATTACCTGGTCTGAAGAGCGTAAGAAATACGTGATGTTAGGCGTAACCGGCCCAAACGAATACGAAAATAACGTTAACAACAACTGGTACACTAATTATATAGCTGCCTGGTGTTTACGCTATACTCTGGAAGTTGCTGAAGATCTTAAAAATACTAATCCCGACCGTTACAAACAATTAACGGATCTGCTTCAGTTGGATGAAGGGCCTGAATTTGAACGCTTCCGCGATATTATCGGCAGACTGCATTTGCCCGTGTCAGAAGAATGGGGCATTATTTTGCAACAGGATAATTATCTCGATAAAGAGCAGTTAATCGCTGCCGATTTAAGTCCTGAACAGCGACCTATCAACCAGAAATGGTCCTGGGATCGCATCCTTCGGTCCTGTTTTATCAAACAGGCGGATGTTCTACAGGGTTTGTATTTCTTTGAAGATGAATTTGACGAAGAAACCATTCGTAAAAATTTTGAATTTTATGAGCCTCGTACTGTTCATGAATCTTCTTTATCACCTTGTGTCCATGCTATTATCGCCTCTAAGTTAGGTTTACATGAAAAGGCTTACGAAATGTACCTTCGTACAAGCCGCCTTGATCTGGACGACTATAATAACGATACTGAAGATGGCCTTCATATTACCTCAATGGCTGGTACCTGGATGTCGGTTGTGAAAGGATTTGGCGGTTTACGTGTTCATGACGATGCCCTGCATCTTTCACCTACCTGCCCTGCTCAATGGCAAGGCTATTCGTTTAAAATCCGTTTCCGGGATAACCTGCTTAATATTCGGGTTCACCCGGAAGGCACTGAAATTGAAAACATTACGGGCAAATCGTTACGCGTTTGGGTGAATGGAGAAGAAAAAGCCGTTTAATTTTTCTATAAATAGTGGTTACTGATAAGTCTTTAAAACATCCTAAATGAATAAGTGTTAGAAACGCTGCTCATTTAGGATGTTTTTTTAATTAGTTGTATCCTCCGTTTTTTGCATCTCCCTTAACAAAATTTTATTGTATTTTCGTAAGCTAAAACGAGCGTGCCTTCCCGTGTTAACCATCAATCTGAATCCTTTTCCGGTTCTTTCTACCAAACGTTTTATACTCCGGCAACTACAGGAGTCTGACGCGGAAGCCGTGTTTGAACTTCGGTCAAATCCAGTATTAATGCAGTACATTGCCCGACCATTAACAAAGACGGTAGAAGATGCCAGAGTTTATATTCGCACCTTAACTTCCGGAATTGAAAATAACGAAAGCATAACCTGGGCTATTGCAGTTGGGAATACTGTTATTGGTTCTGTCGGGTATGTCAATATTTATAAAGAGCATCACCGAGCCGAAGTGGGCTATATCGTTCATGGAGATTACCACAGACAGGGTATCATAAAAGAAGTATTACCAGAAGTCCTGCAATACGGATTTCAAACTCTTCATTTTCATTCAATTGAAGCCATTATTAACCCTGCTAATGTGGCCTCTGCCCGCGTGCTCGAAAGTTGTGGTTTTGTAAAAGAAGCTCATTTCAAAGAAAAGCGTTTTTTCAATGGCCAATACCTTGACGATATGATCTATTCCTTGTTAACACCTCTGAAGAAATAAAGTCTCTGAAACGATTTTCTTATTTCATCTGTTCATATATCTATTTCTGAAGAACGCAAGAAATTTGCATTATGCTTCTGATTGACAGCCATTTACCACTACCTCATTCAGGCGATTCCTACGAAGCATCAGCACTGGATTTTTGTAACCGCTGGCGAGCCGGACAGGAATGTTTCGAAATTAAAACCTCGGGATCTACCGGCACCCCCAAATTGATCCGTTTAACAAGACAACAGATGAAGGCTTCGGCTCAGCTGACGGGACAAACGTTTGGTTTAACAACAGGCGACGTAGCTCTATGCTGTTTGAATGTGGCGTACATTGCCGGAATGATGATGCTGGTGCGTACGATGGAGCTCGGGTTAAAAACATATGTAGTGCCTCCTAGTGCTTTTCCCCTGCACAGCGATTTGCCGAAAAGCATCCAATTTGCGGCTTTTGTCCCGCTACAGCTTCAAACCTTACTTGAGCATCCAGAAGAAAGCTTGCCCTATCTGAACAACATGAAAGCCATTATCATTGGCGGGGCGGCTACAACGAGTTCGCTTGAGGAGGCATTACAAGTCATTCAGGCTCCTGTTTATGCAACCTATGGAATGACAGAAACCGTTTCACACATTGCCGTAAGACGATTAAATACTGGTTTGAAAAGTGACTGGTTTCAGGCTCTTCCTGGCATAAAACTAGCTCTTGATGAGCGAAACTGCCTGAATATTAAAGCTGCTGCCAGTAATTTTGATCTGGTGCAAACCAACGATGTGGTTGAACTTACCGCAGATAGAAAATTTCGGATTTTGGGAAGGTTTGATAACATCATCAATTCAGGGGGTATTAAAATTCAGCTGGAAACCATCGAAAAGCAGGCTGAAGTAATTCTTCAGCAATATGCCCCGGGGAGACGCTTTTTTGCCTGGGGTTTTCCTGACAAACGATTGGGGCAGCGGTTAGGCTTAGTCATCGAGGGCCTTCCTTTTTCCGATCCTGAAAAACAGGTCATACTATCTGAACTAAAAGGTATTTTCCCTTCCTATGAGCATCCGCGTGACCTTTATACGATTCCGATTTTCCGGCATACTTTAACCGATAAAGTAGATAAACGATCTACCATATATCAGTTATCCACTTATCAATCAGACAGTTAATTAAAAAATAATATAGCCAGTATGCGTTTTGAATGGAATATTCCTTACTTTGGCGTATTCGTCCATTTGAAATACATAAGAACGGTGATTTTGTGGGTCATAAACAGCCACTCTTTTCCCGAATAGTTATGGAAAACCGTACACCTGAACCACTCCGCACTATAGAAATCACGTATCAGACCGCCGAAATGATTCCCCCACCGTATGCTCACCGATATACGCTAAAGGGAACGATCAATCGTGCGGATGAGTTACATATTACCTTTACCATTCAATACATTGATCGGCAAGATCTTACGGATGAGGAAATTCAGGCGGAAGGGTTTACCGGAACTGACGATTTTGAATGGCAAGGAACACTTCTGCCCGTTTGGTCTTCAGAAATTCGGGACTTAGTTTCAAAAACGGATTTCTATAAATCCGCCCGTCCTACCAGCGACTCCGAAAACCAATTCTGGCTCACGCTCGATTACCGTAACGATGAAGAGCCTTTGGTAGGTAAACCCAAGAATCGTGATGCCTGGGAATACCTTTCACAGGAACTGATTCAGGCTATCTATGAAACAGCTCGTCTGGAATCACCCCTTAAGTTGATTTATCTTAAAAAGACCCCTCGTGACAAAACCATTCAACTCGAAATGAATGTGTTTTTTGCCAAACGTACGGTACGCACACGTATGCAGGTAGGTGATACTGAAAAAACAAAAGAATTAGGTTGGGAAAGCCTTAATCCAATACTACGGTTAATTTATGCGGGTGAATTTTTAGCTGAAAAAGCCGTTGAGAAAGAACCTCAGCATCAGGGGCGTTTCCTGAATCTGGGGGATGGGCTTTGGTACGAATTTGGCAAAGCTCTGGTAAATCCGAGTGGGAATAATCGCTTTCTGAATGATGTCGAACGGACATTCGATCAGCTCTCAGAACAGGAATAATTTGTACACTTTTTCAGTGTAAGGTTTTGTGTTTCAGCTTGTTGTTTAATATTATGTCCTGACCTGAAATGCTTACTTAACACGATCCAGTTCCAGGCGTAGCTCTTCTACAATTGCCTTTACACGTTCAACAGATACAGGTGGTTCAGGAAGCTGAGTACTGTAAAAACCTCGTACAAGCCACAGCTCAAGTATATCTTTAGCGGATAGTTCCAGGGTGGGTGTTGTTGCCTGATCAGAACTTAGCAATAATACATTTTTTATCTTCAGCTGATTATACACCCTCCGGTATAAGACTCCCTGCGTTTTCGTAATCACGAGATAATGCCGGGCGTCTTTTAATAAAAACCAGTCAACTACCTGCTCGCCCACTACTATTGCTCCCGGAAAAGTAAAGTCATTTCCTACTTCAAAGGCTCTGAAAGTTCCTTTTCGGGCTTCTGGCCATTGAAATTGTAGTAGTTGCTGAAGGAACTCTGGTTGCCGGTATTTCGTAATATAGTCGGTAAGCTGATCTTTTCTTACTAAGGCAATAACGGAAGGAACATTTGGAGTCGTTGAGCAAGCAGATTCTACAGTAGGAATACACTCTACAAATGGCGTAGCTAACCTGTTGATCGTTCGAAGCATAACCCGTTGAGCTACCAGATTCACCTGTGATTTAGGCTGAAAATAAGTGTCCCCCACTTGCTGAACCGGCGGCCGCGTCTCGGCTGCTTTAAAAATAGGGACAGGCGGTGGCAGTGTCGACATACTTAAATTCAAACTGGAAGTATCCCGAATTTTGCGTAAATCGACAGTCAGAAGCTGATCAATTGTTATACCAAACAATTGGGAAAGTTTGATAAGGGTTTCTCGGGGCGGATTGGCTCGGGCTTCTTCATAGGCTCCAACATTCGGACGTTTCGTCCCAATACGCCGGGCCAGTTGCTCCTGGGTCAGATCATTACGATTCCGTAAATACCGGATGTTTTCGCTGATGATACTCATTGAGGCCTAAAATTTTTAGCAAAACTAATCGAAAAATAAAGCTTGTCAAGCCCTTTCAACTTACTGACGCTCAATGGAAACGTTTATTGAAACTATTTTCCAGCAACAAGCAGACTATGCCCCGATGATTGCTCGTACTAAAGCTCATCGTCGTATCACTAAATTAAAGGCCTTAAAAACCTGGATTACTGTCCATCTGACCGATATTCAGGCTGCTCTGAAACACGATTTAGGGAGGCACCCCGCCGAAACAATCATTGGCGAACTGCTGGCAGTGAACACCGAAATTCGCCATACCTGCCGCCACCTGGCCAGTTGGATGTGGCCTCACCCCGTCCCTACTCCGATTACTTCGCTCGGGGCTCCTGCTAAAATTCGTTATGAACCGAAAGGTACCGTTCTGATCATTTCACCCTGGAATTATCCGTTCAATCTGGCTATTCTGCCCCTTATTCAGGCCGTAGCCGCCGGAAATACTGTCATTATCAAGCCCTCAGAATACGCACCCGCTACTGCTGGCATTATTAAACAAATGATTGCCGAAGTATTTGATTCCAAAGAAGTTACTGTAATTGAAGGCGACTCGACGGTTGCTTCGAAATTAGTAAAGCTACCTTTCAATCATATCTATTTTACCGGCAGTACAGAAGTTGGTAAAGTGGTAATGAAGGCCGCAGCCGAACATCTAACCTCCGTTACATTAGAACTAGGTGGAAAATCACCTTGTATTGTAGACAGTTCCGCAGATATTGAAGCAGCTGCCGAACGAATTATCTGGGGAAAATTTGTCAATACTGGTCAGGCCTGCATTGCTCCTGATTATGTGTTGGTGCACAAATCCATACAGACCGCTTTACTTAACGCCATGAAGGCCAGCATCGAACGGCGATATAACCCTCATCAACAAGGCATTCAACACTCAGAAAGCTACGGTCGAATTGTCAATCAAAAACACTTTAACCGGTTACAGTCACTATTGACAGATGCTCTGGATCAGCAGGCACAGTTGGTATATGGAGGACAAAGTGATGCGAATCAATATTACTTGTCTCCAACTATTTTAAACGCAGTTAGCGACTCTATGCGAATTATGCAGGAGGAAATTTTTGGTCCTTTGTTACCCGTTGTCACCTTTCAGGAAAATTCCGAAGTAATTCAGTATATCCGCAAAAGAGAGAAGCCGTTAGCCCTCTATATCTTCAGTAAAAATAGCCGGAACATTCGCTTTTTTATCCATGAGACCTCGGCCGGAAGTACCGTTATTAATGATACGCTCATTCAATACGGCAACACCTCTTTGCCTTGGGGTGGCGTCAATCACTCTGGAATAGGTAAATCAGGTGGTTATTTTGGTTTTCAGGAATTTAGCAATGCCCGCAGTATTGTCAGACGACGTTGGGGAAGCCTACATTTCTTTTACCCTCCTTATAACAAGCGTATTGAAGACCTATTAAAGTGGGCTATTGGGTGGATATAAAGGAGGGGTTTCCAGGGCCGTCAATTGATCACCTTTTCAGGCTTAGCCTAAGTTATAGCAACTTATATAGTATACACGTTAAACCAGCAACTACAAGACGAAGATCGAAAAACGCTAACTGAAAACTACATTTCATCCTCAGGATGAGGCACATAAATCCAGTTAGTTAGATATGAAATCGGTAGACCGATCATCAGGATCAGAATCAGCATATTAATTAAAGCATTATTCAACTTCAGCGAATCTTGCGGAACGTGTGTTTGCGGTAATACCAGTAAATTCATTACCAGCCAAACGAATATTCCATAGGCTATTCCGGCCAGGAAAGGCATGTCTTTTAGTATTGGGAAATACACAACCAGTATCAAAAAGAAGGTGGCAAAGGTAAATGCAATGAAGTAATGAAAAATGATGCCATAAAGCACCATTTTAAAGCCCCCTGCAAAAGCCGCCTGGCCAAAAATACCACTGGCAACAAACTGAAACACACGCACATAATTGAATTTACCCAATATAGCCACCGCTGCCAGAGCATCCAGAGAGCCTGCTATAAATCCGGCCATAATCACTGCGGTGAGGGCCGATCTAAGGTTAAATTCCTGCGTATTCATCTTCTTAGAGGGTTATATTATTGAATAATTTAAAGTTTTTTCTGACTATTAACAAGAAAAAATAATGCTTAAAGTTAAAAGCTATTCCGGAATTATGTTCCAGAATATTAATTTTTAATGTCTTGCAGCAAGAATATGATTTCGTTCGTAATTAGAGAGAACATGTACTGATTGAGACACTAATCTTTTGACTTTTGATGAAAATCGTTTTCGGCGTTATTTTCCTTTTTTCATTGCCAGCCCTTGCCCAGCTAGGTAGCAATACGCAGAATCCTCCCTCTGTTAAATGGTCTCAGATTAAGTCGCCCCATTTTCGAATTATTTACCCGCGTGGATACGACTCTGTTAGCAATCACCTGCTAAACACCCTTGAAACCGTCTATACGCCCGACTCCAAAACCTTAGGCCGTGAACCCCGACCTATATCCCTGGTACTACAAACTCAAACCACGGTCTCCAATGGGTTTGTTACCTTAATGCCTCGTCATTCAGAGTTTTACATTACCCCACCACAAGACGCCAATTTTCTGGGGCAGAATCGATGGCTGGATTTGCTTGCTACTCATGAATTCCGGCATGTTGTACAAAACGATAAAGCCCTGACGGGTTTCAGTAAGGTTCTATTTTATACTTTTGGATATAATGCCTTAGGATTCATTAATTTAGGAATACCAGACTGGTTTGTAGAAGGTGACGCCGTCTGTTCGGAAACAGCCCTTACGCCGGGCGGGCGTGGGCGAATTCCAGAGTTTAATCTGCTATTCAGAACACAGTTACTTGACCGTAAAAAGCCCTTTTCTTATGCCAAAGCAGTGGCTGGTTCTTTTCGGGACTATATTCCGAACTGGTATGTATTAGGATATCATTTGACAAATTATGCCCGCCGAACCTACGGAGCAGATATTTGGGCCAAAACGCTGGATCGGTATTATCGCTTTCCACTTTATCCGTTTTCATTTTCGAATAGTCTTCGGAAAACAACTAATGGTAGAATAGAAACCTTGTATCAACAGGCTACCAATGATTTCAAAAATCAATGGAAAGAGCAACAAGCTCAACTCATACCGACGGCTGTAAACAATCCGGGGATTACCAACGTGAAGGTCTACACAGACTATTGCATGCCCCAATTTCTTGCTGATGGCCGGATTGTGGCACTAAAATCAGGCTTAGCAACTATCCCTACCTTTGTTTTGCTGGATGGAAAGGCCGAAGAGAATGCCCATGAAACTGGTTATTTAAATGAATCAGCAACCCTTTCGGCCGGAGACAACATTCTGGTTTGGGTTGAGCAACGGTTTGACCCTCGTTGGGGTATGCGGGATTATACAGTTATCAAAACCCTGAATTTTCAAACCAGACAACGTCAGCAATTAAGCTTCCGCAGCCGTTACTTTGCTCCAACTATCTCACCCGACGGATCGTCAATTATCGTAGTGGAAACCGATACCCAGGGAAAAAGCCATTTGGTTCAGCTCAATGCCAGAGACGGGCACATAATCCACGAATATTCAAATCCTGATGGAGCTTTTTATCAGCAGCCCCGGTATGCTTCCGATGGCCGCCGGATCGTAGTGATCAAACAAAAAGGCAGTTTGAAAACCATCGCTCTTCTGGATACTGAAACGGGTAATCAGCAAGAGCTATTCCCTTATGTTTCTGAAAATATCGCCCAGCCACTCTTAACCGGACAATGGGTATTGTACAATTCTCCATTTTCAGGTATTGACAACATTTATGCCTACCAGCTGGAAACAAACAAACATTTTCAGGTAACCAGACGGCCTTATGGTGCCTGTCAGGCAGCTCTTTCTCCCGATGGTAAAACCCTGGCTTTCCAGGATTTTACTCCATTAGGTTATCGCATTGCTACCATTCCTTTCCAGCCTGAAACCTGGCTGGAAAGACAGGATAGTACCACAAACATCGTACGCCCCTTTCAATATCTAGTTCAGCAGGAACAGAATTCAGACTTACTCAATCAGGTTCCTAATCAAACATACACACCTAAAAATTATTCGAAAGCTAATCTCTTCAAGATCTACAACTGGGGCCCGACGTTCAGTTCTACGGGTACGGATCTATCGATCGGAATTGAATCTCAGAATTTAACCTCCACCATGTTTGCGTCAGCCGGATATGGTTATAATGCCAGCGAACAGCGTGGTAACTGGTATGGAAATCTAAGCTATTATGGGCTATACCCAGTCATTGATATAGGGGTGGAAAGTGCCGCACGGCAAACCAGCATTTTACTTAATGATACCTTGCGAACTTCCAACTGGCGACAAAATGAATTGAACGTTGGGCTCCGATTACCCCTTGTATTTACCCACTCAAAGTATCGGGAGGGAATGAGTCTGTCTGTTCAGGCTAACCTGATCCAGACGCAGGGATACAGCCTGTCTTATCGGTATGTGGGCGAACCCGGGCGAAATAATCTTGCGGCCACAACGGTTTCGTTTGCTTATTCGCGATTACTGCGTCAGGCCACCCGCGACGTGCAACCCCGCTGGGGGCAATACTTAAGCCTTTATGCCCGTAATACGCCTTTCGGGGGGGAATTAACAGGCAATTTATTCGCAGCCCAAACCCGTCTGTATTTTCCGGGTATTGCCAAACACCATTCGGTTCGGGTTTTTGCCGGAGCTCAGTTTCAGGGCACTACGTCGAATTATACCTTTGGCAGCCCGATGTTTTTTCCCAGAGGATACAGTTACATAAGCACTCCTACACTCTATACGGGAACCGTACAATATCAGCTACCCATTGCTTACCCCGACTGGAATCTTGGTCGGCTACTTTATATCCAGCGAATTAAACTAAATGGTTTTATGGACATGGGCTATGCGGCAAACACTCATGCGTCACGCACGTATCAGTCGCAAGGGCTGGATGTTCTTTTCAATTTTACTGTTCTACGAATGCGGCAGACCCTGGAAGCCGGAGCCCGTTTTATCTGGACGAAAGAAGGTTCTTTTCAGCCACAGTTTCTGGTGGTTGATATTGGTTTTTAGAAGAGAACCTCTTTTACTTTCTTAAAACTGAAAATAAATAAAAGGTTGTACTTCTGAAGACTGTACTTGAGTCATCCAGAAAACAATCATTAATAACCAGGCTAACTTACCTATTAATGGAACTTTTCCCATTAATGATTCTGCCTGTATTTCCAGGCTTTTAGGTAAGAAATGCAGGAAATAACCAAGTGCCATAAGGGCCAGTACAGAGGCATAGCCTACCACGAATTGAGGGAATATAGCCAGATTAAAGTGATAGCTAATTTGCAAAATCACTTCTTTTACCACCTGTATTGAATCGGCTCGGAAGAAAATCCAGCAGAAACATACAAAATGGAACGTTAACAAACGGGCTATCAACCCATTCATCGGATAGGCTCCAGAAGAAAAATGCTCCCGAAAGAAACGGTGTATTACCAGTGCCCCTCCATGTAGAGCTCCCCAAATAATAAATTGCCAGTCTGCCCCATGCCATAACCCACCCAGTACCATCGTAACAAAAAGGTTAAGGTACATACGGGTTTTCCCTTTACGGTTTCCTCCTAATGATATGTACAGATAATCACGCAGCCAACTGGAAAGAGAGATGTGCCAACGACGCCAAAATTCGCCAATATTTCTGGATTGATAGGGAGAGTTAAAATTATCAGGATATTGGAAACCCAATAGTAATGCAATTCCAATGGCCATATCTGAATACCCCGAAAAATCACAGTAAATCTGTAAAGCATATCCATATACACCCATCAGGTTTTCCAGGCCCGAATAGAGGGATGGATTATCGAAAATTCGATCAACAAAGTTGATACTGATATAATCTGAAATAATTACTTTTTTGAATAAACCGCTACCAATCAGAAATACAGCCCGCCCCAATTGTTCAGGAGTAACGATTGGAGGTTGATATAACTGCGAAATAAAGTCTTTCGCCCGAACAATTGGTCCGGCGACCAATTGCGGAAAGAAAGACACAAAAAATCCGTAATCCAGAATATTCTTAACGGGTTTGATCTCTTTCCGGTAAATATCCAGTGTGTAGCTCAGTGACTGGAAGGTATAAAAGGAAACCCCAACAGGCAGGAAAATAGGAAGTGGATCAAAGGGATGTGCCGTGATTTCACACCACATCTGATAAAAGAAGTTCGTATATTTAAAATAAGCAAGCAGGCCTAGATTTAAGAACAGGTTCAGCACGAGCCAAAAGCGTTTCATGGAGACCTTTTCGGCGTCATAAATAAACCAGCCGAGTACATAATCTACGAACGTTGCTAAAACCAGAAGTAAGAAATACCATCCCGAAGACTTGTAATAAAAATAAAGTGAAAAGGCTATTACGAAAATAACCTTTGCCCGGTGATAAGGGCTGAGTAATACATAAATGGTAGAAAAACCAAGAAATAACCAAAGAAACAACCCACTATTAAACAGAATCGGGGCATTGGGATGATAGCGTAGAATATCCGCTAAATTGCTAAAATCGAATCTGTTAAAGTCGAGCAGAAACATAGTGATTATACGTACGTATCAGGGCCTGATACAGTAAATTTCCTTGTAATTCATATCCTTGGCGGGAATAATGCACCCCATCAGACAGCAGCAGGCCTTTCTTTCGCCAGTTTACGGCACTACCTGTTATTCCATACAAATCCCAGCACGGCAAGTGATGATCATCCGCATAATTCAATATAGTCTGGCGGATATCCGCCAGCTTTGTATTTGGTACCCGCCCTTTATATGAGTCAGCAGGTGTAGTTAACAGCAGCACTGCCTGAGGGTTATTCTGTTGCAATGACTGCACCAGATTACCTATGTGCTCATAAAATTCGGTCATGGTGAGCCGACTGTTATGGGCTTCATTGGTTCCGAGGGAAATAATAATTAATTGAGGGGTTAACCCAGCCGTTTGCTCGGCAAAATAATCGGCCCGGTTATAATGACTATACTGAGCTCCGTTGATCCCCACGGTATGGTACAATACGCCGGGTTGCCCATTTTCCAGACTAAAACCAAACAGTGTTGCATGATTCTGCTGATCGTTGCGGCGATATGGCTCCAGGATGAAACGATCCTGTAACTCAGGTAAATGAATTGGAACAACATTGGTATTTAAAGTATCTTCCGCCAAAACAATGCCTTCTTCATCCAAAAATCGATAGGCAAAACTCTGCTCATTACTCAGACAAAAGAACTTCAACCGATCAAATTCATACCCCAGAGATGAGTCTGAACGAACCTGAACCGTTATTTTCTGACCGGGATGAACGCATCGAACCGTTAAGCCTCCTATCCCAATGGACAAGGGCTGATCTGGGAAAATACACCGCTTGGATTCCCAATTACCTTCGGCACTTGTCTGGAAGGTATGTGGTTCGTTGGTATGGGCCACCCGGAACGGAATAACGAGCCCACGTCCGGCATTCCCGAACCTATATTGAAAATTTTTACGGACCGTATGCGTCAGAAAATCGGCCTGTAAATGGGAGTCACCAATATGTAAAATACTGACCGTTCCTTTATTGAATGTCTTTAGTTGATATAAAGAATCAAAAAAAGGCAGCAACTTTTCAGCATTAGAAATTTCGTTACGGTCTTCCTGCTCAAAACCATACCGAACGGGCAGGTTAAAGCCGACTGTCTGAGCTTTTACCGGACTGAACAGCCAAACGTTCAGCAGAAGCAACAGGAGGTTTCTGATCATAATACTTTTTCTTTTCGAACAACAGAGCCTGGGCAAGTAACCTGGCAATTTTCTGCCCTCCGGCATATTTCAAGTGGGTATAATCTTTATTGGCAAGGCCAGCGTCAACCAGCTTTACCATTGAGCCCTCTCCACCCATAGCTTCCCACAAATTCCAGAATGTCACACCAGTTTTTCGGGCCATACCACGCTGGGCTTCAATTAAATAAGGAATACTGGGAAATGAAATATAATTCCCTTGCTGACGGGTACTTCGGTCAGACACCCCAATTAACAAGATGCTAGCTTCAGGAAAGCCTTTCTTAATACGTTCAATTGCCTCGAGCATTTTGGGTACATACCAGCCTAACTGCCGGGTATTAGGCTGAATTACATTTAAGCCATACTGAAGAATAACCAATTTATAGTGCTGATATTCATTGAATTGTCTATACATTTTTTCCGAAACCCCTAACAATCCCCAACCCGAATTACCCCGAATACTGAAATTATCTACATACACACCACTATCTGCTTCGAAACTCACCCCGTAAAGAGTAAGCCCTCCGTCAAATGACATTCTTACCCGGTTACTCAACGCAGGTAAATCTATTTCTGACATTTGATTCTGACTCTTTAGCGTAACGGCCTGTTCTGTTCCATTAGCTACATAATACAGATAGCTGGGTTGCTTACTTTTATAGAAAATACGGACATGATCAAACTGACTGGCTCCGTAGGGTCTTGAAGTGCTGTAATTAACATAATTACCTCCTTCTGGAACAAAGCTAAAACCAGAGGCCCCTAATGCTGGCCCACTTACTTCATGAGCTAATACAGAGTATGTTTTAATATTTTGAAATTGATGCCTGATTGTAGCTCGAAAAGCTGCCACTTGTGAGGCTATGGGCACATACCCTACCCCACGCCCTCCGAAAACATTCTGAAGCGTATCCCGGAAATAGCCACATATCATATCTCCTTCAATAAAAGAATCTCCAAAAAAAGCAATTCGTACGGGTTCTTTCTTCGAACGTTCAGCTAAGGCCTGCATAATTTGCTTCATACCATCTCTGTGGGCACTAAAATCTTCAATGCAAGTTACTCCGGCAGGGCAAGAACGTTCAGCTATTTTACGAGCTTCCTTCTTGTCAGGAAGAGGTTTTCTCTGTTTAGCAACCTGGGGAGCATCCGCCTCAAGGTCAGCCAGAATATTGACTGATTTTAGACTAAAGCTTTCCCATTGCCAGGGTGGTAAGTAGGAAAAAAGCAGTAATCCAGCCACGAGTAACAGTGTCAGCAAAGGCACCTGCTTCAGTGAGTTGGCATTCATCGTGGTTTGGAGTGATTTTTATTAAGTATGGATCAACCGGGGAATACCGAAGCTCAATTCATCCCCCGGTTGGTGGTTATGTTAGTTATAAATAGCTTTCCTGGCCGCAAGTAATGTATTTTGCATCAATGAAATAATAGTCATTTGTCCTACTCCACCAGGTACTGGAGTGATGTAGCTACATTTGGGGGCTACTTCGTCAAACTTTACGTCACCTTTTAACGCAAATCCTGACTTCTTACCTGGGTCTGCTACGCGTTCCAGGCCTACGTCTAAGACTACTGCTCCTTCTTTTACCATATCGGCCGTTACGAATTCCGGACGGCCTAATGCAGCAACCACAATATCTGCCTGACGACAAATTTCAGCCAGATTTTCCGTTTTTGAATGCGTGATAGTTACCGTACAATTACCTGGGTACGTGTTCCGTTGCATGAGAATACTCATAGGTAAACCCACAATCTGGCTACGCCCCAATACAACACAGTGTTTCCCAGCGGTTTCGATTCCGTAGTGTTCCAGTAACATCAGGCAACCCTGAGGCGTTGCAGAAATATAGGCAGGTAAACCCTTCGACATGCGGCCAACATTTACCGGATGAAAACCATCGACATCTTTAGTCGGATGAATGGTTTCCATGACACGATCTGGGTTGATGTGCTTAGGCAGTGGAAGCTGTACAATCAGCCCATCCATGTCCTCATTCTCATTAATTTCCCGGACCTTATCGAGTAGTTCTTCTTCACTAATGGTTTCTGGAAAACGGACCAGTGTAGACTCAAACCCTAACTCTCCGCAGGCTTTTACTTTATGGGCAACATATGTTTCAGAAGCTCCATTATTCCCTACTAAAATGGCAACCAGGTGTGGAACTTTACCCGTTTCAGCTTTTAATTGCTGTACTTCTTCGGCAATTTGAGCCTTAAAATGAGTGGCAACAGCTTTGCCGTCAATCAATTGCATAGAGCGTGCATGTTTACGAAAACACAAAGATAGACAATCCGGTTTTTTTCACCACGGCTTAAGCTTTTTTCCCCAGATTCCTTTTCTATTTGGGTTAGAACAAAAAGAAAACGTTCAGGCATGTCAGTGGGAAATACCTAGAAAGTAACAGGCAGCGGTTAAGGTTTCTGGCTACTCATTACCTCTATGCCCAATTTGATAATGGAATATTTTGAGGCAATTTCTTGATATAGGGTGATTATCGACTATTTTCGGTTCTTTATACGATACGGCAAGCTGTTATGCAACTGTCACTCCTCCCCGATGATGAACCCCGCTTTTTTCTTGATTTGTATGCCCAGGTTGTTTTTGATTCCCGCAGGAAACGTCCACGATTAAAAACGATTGATCATCAACGCGTTCCGGGGAATATAGCCGTTCGGTGCCCTCGCCGTTTCTTTCAGCATTTTCCAACCGGCACGATTTACAAGGTTGATGCTCGTTTGATCCAGTCGCCCGGGAAACAACCTTATTTTGTCGCCATTAATCAGCGAACGATGCAGCCAGCCCTTGAGTTTTTTGATCATAATCGCTCTATCCAAAAAGATGAGGATTTATCTGTCAAAATTACCCGAAAAAGAAAAACGAACATTCATAAATAACTCCAGATCTGGCCCGTTTGCTTCTTTTCAAACGGACCATACCAACGGACACACCCGTTTGTTTGAAATCACCCAGTAAATTATTAACAGACGTAACCTGTTTATTCCAACTAAGAAGGCCGCATTCAAAGCTGAATGCGGCCTTCTTTATATATACTTATGATAAAATACTCAATCAGGCTTTCTTATTGCCCGATTAAAGGCAAAAAGGGTTGCGTCAGGATTTGCCTTCTTCAGTATATCTTTTCTGATTAGGTCGGCTGCAATACTACTAAAGGTAATTCCATTCCCACCAAAACCCAAGGCAAAATAGGTATGAGGTCGTTCTGGATGAATCCCGATGTAAGGCAGGCCATCTTTTGTTTCCGCGAATGTACCCGCCCACCGGAAATCAATATGAATCGGAATATCAGGAAAGTGTTTTTTGAAATCGGCTTCCAATAAACTACCTTTTTTAAAAACGCGTTTATCCCGTTTCTCCGGAGCATAAAAATCATCGTCTCGCCCACCTACCAAAATACGTCCGTCAGAAGTAGTTCGCATGTATAGATACGGGCGGGCTGTTTCCCAAATTAAGGTATCTTTCAAAAGTCCTTTCAGGGCATTAGAAGGTTCACTAATGATGGCATAACTTGCGTGGAGCTGCTCGACAGGCTGGCTTAGCCATTTTTGCGATTCATAGCCACCTGCAATCACAACGTTTCTTGCCATTACGTTAAAGCCAGCTTTCGTACTCAATATCACTCCGTTTTTTTTATGCTCAATGGCTATCACTTTGGTTTGATTATGAACCTTACAGCCTTTTTCCAGCATTTTCGCAAGCAGGGCATGTGCTAACTGATAGGGATCTACCTGGGCAGCTTTTTCAGATAAAATTGCGGCAGGAGCCGTTAGCTCAGGGGCTAAATCTGATTCTGTTAACCATGATACCTCAATACCAATAGCTTTGCGGGCTTCAAACTCCTTTCGTAAAGTCGGGACGTGTTTTTTATAACTGGCGTAATAAAGACTTTTTCGATACTGAAATTCATGCTCAGCCTGCACTTCCCGGCAGAGGTCATGAATTTTGTCAATGGCTTCCAGACAAAGTAGATAGGATCGGTTCGCTACCCTGGGCCCATACAATTCCTGAAGTTTGGTAAGGTGGGTATCAATTTCATATTGGAGAAGAGCCGTACTGGCACTGGTACTGCCCATTCCTACGTGCCGACAATCTAATAAAGTAACTTCAAAACCTGACTTCATGAGCTCGTAGCCTACCAACGCTCCGGTTATACCCGCTCCGATGATGGCTATATCCGTTTCTGTATCCTGTTGCAATGAGGGATACGCCCGAATAATTCCATTTTTTGTTGACCAATAAGGAAGGTCACTGTGAAGGTCCATAAAAAATAAAAAGTATGTATGATAAAAGGCTGGCAGTAATAATACCCAAGCTGGGTATAGACATAAATTTCTATGCCTAATGCTAAAAAAATAAGGCATCATCCAGCATATCGCTGAATGATGCCTTATCAAAACGTTGATAAAGTTGACCTTAATGGTATAAAATGAGTAAAGGCAGAAATTCATCCTGCCTTTACAGTATTAATTTTTTTGGGAGAAATTCTACTTCTCTCTATACAGGCTGTAAATCACTGAGAGTTGTATGGCCTGGTTGTTGAATGTATACCCGGTTAAGTTGGTCACATCATTAAAACCCCGGCTGTAGCGTAAGCTCATGCTGACTTTATCGAGAGCATCCATAAAGTCATATCGTACGCCGGCGGTAAATCCATAGTCTGTACGATTGTTTGGGCCTTTAGGGCTCCCACCAGATGAGTTAATCGCGTAAGCAAACTGTGGCCCCACTTCGGCCGTTAATCCTTCCGTGATAATATAACCAAATACCGGAGCTACTGTAGCATAGTAAAAGGTATTACGGGTAAGTTCTGTTGCATTCTTGATAGTTCCACCCTGTTGGGTAAAAATCAGTTCAGGCTCGACTACAAATCGATCAAAACGAGCCCGATAGAATGCTCCCAGGTGTAAACCAGAGTTAAACTTGGTAACAAAATCCTTAGGGGAAATAATCGTATAACCTGACGTTAACCCACCTCTCACCCCAAAATGGGGCTTTAAGTGAAGGACTTGTGCAGAAGCAGTGGTTAATAAAATGATACTAATCAGGATAGATAACAATGGAATGTGTCGAAGCATCTGCCGATAGAAATTCTGTATGAAGTCGCAAAACAATAGCAAAACGCCCAGAAGGACAAATTCTGTATACAAAGATCCTGCTATTACGATGTGCTTGGGTATAATTCTTTCACCTTTTTCAATAGATATCTGCCCTCAAACATGAATATTCTCTGGTTCCAGCCTGATTTAAGGCTTTCTGACCACCTACCCCTTCAAACTCCCCCGGAAAAAATCATCACCCCGTACGGAGCCACGCTGTAAGGCGTACGATCGAGCATGATAGGATGCTTTTTCGTATCGTCTTTAGGCAGATAAATAGAAGTAAAGAGCTTCACCCCATCCCGCATGGGAATCATCCACTCAATTTTGGTATAATGCTGGCGGATGTATAGGGAGTCAGCGGAGCCTTTGCCGTAAGAGATAGCATTATTGCACATGCAATAATGAATTGTTTCATATTGATTGGGAAATTGTATGAATGTTCAGCAGTCAATCACTGTGGTTTACGATTTCTGTTTGTTGCACTGATACGGTTAAAATCGCCATATCAGTATTTATTTGAAAACTGCAAAACAGGAAGCTAATTAAGCGTCTTTTTAGCACTTGCTTTCTTAAATTTGGCATCTACCATTCGGAAAAGGTCACTATTCGAATAAGGTCTCCAGCTGTGCCCGCCCCGTTCGCCATAGGTAAAAGAGCCTTCGTAAGCCGGGGTAGTTGTCTTCGATAAAAAATCTTCCATTTTATACACGCCAAAATTCAGAAAAAAGTCGTCCATCCGACCACAAATCACATTCAGCTTTCCTACGAGTTTAGGCCCTACCTTACTCCAGTTGGTTTCCAGATAATACCGCAAATCATAGTGTTCTTTCCAGTATTGAGCTACCGCAGGATCAATCACACCGGTTTTCTTGTCGAATAAAGGCTTGAAATATCCATCTGTTCCTACTGGTCCAAATACAGCACTCCAAATATCAAGCTGCCCACCCGAACGCCCTTTGGTTCCATTCACTAGTTCCATCGTATTACGTTGCCGAGAGGTTAAGCGTACTTCACCAGTTGCGGGTATACGTGTATTTGCTGTTGGTACGGTATACCATTCATGCTCTTTGTAAAAAGCGTTTTTGTCTTTATAAATATCAATCCCCTCTACATTCCAGAAATCAAGCGGATCGGGAGCAAATGACCAGGTTCCACCATAAAACTCAGGATACCAGGTTTGCAGAGCAAAAGACTCCCAGCCCCCCGTAGAACCGCCCGTCAGAAAACGGGCATAACCTTCTTTGATACACCGAAATTGTTTCTCGATTTCCGGGATAAGTTCTTCATGAATGGCATCGCCATAAGGACCATTGTTAGCTGAATTCACAGCGTACGAATCATCAAAATATGGGGTTGGGTGTTGGAGTGTAATAGCAATAAATCGTGGAAAATCTTCTTTTATCCAATCCTGATAAAATTCGTTATTTTCTTTTTCTTCAAATCGGAAAGGTGCTGCCAGTGAAAAGTGCCCCTGCTGATACATGGTAGGATAACTCCGGCCAGATTCTGACTCATAGCCTTTGGGCAGTAGAACGGTAGCTCCGATATAAATGGGTTGCCCCCAGAATTTACTTAGCTTTTCACTTTTTATTTTAATATGCTTTACCCATTTGGTATCTGCCGGAACAGCAATGGGTGGAATAACTTTGGTTACCTGAAGCGTAATAGTTTGCTTCTGGCTTGGATCAAGAGACAGTTTTTGTACTTCGCTGTATACATTCCCAGGAGAGCGACGCCAGTCCTGCCCCTCCCACTGGTCCATGTGCATCCAGAGAGTATGCCCGTCTGAACGTTTGAATTCAGTATACTTATTTAAAACGGCCTGAACATAGTAGTCTCCTTTAGGTAAATCCTGTAGGGCGTTGATCGGATAGCCCAACGTTGAACCATCCAGCACTACGGCTTTGCCAGCGGTAAGCTGTGTAAAATCTTCGCCAAAGAATTGGGTACCATACCGCCCCACCTGCAAACGAGGCTCAAGACTATCCTTTCGGGCAATAATCAGAAACATACGACCTGTAAGAGGTTGTGAGCTGATACTAAGGGGATAGGATACCTCGAAACGGAGACTGGCTTTTTGCTGGGCAAATAGTGTATGAGCCAGCATTAGAAAAAGGAAGAGGAAACGAGTAGTCATACGATTTGATTAAGGAATAATAGGCGAATAAAGGGAAGGAATACAGATTGTCAATACTAACCAAGGATTAGGGTTTTTACCATTTTTTTAGCTTAATAAGCTGAAAAAGGAGACCATTTATTTATTATCGCTTCTGTTTTCGTACGTATAGTTCCACTTTTTTTTAAAGTTATAAAGTAAAACGCTCCCCTGCACGTCGTCTCGGCTAAGTATCCATCTCTGCTTTATTTTCATTCGATACTTTTTTCGGATTCAATTACTTTTTGCAGGCATAAGATTTTTCTAGTATGAAAATCTTTTTTAATATATAGATAGTTGATATGTATACTATTGTTACCTTTGCCGCATGATAACGAAGCAAGAAAGAGAAGGTTCCAAAAATCAGGTGTATGATCGACTGCGTCAGATGAGCATTTTTGCGATTATACACACAGCACACCTGTTGGGTAAAAACGCAAACCGGGAGCTGAGCAAAATGGGCTATTCCATTCAGCTTGAGCAAATTCAGGTTTTATTAACGGTTTACTTTATGACAGATGTCAAGCCCTCCCAACAGGATGTGGCAAATATGTTACAAAAAAACAAAGCGGGCATACAACGCACTATTCACACATTAGAGCGGGATGGATACCTCCGTATTCATCCTGACAAACAGGATCGCCGTAAAAATTTAGTCAGCACTACTCCCGCAGGAAGCATTGTTGTTGAACGAGTTATTGAGTCAATGGAAAAGATTGACAGTCAAGTAAAGAGCTTACTTAATGAAGAAGAAGCAACTCTATTACTTCGGATTCAGGACAAGATCCGAGCTTTTACCGAAGAATAATCACCTTTAGTTTACCTGTATACCATTGATAGATCAACTATTTTCCATGAAAACAAAAATTGTACTGTTTATCCTGGCCGCCTTACCGCTGACAGGCATTAGCCAAAATCAGGCATCCTGGTCTCTCAAGGAATGCATTGCGTATGGTTTGAAAAATTATGGTACCGTACGAATCGCCCAATTCAAGAAAGAAACGGCTAACCATCAGGCTCGTGAGGCTGTTTCACAGTATTTGCCACAAGTTTCAGGAACGGGGACATTTACCGATAACCTTAAGCTTCAGAAGAACATCCTGGAAATAGCCGGCCAGGATCCGGTAACACTTACTTTCGGGACAAAATACCAGATAAACCTTGCAGCTCAGGCAACACAGGCCATTTATGATAAAACCTTATTGCTTGGCATTAAAGCAAACGAGCCTAATAAGAAACTGGCTGACCTGAGTGATCGTCAGACGCAGGAGGACATCATCTATAACGTCACCAAAAACTACTATCAGGTTTTTGTCTCCCAGCAACAGATTAGTCTCTTAAAAGATAATCTTGCTCGTACTGAACAGGTATTAACTATTCTAAAACTTCAGCGTGATAATGGGGTTATTCAGCCCGTTGACTATACCAATACCGAAGTAAGCTATAATAACACTCGCTCTCAGTTAACCTTAGCGGAAAACACATATCAGCTTTCGATTAATCAATTACGGTATCAGATGGGCCTTTCACAGGATGAACCAATGGTGCTTAGTGATACTGCTATTTTAAAAAAACTTCCACAGCCAGAAAAAGTAGAATTTGATGCAGGTAAGCTGGTTAGTGTACAACAGGCAGAAACCAACCTGGTTCTTCAGCGTATTAATGCCGAACGCACCAAAGCAGGATACCTGCCGACTCTAGGCTTTACAGCTAATTATGGTACGCTGGCTTTTGATAATGCCATTGACGGGGTATTTAAAAACTACAAAGGATTTGGTAGCATTGGTTTAAAACTTACCGTTCCCATTTTTGATGGATTACGTCGTGATGCTCAGTATCAGCAGAATAAGCTAACGGTGCTAACCCAACAGGAACAACTCAAGCTTAATACTGCCTCGTATCATTTACAGTATCGGAATGCCGAGTCACAGTTATTAAAATCGCAGACGAACACTCAGAATGATCAGCGAAATGTGCAGCTGGCTCAACGGGTATACGACATTACAACCTTACAGTATAAGCAAGGTGTAAAAACCCTGACGGATTTACTAAATGCGGATAAATCCTATCGTGATGCCCAGTCGAACTACATTAATTCACTCATTAGCTATTATCAGGCTCAGCTTGACCTTGAACAGTCACAGGGCTCATTACTCAACTTTTACAATCAACTCTGATCTCCATTTGTAATCCATATGAAACGTTCCACAATCATCGTAACCATTGCACTGTTGGCCATTGCGGGTTTGATTGGATTTAAGCTTTCTTCCAATAAAAAGAAACTGAACGAAAAGAATCAAATTCCAACCGACACGACTATCACCATCCCAGTAACCATTGCTACAGTTGCCGAAGACACTGTTTCTCAGCAATTAGTAAAGACTGGGAATCTGATCCCTTACCGGGAAGCTGATATTATGGCTGCTGCTGCCGGAAAAGTAACTAAAGTATCGTTTGATCTCGGTTCGAACGTTCGGCAGGGAGCTGTTTTGGTGGAAGTTGACAGTAAGCTACAGGAATTATCCCTGGAAGCCACCCAGCTTAATATCAATAAACTGAAAAAAGATGTTGACCGTTACACAACACTTTATGCGGGAAATGCTACCACCGAGTTACAGCTTAATGATACGAAGTATAATTACGAAAATGCTCTAAATCAGGCTGAACAGACCAGAAAGCGTATTAAAGATGCTACGGTTACGGCCCCCATCAGTGGCCGGGTGATTAAGAAGAATATCGAACCCGGCGAATATGTAAACGTAGGTACTAACCTGGGAACAGTGCTGGATGTTAATCGTCTGAAAGTACAGGTTCTGGTTAATGAACGTGATGCCTATCGCTTACACGAAGGGCAATCGGTACGGGTAACTACTGATATTTTTCAGAGAAAAACCTTCCATGGTAACATTACTTACATTGCTCCTCAAGGAGATGCCGAGCATAATTATCCCGTAGAAATTACACTGAGTAGCGGAAACCAGTTAAAAGCTGGAACATTCGTAACGGTTGATTTCTCGCAGCAGTCTTCACAACGAACCCTGCAAATTCCCCGCATTGCTCTGGTAGAAAGTATTAAAAATCCTTATGTATATGTGGTAGATGGCAACGTAGCAAGTCAGCGAAAAATTACCGTAGGGCGTGACTTTGGGAATACCATTGAAGTACTGGGTGGATTAAGTGCCGGCGACAAGGTAGTCACTACGGGTCAGATTAATCTAACAGAAGGCATTAAGGTACAAGTTACAAAATAGTATACTCAGTAAAAGCTGAACATA
>JASGGE010000033.1:0-29424 GCA_047605205.1 Siphonobacter sp.
CTGCAAGATACTGTCATACTACAAGTACTTCAAACAGGTAATAGCTACACTTAGCTATTTTATCTTTTTTTTCTATGAAGCTTAAAAATTGGATTTTACCTATGCTAGGCGGAGGCATTCTGGTTGAAGTGCTGATCGGGTGGAATGGATACCGTACCGTGCAGCGGTTAATAACGACTAATAACTGGATTAACCATACGCACGTCATTCTCCAAAAAGCAGAGCAACTTGATTCTTATTTAACACAAATTGATAACGATTTACGCGGGCATCGACTTAGTATAAATCCTTATTTTAGTGCTGATTACAATCGTAATGTGCAGAAATTGAATGATCGAACGGAAGATCTGACGGATTTTATTAAATCAGCGGATCAGAAAAAGCGATTTGTACAATTTGATACGTTGTTAAAGCATAAAATTCTACTGGGGAATGCATTGTTTACAAAGCTAGATTTTGATGGGCGACTGACTCGGCTAGATTCCGTTCATTCTTATCTGGAAATGACGGACAAACTACGTTCGATATTAAGTGAAATTCAGTACAAAGAACAGAATCTCATGGCAGCACGAGTAAGCGAAAGTGAAAAAACAGCCCAGAAAGCTACCATGAGCAATATTGTAGGTACTGTTGTATCAAGTATTATTATTCTGGGAGCTGTATTTTTGTTACTCCGCTTACTCAGAAGTCGTACGCAACTAAATCGTGTTTTACGGGAGAATGAACGACGCCTGAATGAAATTCTGGAAGCTATCCCTGTATCTATTTCAGTGTTTGATGAAAACGGACAAGTTTTCTTTTCTAATCAGGCCAGCCGTGAAATGTTTAAAAATGAAGCCCACGGAATTGATAATTATTTAGATCATAGCCCTAATTTACAGGTATTTCGTTTTCCTGGCGGAGAACCTTATCCAATAGACGAGTGGCCCAATCGGAAGGCACTACAAGGAATTTCAGCTCAGGTAGCTGACATGGTGCTAAGAGTTAATGGGGAACGAATGCTGATTCTTAATTCGGCTCGTCCTATATTCGGTTTGGATGGCGAGCTTCAATATGTGGTTTCCAGTAGTGTTGATATTAGTGATCGGCTTGAATCTCAGGAACGTTTGGAGGAAGCAAAAGCAATCGCCGAAAATGCAGCTTTGATGAAGGAAAACTTTCTTGCAAACATGAGCCATGAAATTCGCACCCCGCTCAATGCCATCATCGGGTTTACCAATTTGCTTGAAAACACCCCCCTTAATGCTGAACAATCGGAATTTATGAAAGCCGTGTCGACGGCTAGCAGGAATTTACTAACCATTGTAAATGATATTCTGGATATCTCAAAAATCGAAGCGGGCATGCTTCAATTTGAAAGTATACCGTTTAGCATCGCTTCATTGGTGCAATCTATTAAAATTATGTTACAGCCGGCGGTTTTTGACAAACAGCTGGAGCTGCAGGTAGTTGTAGACGAGCACATTCCGTCATTGGTGCTGGGTGATCCAACCCGCTTGACTCAAATCCTATTGAATCTGGCCTCCAATGCCGTTAAGTTTACAGAAAAAGGCAAAATTGTGGTTCGGGTTCAAGCCCTTGGGCAGGTAACGGAAAAAGCCTGGATACAGATTTCAGTGCAGGATACCGGAATAGGGATAGCATCTGAGGTACTGCCGCATATTTTTGAACGTTTTCGGCAGGAAAGTAGCTTTACCACCCGCCGGTACGGTGGCTCAGGTTTAGGGTTAAATATTGTACATTCATTAGTAGAAATGCAAGGTGGGCGGATTTCTGTAAGTAGTACACCAGGAATGGGCTCACTTTTTGTTGTTCAATTACCTTATACGATAACGACACCCGTTTCAACTGACGAAAATTTACAACTTCCAAGCTATGCCCATGATATACATCGGGTCATTTCAGTGTTAGTTGTAGAAGATAATCCCATGAATCAAAAACTGGCATTAGCCGTTTTAGGACGTATGGGATACTCTGCCAAAATTGCTGACAATGGTTTGAAGGCATTGGAAAAATTACAGAATAGAACGTATGATCTGGTGTTGATGGATATTCAGATGCCCGTTATGGACGGATACGAAACAACACGTCAGATTCGCAATGTATTGAAAATAAATGTCCCTATTATAGCCATGACTGCCCACGCTCTGGTCGGCGAACGTGAGCGGTGTTTGCAAGTGGGGATGAACGATTTTATTTCAAAACCATTCCAGATGGCCGAATTATTTAGAATTGTTCGCCGACACTTAAACGCATCAACACCCGTGGTACCTGAAAACTCTAACGTATTTAATAATAATAATAAAACACCTGTTTTTAAACTGGACTATCTGCGGGAAGTAACCGGTGGTGACGAAGAAGCAATTGCCGATTTGCTGTCGGTATTTGTAGAAGAAACGCCCATTCAGCTTCAAAACATGATTGATGCTCTTGAGCAAAATGACATTGTTCAGGTAGGCAAAATTGCCCATGCTCTTAAGTCGCCTGCTCAAATGATTGGAGCAGACGAAGTTGGGAGAATCCTGATTCGTATTCAGGAACTCGCTCATAAAGACACTGATTTAACGAATATTCAGCCATTAGCTGAAGAAGTAAAAATGCATTTAAATATTATTTTGCCTCTTATTCAAGAGACTATAAAAGAGCTCCTGTATTGAAGTTATTGTTTTTGGAGGATCGGATCGGCAATTTTTCTAGACCGCATTGTCAATGATTATAAGTACTGGAAACATCGATGCAAAGAAAAAAGAGGCGTTATTACCTCTTTTTTGATTCGGGCTATGCCCAGTCAATTCCTTTTCGAAGAAAATGTTGAGTTTTCGCTTCGGCACTTCCCGATGCTGGGTGGTAATCGTATTCCCAGCGAGCCAGTGGCGGTAAGCTCATTAAAATGGATTCCGTGCGGCCGCTTGTTTCCAGGCCAAATTTGGTACCACGGTCGTGTACTAAGTTGAATTCCACGTATCGACCTCTTCTAAGAAGCTGCCAGTCACGTTCCTGCTCAGAATAAGCTTCGTCTTTGTGCTTGGCAATGAGAGCTGTATAGAGAGGAGCAAAAGACTCACTAATAGCCTTTGTAAAGGCAAATAAGTCAGCGACTTCCTCTGTAGGCTTTAAATAATCGTAAAAAATACCTCCAATACCACGGGTTTCCTCTCGGTGTGGCGAGTAGAAATAGTCATCAGCCCAGGCTTTAAACTTAGGATAATAATCAGGAGAAAAGCGGTCACAAACGGATTTCAGTTGCTGATGAAACCAGCGAGCGTCTTCTTCAACAATATAATGTGGAGTTAAGTCAATCCCACCACCAAACCAGCAGGTTCCATTTGAAAGCTCAAAGTACCGTACGTTCATGTGAATAATGGGAACTCGGGGGCTAACCGGGTGCTGTACAATGGAAACACCTGTTGCAAAAAACGCAGTGCCTTCTTCTACACCGAGAGAGGCCCGCATTTTAGGATGAATTTCCCCCTGGACGGCCGAAAATCCGACGCCACCTTTTTCTAATACCGCTCCATCAGCAATCACGCGGGAACGCCCGCCACCCCCGCCGGGCCGTTGCCATTTATCTTCCCGAAAGTGAGCCTTTCCGTCGGCTTTTTCTAAAGCCTGGCAAATTTGGTCTTGTAAATCCTGAAAATAAGCAGAAATGAGTTCTTTATTCAAAACAGAAAACAGCTTAGAAGGAGAGCCAGCTCCCCTTCATTTAGTGTTCATATAAAATACTATCGGCAATTACTGGTGGAGCAAAAAGATTTTCCGCAGAATCTCCTTCAAAGTAATCGGTTGTATCACGTTCAATGGGCTGATACCAGTTTTGGCAGGCGATATAATCCTTGGTTATGGCCAGGTTCAACGCTTTTTCATCGAGGAAAGGCCTTAGCGTATAATAACCTTTATTCAGAATTCTTAACATGAAATCCTTATAGATGGGTAATGCTGTTTGAGCCCCCTCGCCTCGTTTGCCTTTAAAGTGAATACTTCGGTCATCACCACCAACCCATACCCCCGTTACCAAATCGTTAGTAACGCCCATAAACCAGCCATCAGAATAGTTAGAGGTGGTTCCTGTTTTGCCTCCAAATGAATTAATAAGTGTCTGACGATTAATTCCTTTCGGATTGAAGTCCCATAACAGTCGTGAAGAAGTTCCGCCACCTGTTACACCCGCCTGAAGCATATTGCGTAAAAGAAAGGCTGATTCAGGGCGAATTACCTGAGTACGTGTTTTTACGGCTTCATCTTTAAAATCAACCAATACTTCACCATCCCGGTCTTCAATCCGCAAGACCAGCTGAGGTTCTATTCGGTAACCACCATTTATAAAGGTGGCATATGCTTCTACCATTTCATAGAGGGATACGTCTTCGGAACCGAGCCCTACTGAAGGTACCGCCTGAATCCGGCTCTTAATTCCTAACTTATGAGCGTAGTATACCACGGTATCGGGCGTAACTAAATCAGTTACCTGAGCTGCTACCGAGTTAATGGAACGGGCCATTGCTTCGCGTAAAGTCATATTCCGATAGGTAAAGTAGCCCTCTGCGTTTTTTGGGGACCATTTTCTTGCTTCTCCATTTTCTTCATACAGTTTAGTAAAGGGTTGGTCCTTTACCTGATAGCATGGGCTTAAATCACGGGGGCCATCAATTGCCGAACAATACATAATGGGCTTAAACGTAGACCCTGGCTGACGTTTTGCCTGCCGGACGTGATCGTATTTGAAGAAGTTGTAATCCAGACCGCCCACCCAGGCTTTAATATAACCGGTTTGAGGGTCCATGGCCATCATACCAGCCTGTAATAACTTTTTATAGTAGCTAACAGAATCATAAGAAGTTAATTCATCTTCTTGTGGAACAATAATCGGGTCGGATTCTTTACGGTAATTATCGTTCCAGGCAAATATCCGTGATTCACGTTTTTTATGCTTGAGGTAATACCATACTGAATCAGGCTGAGAGGAGAAAAGTTTCGCTAATGTTTTGTAGGCTTCTGTACGTTTGGTGGCTGAATCGATAAAATTTGGAATCTCCTGTCCATTCTCATAAATCCAGGGATTTTTTGAGCCCCAGTGCCCTTTAAATTCACGCTGCGTTTTACGCATGGTTTCCTGCATTGCCCCGATGGCCTCCGTTTGCATGTGTGAATCAATGGTCGTATAAATCTTTAATCCGTCGGTGTATAAATCGACACGTTCGTCGTTGGCTTCTGCCCAACGATTGACAATATCGGCGATGTATTTCTTGAAGTAGCCTTCGTAGCCCACGGCTTCTTCTTCCTGTAGGGCTTTTTCCCGGTCCGTACGTACGCCTAGATCGAGTTTCGAAAGGGAATCTGCTTCGGCAGGCTTCAGGTAGCTATACTTAGCCATTTGAGCGATAACTACATTCCGACGATCTTTTGACCGCTCCGGGTTCAGAAAAGGATTATAACTGGTTGTTGCTTTTTGAAGACCGACCAAGACGGCTCCTTCCTGAATGTTCAAATCCTGAGGCTGTTTACCGAAATAAACCCGGGCAGCCGTTCGTATACCGTAAGTGTTCGAACCAAAGTCTACAGTATTAAAGTACATCAACAAAATGTCATCTTTTGAATACTGCCGTTCGAGTTTAAGAGCTGTGAGCCATTCTTTGGTTTTAATGACAAACTTGCCAATGTAAGGTATGAAACCCAGGATACCTTTACGGGCAAGGCCTTGTTTTTTGCGAATCTTGAATAAGTTTTTAGCTACCTGTTGGGTAATAGTAGAACCTCCGCCCCGTTGATTTCCAGTAACAACCCCGTAGGCTACACGCCCCATGGCCGTCCAGTCAATTCCACCGTGATCATAAAAACGGGCATCTTCCGTAGCAATTAGAGCATTAACCAGATGTTTGGGAAGTTCATTGAAATTTCGAACGGGTGTACGGTTTTCGGTAAAGAAGCGGCCCATTGGTTTTCCGTCGGCCGAATAAATTTCAGAGGCAACTGCCAAATCAGGATTAGCTAGTTCTTCCGTGCTGGGCATTTCGCCCGTTAAGAATAACAAGTTTGTTTCCAGGATAAACCAGTAAGTCAGAAAAACAATACAAAGCTTTCCGGCAGTGTTTACCAGTCGGCCTGGTAACGGATACCGTTCCTGAAAAGAAGCATAAGGGCCGCTAACGCGTTGTTCCCATGTTGTAGAAACGGAATCTTCAAAATTCGTATAGCGAGTACCAAAGATGCGGATAAGCAAACTGCGGATTAAAAACCATAGTTTGTCGAAAATCCATCGGAACGGAAATGTAATGTACTTCCAAACGGTACTGAAAAAGTCGCGGATTTTTTCCATGCGTGCGTAATGTCCCAATCCAGGCGGGTGGCCTGCGGCGAAGATAACAAATCCCCGCAAAAAGATAAGCCCTTCCGGTTATAACTAGGAAGGGCTTATCTTTATTTTATCAGTTAAAAAAGGAATTATTCGAATTTTATAAAAATTCTGAATAATTAAACCTAAACCCTCATTAAACCAATGATTATGGACGAATTAAGGAGTATTCTGAAAGTGCAGAAACGGTGTCTGGATTAAGCTTCAGCCGGGGTGCAAAATTCGTCAAAAACCATTTCCAAATGTTGAGCAATAATTTCAGCAGGCCGGCCTTCAATGTGGTGCCGTTCTACGAAGTGCACTAATTCACCATCTTTGAAAAGGGCGATAGCAGGTGAACTTGGTGGATAAGGTAGCGTATATTCACGCACTTTAGCAGTAGCTTCCATATCTACACCAGCAAAAACAGTTACCAGACGATCGGGTTTGTATTGTGAGTTTTTAACGGCCCATTTTACACCCGGGCGAGCCGTGCGAGCTGAACAACCACACACTGAGTTGATAAAGACCAGTGTTGTGCCTTCTTCCGCAGTATTCATTAAATGGTCTACTTCAGCTGCGGTATGGAGTTCTGAAAAGCCGCCTTCTACGATATCTTCACGCATTGGAAGAACTAATTCGGCAGGGTACATTGACATAGTGTTGATTTTTTAGTGTTAGTACTTTTAAGTATTAGTTGACAGTTTTGGGGCAGAAAGCCAGAGCTAACAATAACGGATTGATTACATAAAACCGAGTTCCAGTTTTGCAACGTCAGACATCATATCCTGACTGTATGGAGGATCAAATGTTAATTCAACGGATACATCTGATACGCATTCAATTTCACGAACTTTTTCCTCTACTTCTCCGGGAATCGTGCCTGCTGACGGACAGGCAGGGGAAGTAAGCGTCATGAGAATATAAACGTTATTGACGGGAAAAATCTTGATGTCGTAGATCAAGCCCAATTCATAAATATCAACCGGAATTTCGGGGTCATACACCGATTTGATAGCATTTACCACCTGATCCCGCAGTTCTGACTCAGTCATTGAATGTATCAGTTTTCGATTTACAGTTTTCGGTTTTCAAGTATCAATAAACTATTTTCTTTTATTGAAAGCGGTCCACCGAAAAGCAGGAAACCCGTTTAGTTTTTTTGTAGAGCCGAATAAGCTAAAGCATACGTTTTCATTTGTTTCACCATCGAAGCCAGGCCATTCGCACGAGTCTGGGCCAGGTGTTGCTGCAATCCTACTTTTTCCATGAAGTACAAATCTGCATTCAGAATTTCTTCTGGAGTATGATCAGAAAGTACTTGTACTAACATAGAAATCAGGCCTTTTACAATAATAGCGTCAGAATCTGCCTGAAAAACAATATGATCTCCCCGTAGTTCGGGATACAACCATACTCGACTTTGGCAGCCTTTTATTATGTATTCTTCGGTTTTGTATTGTTCCGGATAGGGAGCCAGTTTTTTTCCTAAATCAATGATGTATTCGTATTTCCCTTCCCAGTCATCAAACAATTCAAATTCTTCGATGATTTCGTTTTGGGTTTCGTTTATCGTCATAAGTGCTGCTGGTTGTTCAGTACTGATTGTTTGGGAATTAGCTGTTTTATTAACTAATAACCAAACAACAGTCAACTAAGGTTAAGCCATTAACTTTTTTACACGGTATAACCCAGCTACTAATTTATCAATTTCTTCGATTGTATTGTACAACGCAAAAGAAGCCCGGGAAGTGCCCAGAATGCAGAAACGATCCATAACCGGTTGCGTACAGTGATGACCTGTCCGTACGGCAATGCCCTGCTGATCCAGAATAATGCCAATGTCCTGATGATGAATACCTTCCAGTACAAACGAAAGAACCGAAATTTTTTCCTTGGCCTGTCCGATAATCCGAAGGCCATCCATTTGACTTAATTGCTCAGTAGCGTAAGTAAGCAGGTGATTCTCGTAGGCAGCAATGTTTTTCTTACCCCATTTGCTGATATAATCCAGGGCAGCTTTTAACGCTACTACATCGGCAATGTTTGGTGTGCCAGCCTCGAACTTGTAGGGCAGATCATTGTAAGTTGTTTTTTCAAACGTTACTTCCTTAATCATTTCTCCACCGCCCATATAAGGGGGCATGGCTTCCAGGAGGGCTTTCTTCCCGTATAACACGCCGATACCGGTTGGGCCATATAGTTTATGAGCTGAGAAAACGTAAAAATCGGCATCCAGATTCTGAACATCAATTTCCAGGTGGCTGCTGGCCTGAGCTCCATCAATCAAAACCACTGAGCCGGCTTCGTGAGCTTTAGCAATAATATGTTTAATTGGATTGACCGTACCTAATGAGTTGGAAGCATGATTCACCGCAACGATTTTCGTACGATCAGACAGCATGGATTCAAATGTTTCAATGTCCAATTCTCCATTGTCTAGTACTGGAATAGCCCGGACAGACAATCCTTTTTCACCCGCCAGCATTTGCCAGGGGACAATGTTTGAATGGTGCTCCAGGCCCGAAATGATAATCTCGTCGCCGGCTTGCAGAAAATGCCGCCCGTAGGTTTGAGCTACCAGGTTAATCCCCATGGTAGTGCCTGAAGTAAATATGATTTCTTCGGTAGAGGAAGCATTCAGAAAGTCCCGAACGGCCCGGCGTGATGCTTCGAAATCAGCAGTAGCTTTTTCAGCAAGCGTATGTATCCCGCGGTGAATGTTGGCATTATAGCCGCGGTAATAGTTCATCAATGCCTCAATAACCGCAATGGGTTTTTGAGTGGTGGCGGCATTATCGAAATAGACAAGTTTACGCCCGTTGACTTCCTGATCCAGAATGGGGAAGTCGGCTCGTACGCGTTCGATGTCGAAGGGTATCGTGGAAGTGGTTGTCATACTAAACCTGGTAACATTATGACAGAATAACTACTACGTAATCAAGAAACAGACAAAAGAGTTTCGAATTAGGCGTATGAGTTTTGAGTTTGATACTTTAAAATAGTTAAGCCATGACTATTTGGATGAAATAGTCCTCATAATCAAGCAAAAACGACCGGAACGTTAAGGTAGAAAGAGCCTTCGTTCCGGTCGTTTGAATGAAAATTCAGGGATTAAATTTCGCCGATTTTTTTCGTAATAGCCGATTCGAGGTATTCACGAATGGCCGGAATCTGGATTTTTTCTACGACATCTTCAGCAAAAGCCAGCATTAAAAGAGCACGGGCTTTATCTTTTGGAATACCCCGTGACTGCAAATAAAACAAAGATTCTTCGTTCATCTGGCCGGTAGTGGTACCGTGCGAACACTTCACGTCATCGGCATAAATTTCCAACTGAGGCTTGGTATTCATGGTTGCCGTTTCAGAAGCCAAAACGTTTTTGCAGCTTTGATATGCATTCGTTTTCTGAGCATCCTCACGGACAAAAATCTTGCCATTGAATACCCCCGTAGACTGGTCAAATAAAATGCCTTTGTATAACTCGTTTGAGTAGCAGTTAGGCATTGCGTGGTCCACCAGGGTATGGTTATCAATGTGTTGCTTTCCATTGGGTAGATATAACCCGTTCAGATGAGCTTCCACATGTTCTCCGCCCATTACGAGATTCAGGTTATTGCGAACAAAACCTCCGTTGATGGTTACAGTTGTACTATTACTAAAGCTCCCCCGGCTGTGGTTAATCTGAGTTGTGCCAATATGAGAGGCATTTTCAGGTTCATCCTGAATTTTATAATATTCAAAACGAGCTTCTTCTGCTAGTGCTACTTCCGTTACCACATTCGTAAAAGAGGCAAAGGTTCCCAGGGTACGAAACGATTCCGAAACTTTTACTTCCGCCCCTTTACCCAAAACAATCAGGTTGCGAGGTTGTGCGGCTACATTTTCAGAGCGGGCATCTACCGCAAAACGTAATATAATGGGAGCTTCTACTACTTTTCCTTTAGGGACAGAAATAAAAACGCCATGATGGGCAAATGCTGTATTTAATGCCGTAAACGCATCGGTTGAATCATCTGCATATTTGGCAAAGTGTTTTTCAACCAGTTCAGGGAAACGTTTGGTAGCTTCTGAAAAGGGCATAATCTGAACCTCTTCTTCCGACGAAACAATCGTAGAAAGCTGAGGCTGATACTGCCCGTTTAAAAAGTAAAGAATATTGCCAGTTAAATTCGGAATGTGCAGAAAACGTAAATCGTCGGCTTCTACCTCAACAGGAGGAGCCAGGTTAAAAGACTGGCTAACCAGATTCCGGACATTCGAATATTTCCACTCTTCATTCTTGACGGTCGGAAATCCTAATTGCTCAAACCGGGTAAGAGCCTGCCGCCGTCGTTGGTGCAACAGACTACGGCTTTCGCCATTCATATGGCTTTCGTTGAGCTGGAATTCCGCAATCAGCTGGGCTTTAAAATCAATCGAAGGAGTCATTTATGAATGTAAATTGAGAATAATAAGCCAATGGAGGCTTTTATCCTACAGAGCAATTATACCAGAGCGTCAACTTCCGCTTTGATCCAGTCGTAGCCTTTTTCTTCAAGTTCGAGAGCCAGTTCTTTAGTACCTGACTTTACAATGCGTCCTTTATACAAGACGTGTACATAGTCAGGTACGATATAATCCAGCAAACGCTGATAGTGAGTAACGACAATAAAAGAACGCTGGCCATCGCGAAGGGTATTCACTCCTTCAGCAACAATCCGCAGAGCATCGATATCAAGGCCAGAATCTGTTTCATCCAGAATGCCTAGTTTAGGCTCTAGCATGGCCATCTGAAACACTTCATTCCGTTTTTTCTCACCTCCGGAAAAACCTTCGTTCAATGAACGGCTCAGTAGAGATTGATCGATATTGACGAGCTTCATTTTTTCCTTCATGCGTTTTAGGAAACTAACGGCATCAAGGGGCTCAAGGCCACGGTATTTACGGATTTCGTTCAGGGCGGTTTTCAGGAAATTCGTCGTCGAAACGCCCGGAATTTCCACAGGATATTGAAATGCCAGAAAAATGCCTTCAGCGGCTCGTTCTTCGGGAGCTAGTTCTAATAGATTTTTTCCATCAAAATCAACACTACCTCCGGTAATTTCATAGTCATCCCGGCCTGCCAGTACGGAGGCAAGTGTACTTTTTCCAGAGCCGTTTGGGCCCATGATGGCATGTACTTCGCCGGGTTTTACTTCCAGATTAATGCCTTTCAGGATTTGCTTATCACCAATGGCTGCCTGAAGGTTCTCTATTTTAAGCATAGTTGCTTGGTCCAAGTAAGGTGTTTTAAACCGCAAAGGTAGGGCATAATAACCAAACCAACGTTGTGTGTGGAAGGATAACTTGGTTTTGGGCGGAATGGTTCTCTAAAATCTCAGGTTCTCAGCCTGAGTCAAACTTTTTTCTGCATTTAAATGAAATAGGCTTTGTTTTGGCTCTATGGGGCAAATTTTCTCTTTTATAGCTTCCAGGAAAGACCCTATCTTGCAACCGAACCAGTACTCTATTATGTATGCAATCTATTTTTGTTTCGAGTGAAGTCGGAGCCCTGAAACGCCTCCTGATCCATAGTCCTGATTCGGGTCTGGGAAAAGTGGTTCCCTCTAAAGCACAAGATTGGCTTTTTGAGGATATTGTGCACCTGGACACGATGCGGAAAGATGAATACGACTATTATGTGAAGATTCTGCTGTATTTTCTCGATCCTGAAAAAGTAAAAGGCAAACTTGCTGCTATCGACGCAGACCAGAGCCGGTCATTTTATAAGCCCGAACACCACCATTACTTCAATTCAGATAAGGTAATCGAATTCCAGAAGCTACTGGCTGATGTACTGGAAGATAAATTAGTGCGAACAAAATTAGTAGCCGCTATTTGTGCTGTTGAGCATGAGTGGTATAGCACTCAGGATGAGTTAATGGAACTACCCTCCGTAGAATTAGCCAAAAGTTTGATTTCCGGTACTGTACCCAGCGGTGAAATGCTTTTTGCTCCGGTTCCTAACCTGATTTTTACCCGTGACATTGGCATTACCATTAATGACCATTTCTTGCTGAATAAGCCTGCCAGACAGGCCCGTACGCGAGAAGCTTTACTGACTCAGTATATCTTTTATAATCACCCGATTTTTGAACCTTTTCGTTCGAAAATTATCGAGCTGCCAGATAATGAACTGTACTTTCTGTTGCCTGATAACGAAAAGGATTATAACAAAACAACGCTTGAAGGCGGTGACGTCATGATGGTAGCTCCGAATCATTTACTGATCGGCATTTCAGAACGTACTACTGTTTTTGCTGCCCAGCAAGCTATCAAAATTCTGTTTGATAAAAATGTAGTTGATAAAATCACAGTGGTGAAAATCCCTTTCAAACGGGATTATATGCACCTGGATACCATCTTTACACAGGTAAAACGGAGCGTATGGGTTGTATTAGGCTCACTGGCACGGTCGGGGCGTCATGCAGATGATCAGATTGACCAAACCATGAGTGGCTTAATTCCACCTAAGTCAGACGAAGAAATAAAAATTGTACAGTTTTTTAAGGCTGATACCCGCCCGAAAGAACTCGGAAGTCTGGAAGAACTCATGATTCAGATCAGTGTAGAGGATTTAGGCTGTCGGCGGGATGAAGTGAAATTCATTTATTCGGGGAATAATGAATTTCCCTACGGAGCCCGCGAACAATGGACCGATTCCTGCAATTTACTAGCTCTGAAGGAAGGGATAGTTATTGGTTATGATCGAAACGATAAGACACTTGAAGCTTTTCGGCAAGCAGGTTTCCGAACCATTCGGGCGGCTGATTTATTAGCTGAATTTGAGCAGGGAATTCATTCACCGGATACCATTACCGATACGTTTATTATGCTGCCCAGTGCTGAATTATCAAGGGCACGCGGCGGTTCTCACTGTATGTCATTGCCACTTTTACGACAATGATCCTGGTAACCCAACTATTGAAATAGATTACCATGAGAAGTCAATCCACTTCACACCTACTAATGATTCGGCCCGTTCATTTTGGTTTTAATGAACAAACGGCATCATCAAACGCTTTTCAGAACGTAGAGATCGCTGATCAGACCAAAGATCAGGCTCAAAACGAGGCCTTAACGGAATTTGATGAAATGGTTCGTCTATTAACTGCGGTTGGAGTTGATGTTACCGTTATTGAAGACACCCCTGATCCGCATACCCCTGATTCCATTTTTCCAAATAACTGGGTCAGTTTTCATAATAATGGCACAGTGATTACGTATCCGATGCAGGCTGAAAACCGTCGTCTGGAACGCCGTGAAGATATTCTTTCCAGGCTTGAAAAGCGTTTTTATATCAATCGCCGGGTTGATTTATCGGCGTTTGAAAAGGAAGGGAAATTTTTGGAAGGCACGGGCTCAATGGTTCTGGACCGGAAGTATAAAATTGCTTATGCCTGCTTATCACCCCGAACGGATAAGGAAGCTCTGGATGCCTTTGCTCTTCAGATGAATTATGTAGTAGTTGCTTTCAATGCAGTTGATGAACTAGGCCGGCCCATTTACCATACCAATGTGCTTATGTGTATTGGCGATTTGTTTGCGGTCATTTGCCTGGATGCCGTACCTGATCCTGACGAGCGTCAGCAGGTACGCACTTTACTGGAATCATCCGGGAGGCAGATTATTGAAATTTCATTGGATCAGGTAAAACAGTTTGCCGGGAATATGCTACAGGTAAAGAATAAGCGTGGTGAACAACTGTTAATCATGTCAACTCGGGCTTATGATAGTTTAACCGCCCGCCAGATTGATATGCTGGACGATTACTGTCAGATTTTACACTGTGATTTGCAGATGATTGAAAATAACGGCGGCGGCTCAGCCCGTTGCATGATGGCCGAAATTCATCTGCCAGAAAAGTAGAGCCAGGGCAGGCTCTGGCTCTACCCTAAATACCTAAACACTTATGTCTCTTTACACGCAACCAATGCTTCGTGATGGAGCGTTACTGGATAAAACGATTATCGTGACCGGGGGAGGAACAGGCCTGGGGAAGTCAATGTCAGGGGAGTTTCTGCGACTGGGGGCAAACGTCGTAATCTGCTCACGTCGTCAGGAAGTACTGGAACAGACCTCCCAGGAGCTAATGGCTGAATCAGGCGGTAAGGTGATACCTGTCAGCTGTGATGTGCGGAATTACGAACAGGTTGAACACGTACTGTCCAAAACAATGGAAACGTTCGGGCGGATAGACGGGCTAGTGAATAACGCTGCCGGGAATTTTATCAGCCCTACCGAACGTCTGAGTCATAAAGCCTTTGAAGCTGTTATTGGAATTGTTTTACAAGGTTCGGTCAATTTTACGCTTGCTGTAGGGAAGCACTGGATCGAACAAAATCAGCCCGGAACGATTTTAAGTATCATCACCAGTTATGCTTATACAGGCACGGGTTACACCGTACCGTCAGCTGTTTCGAAAGCAGGCGTTCGGATTCTGACGCGTTCGTTAGCGGTTGAGTGGGCAAGGCACGGTATCCGTTTGAATAATATAGCTCCCGGACCTTTTCCTACTAAAGGAGCGTGGGATCGACTTTTTCCTGAAGCTGTATCCAGGCTATTAAAGTTGGAAGATCGCGTTCCTGTCGGAAGAGTAGGGGAACATCAGGAACTGGCGAATCTGGCAGCTTATTTAATGTCAGATTATTCAGCTTACATTACTGGTCAGGATATTACGATTGATGGTGGCGAATGGCTAAAAGGAGCAGGCCAGTTTAGTAACCTTGAAGCTGTTCCTGATGAGCTTTGGGATGAAATTGAGCGAGCCACTCGCGGGAATCGCAGGAAGGAATAAGTGATCGTGTAATAGTTAATTAAACATTGACAAAGCTTATAATTCTGTTAGTCAGCCAGATATATTCTGAAGCTTTGTCAATGTTTTTGCAAAGGTTGAGCCTTAGTTCACCGCCGTAAATTTCAGCTTAGGCTGCTTCATCGCGTTACTTATAATATCAATTTCCAGTTTTAAAATAGCCTCTTCGGCCTTATAGTCAATCTTATCGGCGTCATCAGTTGGTTTATGGTAATCTGGGTGCCCGCCCGTATGGAAGAATAATACCGGAATTTGTTTATTGTAGAAAGACGCATTATCAGAGCCGCCATTTCCGGGTCGATCCGTAAAAAAGTTAATACTACTTTGTACGCCTTTAAAGATTTCCGGCCATCCATCACTAGTTCCGAACCCACCAATACCAATCCCACGATTTGGATCATAACGGCCAATCATGTCCATACAAACCATAAAATCAAGCGTTTGTAATGGAACAGTCGGGTTGTTAAGGAAATACTTAGAGCCTAGTAAGCCAAGCTCTTCTGCCCCAAAAGCCATAAATAGGAAGTTATAAGTTTCCTTTTGTTTATTTTGAGTAAAGTAGCGAGCTAATTCCAGTAAACCTGCTACACCCGAAGCATTATCATCCGCACCATTATGAATTTGTCCTTGCGGGTTTTTAGCCAGCGAACTTCCTTGCCGGCCTAGCCCTAAGTGATCATAATGGGCACCGATTACAATAGTATATTCTGCACCGTTGTCGAGAAATCCAATGACATTGGCTGCTTTACGCAAACTATCGGGTACCACGACGCGTCGTACCTTGGCCGTAAAAGGTTGTAGGTACCCCTCTGTTCCCAGAGGAGTTAATCCATAGCGTTTAAAGTGTTTTTGAATGTATCTGGCAGCTTTCGCATTTTCTTTACTACCAGTTCCCCGTCCTTTCATCTTATCAGAAGCCAGGTAATGAACATGCTTGGAGATCATCTCTACGGTTGGAAGTTGAGCGAAAAGTGAAACCGAAACGAAGATCAACAAGGAGGCTAAAAGAATTTTCAAACGATTATGATATTAAGTGGATGGGTAAAAAGTAAAACGCTATGTATTGAAACGCATCTTAACATCCGGCGGCTTTACGATGCTGTGATAACCGCGGAGAGTCAGCCCAAGTTTTGTGCCAAAGTTCTTCAACTGACATTTTCATTAATGACAGCAAGTATTTTAATAGTTCTATGTTTTGTTCAATTTTCAAGAAGCTCTATAATTTTTGTTACGAAGGTAGTTGAATTTTGGGTTGCCGGTCAAGCGGTGGTATGCCGAAAAATCATCTTACAAAAGTATAGGTGAAATTTGGTTCATACGCTTTAGGAGCCAGTAAGATCAACTATCACCAGCTGAAATACCATACCCAACCTATAAAGAAGAGTTGTAATGGAACCCGAAACCAGAGATAATTCAGGCCATCTCCATCTTTTGTGCCTTTCTGATAGTCAATGTGATGTTGTGCAGCGTAAATATTGGCGGGTAAGATCAGAATAAAGAAAATTAGAAGTGCACCGGCGGTTTGATGACGCGTATCGGGGATGAGTAAACCAATGGCGGCCAGAATTTCCAGTATACCCGTAAACCAGACTAGTTGTTTTTTGTAAGGAATTATTGCGGGAATCATCATTACCATTCCTTTTGAAAAGGCAAAGTGACCTATTGCCGTGAAGAGCAGCATTGCACTCATGCCCAGGTTTCCGGCAAAACGATAATACCATTCGTAGCTCCAAAACCACATAAACAGTAATGTTACCACGTAAGTGCATAGGAGTATGATGAGCGGTTTCATAACGATTTTAGTTGAATTTCGCTTTTTTACGTTTGTAGGAAAAAAGCCAGGGAAGTAAATCTGGTTCGGCAAAGGCATTGACCCAACTGTTATGTCCGACATTCGGATACTCTGTATACTTCACGTTGGCATGAAGAGTATGTAGTTTCTCGACCATCTGCCGGGAGTTTTTGACCTCTACGGCATTGTCTTCTGCCCCATGAAATACCCAAAACGAGGTTTTCAAAATTCGTTTGTCATACTTTTCTACATCACCACCGCCGCAGATGGGAACTGCCGCTGCAAATACTTTTGGATATCGGTAGAGCGTTTCAAAAGTACCCATTCCGCCCATTGATAAGCCAATGATATACATGCGTTTGGTGTCTACACCTTCCTCTTTACTGAGTTGCTTGAGTAACTCTATTGCTGAAGTTAGTGGCCAGTTAGGTGCGTTAGTGTAATTGAAACCAATGGTTAGTGGAGTGGTAGAACGGTCTATTTTGGCGGATGCCCAATAACTATCCTGCGGACACTGCGGAAAAACAACAATGCAGGGAAAATCCTGTTGATGCTCCAAGAAAAGCTTGCCACCATTCGTTAACTGTTTTTCATTATCTGAGCCACGTTCTCCGGCTCCGTGCAGAAATAATACTAAAGGATATTTCTTTGACTTATCGTAATGTTCAGGATATAAAATCCGATAGGGCAGGACCTTCCCGTTAGAATGGGTGTATTCTTTCTTTTGGTACAAACTCAGATCCTGAGCAGATACCATATAAGCCCAAAAGAGCAGGATAATGAGCAATCGATAGTTCATAGCGAGGTTTTATCAACAGCCCGAGTTTAGAAATTCTATCTTTAACCGCCAAATCCACGGCTAGACATTCGACTAAAAAAGCCACTACGGCCTTTTGAGGGGCGGGAGGTACGGATGGTGCGGGTCGTACGGGAGCTACGAACCTCATCCTGAACCTGATTGGCACGTGTATAAATGCCCGCATTGCTGTAATAACTAGCCCGGTTACGTTCTCGGTCGTAATATTGCTGATATTGTCTATTTTGGAGGGAATTCGCCAGGAAGTAACCCATACCTCCCCAAAGCAAGGCACTCCCCAGGCCATGGTGACCCTGTACGTAATGCGGATTGTTTATTACTTCTCGGTCAATTAATGCTTTGGCTGCCTGAGCCGTTAAGGTATCGCGATGGCCGTCATAATAACGAACGATGGCCCGGGAACTATCCGCTGGAACGGATACTTCATCGGTAATTTTAAATTGGCCGGGCTCTACTTCGGTAATATACGTTCGTACTCCTTTGCTGAATGAAGTTTCTTCGCGGGTTTCGTATTCGGTTTCGTTTGAACTACCACAGCTCTGTATTACCACAGACCCGGTAAGTACCGCCATAGTCAGTGTACTTCCAATGGTGATATCTTTCGCTTTACGAATAAAAGTTCCTTTACGAATAAGTGTCATGTTGTCGTTTTCTGTTTGCGATTTTCTGGTATTAGGCCTATTAATAATGGCTAGGGCCCAAAGATCATTCTGAAATGAATTTTTTTGAAGTAGCTTAGTACTAATGGCAAAAAGGCGGATAAGATGATCCGCCTTTTCTGGATGAATAAAGCATTACTAACTTCTATGTCGCTAGAAATCATACCCTAAAAACTGCTTTAAGTAGTTGCGGGAAGTAAGAATAGCCGCCTGCACATCTTTCAGGCTTCCTTCGTAGGCTTTATCTTCCACTTCAATTACTACAGGGCCACGATAACGTATGTCGGTAAGTGCGGCAAAAAAAGCTTTCCAGTTTACGTCGCCTAATCCAGGTAATTTGGGAGAATGATATTCGCCGGGATTCGCCATAATTCCGACTCGATCTAGCTTATCACGATATACTTTTACGTCTTTGATGTGAATGTGATGCAATCGTTCTTTGTAATCGTAGATAGGACGAATTTCGTCCATCATCTGCCAGATTAAATGGCTTGGATCATAGTTGAGCCCCAGAATACGTGAGGGAATAATCTCGAATAATTGGTCCCAGATGACAGGTGTGGTTGCCAGATTTTTACCTCCGGGCCATTCGTCGTCGGTATACCACATGGGACAATTCTCAATCCCAATCTTAACGTTACATTCTTCTGCAACTTTGATGATTGCTGGCCAATGTTCGGCTACGAGTTTCAGGTTTTCTTTAATTGTCAATGAAGGGTTTCGGCCAATAAAGGTGTTAACTACCGGAACGTTCAGCTTGGCAGCAGCCCGAATGACTTTCTTGATATGCTCCCGGTAAAACTCGGCCTTTTCCGGATCCGGATCAAGTGGGTTAGGGTAGTAGCCCAGGCCTGAGAAATACAGGCCGTATTCCCTTAGCCGGCTTTTTACATTGGCAATGCCCTGAAGATCTAGCGTGTCTACGTCTACATGAGAAACGCCGGCATACCGGCGTGTATCGGAGTTGTCACGGGGCCAGCACATTACTTCCACGCATTTGAAGCCATGTTGTGAGGCGAATTTTAAGACATTTTCAAGATTATAGTCCGCCAGAATTGCAGAAACAAAGCCGAGGTCAAGCATAACGAATAGTAAGGTAAGTGAGAAAGAATGATTTAGGAAAAAGCTTTTTTAGCTTCATCTAAAATGGCTTTAGTAGAACTGGTGCCAATTCGGCTAACGCCAATTTTACGAAATTCGAGTACTTCGGCTAATGTACGTATACCACCCGAAGCTTTTACTAAAACCGTTGGGGCGATATGATTAAGCATGATTTGCAGATCAAAAGGAGTGGCTCCCTGGTAATTATACTGTCCGTCGGAGCTTTTTACGAACCCAAAACCAGTAGAAGTTTTTACAAACTCAACGTTTAAGCAAGTGCAGATTTCACAGAGTTTAATAATAAAACGAGGGTCAGATAAAAAATCATTTTCAAAGATGACTTTTAAAATAGCTCCGTTTTGCCGACAAGCTTCGTGGATTGCCTGAATTTCATTGGTTACGTATGACCAGTCTTCACTTAATACCTTACCAATATTCACGACCATATCAATTTCGGTAGCTCCATCGCGGCAGGCCTGTAATGTTTCAGCCAGCTTAATTTCAATGGTATTACTTCCATGCGGGAACCCAATAACGGTACATACCAAAACACTACTACCTTCTAATAATCCTGCGGCCTGCTTAACAGCATAAGGCTTAATACAAACTGAAGCAACATTGTACTGGCGGGCCAGGCTACAGCCTGCTTCTAATTCATCATCAGTAAGGGTAGGATGTAACAGGGCATGATCAATCATTTTAGATAGGTCAAGCAGGTTCATAGTGGTTTGAAATTTTTGTCCAGATCAGGATTTATGAATGAACATAATTATCCATAAATCCTGATCCGGAATGTTAACTATGAATGTGTTCAGTACTGATTTTTTGAATGATTTTTTCAGCATGAACCCGTGAATTTTCGATAAACCAGACGTGTGTATCCATGCCCCCGCAAACTACCCCAGCCAGGTATATTCCTGGTAAATTACTTTCCTGATTTTCAGGATTATATTCTGGATAACATTTTGTGTCTTCAGAAAGCTTAATACCAATTTTTCGTAAAAACGGAAAATCAGGTTGATACCCCGTGGCCGCAATAACAAAGTCATTCCGGATCGTGATTAACCCTTCTGGCGTTTGAATATCCACTTCTGTTTCGCGAATGGCCACCAGATTCGAATGAAAATAAGCGGTAATAGAGCCCTCGGCTATTCGGTTTTCAATATCTGGTTTTACCCAGTATTTAACCCGTTTTCCAATTTCTCCTTCCCGAATAACCATCGTTACATTCGCTCCTTTACGATACGTTTCTAAAGCAGCATCTACTGAAGAATTATTCGCTCCAATTACTACTACATTCATACCTGCATAAAAGTGGGGTTCTTTATAGTAGTGGGTTACTTTAGGAAGCTCTTCTCCCGGGATATGTAACAGATTCGGAATGTCATAAAATCCCGTTGCAATAACTACGTGATCGGAGTAATAGATTCCTTTCGTAGTCTGGATTTCGTAACGTGTTATTTGGCTAGCCTTGATCTCTTTAACCCTTGTAAAAAGCTTGATATTTAATTGATTAGACATCGCTACCCGGCGGTAATATTCCAGCGATTCCGGGCGGGTTGGTTTTGCATTATTGGATACAAAAGGAATTCCACCAATTTCCAGTCGGTCGCTGGTCGAAAAGAAAGTCATATTGGCGGGATAGTTGTAAAGCGAATTGACCAGGCAACCCTTTTCCAGAATGATATAGCTCAGATTATGCTTTTTTGCTTCCAGGCCGCAAGCCAGGCCTATTGGGCCTGCTCCAACAATTACAACGTCATATTGAGTAGTCATAGCATTTAATTCTTAATCAGGAAGAAACGGCACAAAGGTAGGGAAAGGTTCAGCGGAGTGTCTTCAATTCCTGCTGGATATTCGTTCGGGCGTAGGTCCGTAGGTCCATACTGTTCATCCAGAAAAGCATTTAATTTTTCAATAAGAGTCTGATCAGCAAGGGCTTTCAGTAGTTCATTAAGTCTTCCATACACCCAAACGTATAAAAAACCATGCAGGGGAGGAATGACTTTTAGCAGTTTTGGGGTAAAAAAGAAAACCAGCTTTCGTTGGGAAAGCTGGTTTAGTTCAGAATTAAACGGTATTTATTGAGTGATTAAACCCGAACGACGTAACATGGCTTCGGGCTGTGGTTCACGGCCACGGAAACGTTTATATAATGTCATTGGTTTTTCGGTGCCACCTTTCGAAAGAACATTATCCCGGAAGGATTTTGCAACCTGTTTATTGAAAATACCTTTTTGCTTGAACAAATCAAAGGCATCGGCATCGAGTACTTCACTCCATAAATACGAGTAATAACCCGCCGAATAACCGCCTGCAAAGATATGAGCAAAGGCTGGGCTTGTTGCCGTTTCTGGTACTAATGGATAAACTTCCGTTTCTGCGGCAACCTTTGCTTCCACATCTGCTACGGAAGCACCCGTAGGAGCCTGTCCGTGCCAGGCCATGTCGGTCAATCCAAGGTTAATTTGTCGGGTAGTACCCACGCCTGCCATAAAGTTTGACGAAGCTTTCAGTTTCTCAATGTATTCCTGGGGAATTATTTCGCCGGTTTTATAGTGTTTGGCAAACAGTTTCAATACTTCGGGTTCCAGGCAGAAGTTTTCCATAAACTGACTGGGTAATTCAACGAAGTCCCAGGAAACACTGGTTCCACTTAAAGCCTGATATTTAACATGTGAACTCATCGCGTGCAAGGCATGGCCAAACTCATGGAATAACGTTTCTACTTCCCGGAATGTCAGTAAAGATGGCGTTGATTCTGTGGGTCGAGTAAAATTACAAACGTTGATCACGTGTGGCCGGATGTCTTTGCTTCCGGCCATGTGTTGGGAAAGAGTACCCGTATTCCAGGCCCCGGCACGCTTACCCGCCCGCGGGAAATAATCACCGTACCAGATGGCAAACAGGTTTCCTTTTTCATCCAGGATTTCATAGGTTTTTACTTCCTCATTCCAGGTCGGGATATCCTTACGTTCCTTGAAAGTCAGGCCATACAGCTTGTTGGTTAAGGAAAAGAGACCTTCCAGCACGTTTTCGAGTTTGAAATAAGGCTTCAGTAATTCGTCATTGATGGCGTATTTTTCCTTTTTTAGCTTTTCGGCGTAATAACCCGCATCCCAACGCTGGAGAACTTCTTCCGGATATCCCTGTGATCTGGCAAAGGCAGTTAATTCTTTAATTTCCCGTTCTGCGGCTGGTTTGGCGTGGCTCAATAAGTTTTCTTCAAACTCCAATACTTTTTCGGGGGTTTCGGCCATACGTTCTTCCAGTACATAATGGGCCCAGGTCTTGTAACCTAGTAGCTGAGCTTTTTCATATCGAAGTTTTACGATTTTCCGGATAATTTCCTGATTATCGTTTTTGTCACCATTAAAACCACGTTTATTATAGGCCAACCATAAGGTTTTACGAAGCTCACGATCATCGGCATACTGCATAAAAGGCCCATAACTAGGAGCCTGTAGTGTAAATACCCAACCCTCTTTATTCAGCTTTTTCGCAGTGGCTTTTGCTGCTTCTTTCAGGTATTCAGGTAAGCCCGAAAGCCGGTTTTCATCCGTAACGACTAAGGTATATTCGTTGGTTTCGGCGAGATTATGTTCGCTAAAATCGATGGAAAGTTGCGAGAGTTCTTTATTAATGGCCCGGAGTCTGGTTTTATCTGTTTCTGATAAATTAGCTCCGTTACGGGCAAACCCTTTGTAGGTTTTTTCAAGTAACATTTGGTCTTCTGTGGTCAGCTTCAACTGATTACGCTGATCCCAAACGGCTTTCACGCGGGCAAATAACGTTTCATTGAGAGAAATATCATTTTGATAATCCGTTAGAAGGGGTGACGCCTGACGGACAACCTGCTGAAGCTCAGGCGTAGTTTCTGCCCCATTGAGGTGGTAAAGCACGGGTATCACCCGGCTAAGGGTTTCACCGGCGTGTTCGAGTGCTACAATTGTATTTTGAAAGGTTGGCTTAGCTGCATTGCTAACAATGATGTTAATTTCCTGCCGCCCCTGTTCCATTCCTTCTTCAATAGCTGGAATAAACTGTGAGACTTTAATTTGATGATAAGGGGGTGTTTGGAATGGCGTATTAAACGCTTTAAGCAGAGGGTTTTCTTCCATAGGTACAGACTTATTGCTTGGCTCTTGTGCCACTGCAAGCGTACAGCTTGCCAGCAGGGTTAACAACAATGAGATTCGATTAGGTTTCATGCCTGCAGGGATGAATGTAAATAGGTAGCGAATTTGCTGTAAAAACAACACGTTTGTCAATAGCATTGGTATTAAAGGTGTGTAAAAGTGTGCATCAGCCACATAGGAGGCTTAAACAGAGCTGTATTCTATAAACAGGCTACAGAAAATAGCTATATCTCCTAAAGGTTTATCTTTTCATTGCGGGTAATCAGCAATATAAATAGGGCATTTAGTAGATAAGAGTTTATTCAAAACGGGATAGTTCATAACCTTGCATGGTTCTTTTGGATTCATTATACTAAAAAAAGAGCAAGCGGTGAGTTTAAACTATATAATCGAATGAAGCCCAAATATGTAATACGAGCTTTTCAGGTACTCGTCTTGAGTACGATCGCTTGGGTCACGCAGGCTCAAAGTGATTCGGCCAGAGTTTGGAATCTGGAACAATGCCTGCAGTATGCACGTGAAAATAATGTGTCCATCAATACTCAACGACTTTCAAAGGCTACCAGTCAGCAAAATTTAATTTACTCAAAAGGAGTACTTTACCCTAACCTGTATGGGGCTGTTTCACAAAATATCAACCGTTATACTAGTAGTAGCGACAATAGTGGGGCGGTATATAACACTTCTGGTTCCGTTGCTGTGAGTTCCTCCTGGACACTCTATCGTGGAGGGTATCTGCGTAATGACGTTGCACAAAAGAATCTACTAGTACAATCAGCTAACCTAAGTATCCTAGAGGCCGAAAACAGCATTTCTCTTCAGGTGGTGCAGGCCTATCTGAATATTCTTGTTGATAAAGAATCGATCATCTACTCAGAAGATCTGGTAAAGATGTCGCAAGCTCAACTGAAACAAATGCAACAACAGTATGATGCAGGAACAGTGGCTAAAAAGGATGTGGTGCAATTAGAAGCTCAATTAGCGAGTGATCAGTATACGTTAACTACTGCAATTAATACAGAACGTCAGGATAAATTGACTTTAAAGCAATTATTGCAATTACCTACTTTATCGCAATTTGACGTCGTAAAACCTGATACCCTAATCAAGGAATCGTACGTGCCAGCTTTAGAAGAAGTAGTAAGTACGGCTTTGGATACTCGACCTGAAATAAAAAATGGAGAAATAAATGTTGCTTCGGCCGAACTGGATCTGAAAAAAGCAATGGCAGGTTATAAACCTACTGTTAGCATGAGTGGAGCTTTAGGCGTAAGCTTCGGTACGAATTCAGCCTATTCTACTCTAAACCTTGCCAATAACAGTTTGTATCAACAACTAGGTGTTTCGGCGTCCATTCCAATCTTTACGCAGAAGCTAAATAAAACAAATGAAGCGAAGGCTCGTATCAGCATTGAGCAAGCAAAGCTTGATTTATTTAGTGCTAAAACTACCCTGTCTCAAAGTGTTGAACAAACGTATATTAATACACTTAATGCAAACGGGCAGTATACTTCAGCTACTGAACAGTTAAAATATTACAAAGAAGCAAACCGAATTACTTCTGAGGAGCTTCGGATTGGCTCAGTAAATACCGTTGAATACATTCAACAGAGAAACCTGTATATACAAGCTCTGCAATCGTATATACAGGCTAAGTATAATGCGATTCTTTCCTTAAAAATCTATCAATTCTATAAGGGCGAACCACTCACCCTTAACTAATCTGTAATTGACTATGAAACGTAGTAAAGTAATATTGATAAGTATAGCGGTGGTGGGTAGTATAGGGTTGGCGGTTTGGTTTTTATTTTTCCGTGAAAAAGAAGTTGAGATTACAGTAGATACTCAACAACCTGGTATTGGGAAAATTGCCGAGACGGTAACCTCTACGGGTACTATTCAACCCGTAGATACGGTAGTTGTGGGAAGTCAGGTTTCAGGGATTATCAGTAAAATCCATGCAGACTATAATTCAGTTGTAAAAAAAGGGCAGTTATTGGCTGAGCTAGATCCTACTTTATTGCAGGCAACAGTAGATCAGTATAAAGGAAGCCTGGCAGAGGCAGAAAGTAATGAAGCCTACCAGGCTGCCAATTTTGCCCGTCAGAAACAACTTTACGAAGTAGGGGCTATTAGTAAAGCCGCATACGATTTGGCAGTGAATACGTACGCTACTTCAAAAGCAGCAGTAAATAGCATTAAAGCTCAACTTAGAGCCGCTCAGAAAAACCTCTCTTTTACCAAAATTTATTCACCCATGGATGGGGTAGTGCTGGGGAGAAGTGTCAGTGTTGGCCAGACCGTCGCAGCAAGTTTCAGCACACCAACGTTGTTTAGTATAGCCAAGGATATTACCAAAATGCAGGTAGCTGCCAAGGTTGATGAAGCAGATATTGGAAATGTAAAAGAAGGGCAGCGTGTTACATTTACCGTAGATGCCTATCTCGACGTTTTGTTTAATGGATCTGTTTCAGAAATCCGTCTTCAGGCATCTACTTCTTCGAATGTTGTTACTTACACAACCATTATCAATGCCAGTAATGATGATTTGAAACTTAAACCGGGGATGACCGCTACGATTACGATTTACACTAATGAAGTATCAAATGCTTTGTTAATTCCCGTGAAAGCAATCAAGTACACTCCTGACTCTTCTGCATTGAATAAAAAATTCAGATTTGTGCCTCAAAAGCAAAGCGAAATTCCGTCAGAAAATTCTCAGGGGCAGTCAAATGTAGCCTATGTATGGGTACTGGAAAATAATAATACTATTGTTCAGAAGAAGGTAAAAACGGGCCTGAACGATAATACACAAGTGCAAATACTGGAAGGATTAACGGCTCAGGATAAAATTATTATTGGTACAAAGTCTGGAGCAACTAATGCCGGGAATAGTGAAAGTACGAACCCTTTTTTGCCTCGTATGGGGAAAAGACGATGAGCCAGTCTATTTTAGATATACACGAAATCAAGCGTGAATTTCTGGTGGGAAACCAGATCGTAAGAGCTTTGAAAGGCGTTTCATTTGACGTAGGTATTGGAGAGTTTGTGACTATTATGGGAAGTAGTGGCTCTGGGAAATCAACCTTGTTAAATATTCTGGGCTGTTTGGACAAACCTACTGATGGCACGTATCTGTTAGACGGGGTAAATGTAAAAAACCTTAGCAAAGATGAACTGGCGAACCTTAGAAACCAGAAAATAGGGTTTGTTTTTCAGGCCTATAATCTGTTACCACGGACGTCTGCTCTGGAAAACGTAGAACTCCCATTGTTTTATAATTCTTCAGTTAATACGAAGGAACGAAGGGAACGTGCTATGCATGCTCTTGAGTTAGTGAAATTGGCAGATCGCTATGATCATACCCCTAGCCAGTTATCCGGAGGGCAACAGCAGCGTGTTGCTATTGCCCGGGCATTAGTGAATCAGCCCGTAATGATTCTGGCTGATGAAGCCACCGGAAATCTGGATACACGTACGTCCTATGAGATCATGACTCTTATGCAGGAGCTTAATCAAAAGGAAAAAAAAACAATTGTATTCGTAACTCACGAGCCGGATATAGCCGCGTTTAGCAGCCGTACAATAATGCTTCGAGATGGGAAAGTACAGAAAGATACCCCCAATGAAAACGTACGTTCTGCCAAAGATGCCCTGGAAGCAATGGGTATTTCGGAAGACTATTGAGCCGTTTTGAGTTTAGTGTTAAAGAGTTGAATAAAAACTTCCTCAAGACCCGGATTATTTAACTCTAAACTCCACACCATTAACCCTGAACTTAAAATAATCATGAAAATACTAAACCTTATACGGATAGCCTTTAAGGCTTTGCAACGAAACAAGCTGCGGGCCTTTCTGACGATGCTGGGCATTATCATCGGTGTAGCAGCGGTAATTACGATGATGTCTATTGGCGAAGGGTCAAAGCAGAGTATCCAGTCTTCACTTTCTAATATGGGCTCAAATATGATTACAATTATGCCCTATAATAATGAAGCTCCCGGAGGAGTTCGAATGGAATCTAGCAATATCCAGTCACTCACTCAAAGCGATGTGAATTTATTACAACGAGAAGTTACGAATATTAATGGTATTTCCCCCGGAGTGTCGTCGAGTGGGCAAGCCATTAAAGGTGCTAATAACTGGCCAACCACTATTCAGGGGGTAGGCCCACAATATCTGGATATTCGCAAGCTTTCACTGGCCGACGGAGTTAATTTCACAGATGATCAAATACGACTTTCAGCCAAGGTCTGTTTAATCGGGCAAACGGTTATTGATAACTTATTTACGAATAATGAAAATCCGATTGGTCAAATTATTCGTTTTGGGAAAACGCCACTTCAAGTAATTGGAACACTCAACCCTAAAGGACAAAACACGTTCGGACAAGACCAGGACGATATTATCGTTGCACCTTATACCACGGTTCAGAAACGGATTACCGCAAGTACGTATTTTCAGACTATTTACGCTTCTGCTATTAGTGAAGATGCTTCTGAAGAAGCTACCAATCAAATAACCACTCTCTTACGGCAAAACCATAAACTCCGTACAGATGAAGAGGATGATTTTACGGTTCGAACCCAGGCCGAACTCATTAAAACACTAAGCTCAACCAGCAGCATGATGACCACCTTATTAACAGCAGTGGCAGGAATTTCACTGGTAATTGGTGGCATTGGTATTATGAATATCATGTACGTATCCGTAACGGAGCGTACGCGGGAAATTGGCTTGCGGATGTCCATCGGAGCCCGGGGAACGGACATTCTCCTTCAGTTTTTGATCGAGGCTATTATCATTAGCATCACCGGAGGAGTAATAGGGGTTGTATTAGGAATTTCAGCTTCCTTGGTGGTTTCATCGGTGCTTAGCTGGCCGACTATTATTTCGCAGTCGTCTATCGTAATTTCTTTCTTTGTTTGTGCCCTCACTGGTATGTTTTTTGGATATTATCCTGCTCAGAAAGCAGCTCGTCTGGATCCAATTGAAGCCTTACGGTACGAATAAGTTTTTGTTTTGTGCTTGATATTTATTTTCAACGTTCTTATTCCTGGCCGGATGCCTGTTTTTCTGGCCAGGAATTACTATTTTAAAGTTTCACATTTTTATCTAACTGAAAACGTTTTAATTGCCGGGGATAGAAACTGAAAACTTATTCTGGGATGAAAGAAGACGTGACCATTGAGCGGAAAAAGCCTCTTTTTCCAATTAGCTATGGCCTTCATAAATATTTGCACACCTATCAACGCGAAGCCAAACTACCCATTGGCTATGCTGATCTACTGAATTTTCAGGAGTCTTTTCCATTGATTGACAAGAATGGCCGGGATACTCTGTGGGAGTGCCCTATTTATCCGCCTAACGAAATTGAAGCCATTCATACCGGTTTAAAGAAGGCCTATGCCATGCTGAATATTTCTGGTAATATTCAGATTGTCGAGCATAAGTACATTGACCGGATTGATTACTGTACGTTTGGAAATACACGTCCCTTTCGGATTCGGATTGTGAACCGACTCAATGACGTATACGATTACTTCTATATCAAACGGGCCGATGCTTCACGCATTTACGGACTGGAACTGGAACACATGCTTTCGCCCAATGATGTAAACTATCTGGTTGATCAGACGACTTTGGTAGAAGAACACATTGCTGGGATTCCAGGAGATAGCTTCCCTAAAAAGTATATGCACAATTCAGAGTATAATCCGATTCGTATTGCCAAAGAATTTGTGAAGTT